>NZ_JBXCIZ010000009.1:0-150107 GCF_056786405.1 Paenibacillus sp. Y859 | reverse complement strand
TGTTCTATTATATCATGCGAAGGAAGTATTTGGCTATCGCCAACCGAAATTCATCTCCCACCTACTCATTGAGCTTCGCCCTTCACATTCATTGAGGTGGAAGTCTTCTTTCGGAAAATAATAAATAGTGATTCCGCAATTATAAAATTCGAATCAGTTAACATAATATTAGTTATGTTAACTAAATGCGAAAAACCAAAAAGTTTATTCTTATATTTATGTATTTTCTATAACAAATAACATTAGTTTACAAAAAGGAGTTCAACATGCGATTTAGCGTACAGCACTTATCTTTCTTTGTCATACAGGTCGAAAGCGGTGATGGTCAGACCGTCAAAAGCTATAAGCACTATCAAACGCTGGATGGTCAAGAATACGTGGATAGTGAAATCAGTAAGTTCCTTGATGGAGAATTCACGCGAATGACCAAGCGCAAAGTAGAGAAGAATCCGAGTAGTGAGCAACCACCCGATCCCGGAAATCGTGAATGAGCATGTGATGGAATTTGTGCAGACTTATGTAGAGACCAAATGGCCAGATGCAAGCCATGAAGAGCGTCATCAAGAGGAGCGTGAATTAGAGCTATGGGCAGCAAGTGACAAGCGGAGTTTGCAGGAGAAATGGGATCCAGAGCAAGTCGTGGAAGCTGCAACTCGAATAGTAGAGATCAAGCCAGAGATAGAGATTAAGTTTAAGCTCGGTGAGACTTTTATAAAAGGTTTATTAGCCGATTACGGAGATAAAATCCATCTGACGAAGCTAAACGATGGGTACGCTGTATTATTGAAGGAGATGCCTTCACCTTTGATAAAAGTTACTCTCCCGTTGAATTATTACAACCTGAAAGCTTCCGATTGGTCGCCGATCGGCTGCTGCAATCTCGCAATGAGTTAGACGGTGATGAATTAGATGGCAGTGATGAGGAACATATTTAATTCATAATATTAATTAGTTGATGTAAGAAAGGACAAAACATGTTTAAATTATCATCGATCATTCTATTAGAAACGACAACCATTAGAAACGATAACAAAGCAGGACTGTTGTCGTTCTTTTGTATATTCCTTTTGTTAATATTTTGTTATAAATCTCTGAATAATGTATAATTATTTCTTGATACTATTAAAATCATATTTTTTATAAGGGGAAGATGTTGTAGTGGTAAGTGATAGGGCGGGGTTAAATTTATTAATGATCGCTATATTAATTGGATTAACAGCTTTTTTCGTAGCGGTAGAATTTGCAATGGTGCGACTTCGACCAAGTAGAGTGGACCAAATGGTCAGTGAAGGTAGAAAGAATTCACTAGCTGTAAAAAAAGTGCTAGACAATCTAGATGGGTATTTGTCTGCTTGTCAATTAGGTATTACGATTACATCACTGGGATTAGGTTGGTTGGGAGAGCCCACAGTAGAAAGTATTCTACATCCTGTGTTTGAGAACATGCAATTAACTCAAGGACTTACTGATTTCATTTCTTTCATAATCGCTTTCGTCATCATTACGTACTTACATGTCGTTGTAGGTGAATTGGCACCTAAGACGATTGCTATTCGCAAGACGGAGACGATGGCTTTATTAACGGCCCACCCAATCATTTGGTTTGACAAATTGATGAGACCTTTTATCTGGGTCCTAAATGGATCAGCTATCCAATTAGTTAAGATGATGGGTATCAAGCCTACATCAGAACATGAAGAAGCGCATTCCGAGGAAGAGCTTCAGATTATAATAAATGAAAGTTACGAGAACGGAAAGATTAACAAGAATGAATACGGATTTGTGAATCGAATATTCGCTTTTGACAATATGCAGGCTAAAGATATCCTTGTGCCGCGTACAGATATGGTGTGCTTATATACAGATAAAACGCAGCAAGAGAATATGGATATTATCACAACTGAACAATATACACGCTTTCCTGTTGCACAAGAAAATAAAGATAATATTATTGGCATTATTAATACCAAACAATTCTTTTTGGCTTATAATAGCAATCCTGATATTGAGATTTCAACTTTACTCCAATCTGTTATGTCTGTTCCAGAAACGACATCAATCGATGCTTTGTTAAAAAAGATGCAAAGAGAAAGTACTCATATCGCCATTCTGGTGGACGAATATGGAGGTACATCTGGAATGGTAACGATTGAGGATATATTAGAACAAATCGTTGGGGAGATTCGTGATGAATTTGACTCCGATGAAGAACAAGAAATTACGAAGATCAAGGATAATCATATTATTGCTGATGGCAAAGTATCCTTGGTACTTATCAACAATCTTCTTTCGACGCGATTTGAAACCGCAGAATGGGATTCAATAGGTGGATGGTTATATGGCCATCAGTCAGAATTAGAAGAAGGCGATCAATGGGAACATGAGAATATAATATTTACTTTGCTAGAGAAAGATAAGCACCGATACTGTAAAGTAGAACTTTTGGTTCAAGTATAGTTGGGATCTGCACAAGAGTAGCCCATGTGGTTACTCTTTTTTTCTTTTTGGTAATAGATCAAGAGAGTATTCAGATGGATTGTTGGTTATTGTCATTGACATAGAGCCATACTATCCGCTATAACACAATTATAAACATCGATAGATGAACCTACAAGGAGAGAGATCATGGATTTATTTCGTAAAAAGTCAGCTTTAAGCTATATAGAAGAAGCAAATGTTACAGATCAAACAACGAAGTTGCAAAAATCACTAGGGGCTATGGATTTAACCATTCTAGGGGTGGGAGCTATTGTGGGAACTGGGATTTTCGTGCTAACTGGTGTGGCGGCCGCGAAGCATGCAGGACCAGGTCTGGTTCTTTCATTTGTAGTTGCAGCTATTGCGTGTGTGCTTGCAGCACTGTGTTATTCCGAATTTGCCTCATCAGTGCCTGTATCAGGTAGCGCATATGCGTATAGTTACACCGCTTTTGGTGAGATGTTTGCATGGATTCTAGGTTGGGATCTTGCGCTTGAGTATGGTGTTGCGGGTGCTGCAGTAGCCAGTGGTTGGTCGGGATATTTAAAAGGCTTACTGGATGGTTTCGGAATCCATCTCCCAATAGCGATATCCGGATCTTTTAATATGTCACAAGGATCTTACATAGATCTGCCAGCAGTCCTAATTATTCTTTTAATCTGCTATATGTTGACTAGGGGAATTAAAGAAACAGCACGTTTCAATACGATTATGGTTGTAATAAAGATTACAGTTATTTTATTGTTTATAGGTGTAGGTGTTTTTTATGTAAAACCATCAAACTGGTCTCCATTTCTACCGTTCGGAATGACAGGTGTGTTTAATGGGGCAGCAGCTGTATTTTTTGCCTATATAGGATTCGATGCCCTATCGACTGCGGCGGAAGAAGTGAAGAATCCTCAACGAGATTTACCAATTGGAATCATTTCATCTCTCGCTATTTGCACAATTCTTTACATCATCGTGTCGTTAGTCATCACTGGAATTGTACCGTTCGAACTTCTAAATGTGACAGATCCCGTTGCCTTTGCTCTCCGATTCATCAATCAGAATGTAGTGGCAGGTCTCATATCATTAGGGGCGATTGCAGGTATGACGACGGTACTGTTAATGTTGATATATGGGCAATCTCGATTAATATATGCCATTTCACGAGATGGGATGTTGCCTAAGATCCTTTCAAGTATTCATGTGAAAACACAGGTTCCTGTTATCGGTACATGGATTACGGGAATTCTGATAGCTATCTTAGCAGGGCTAATTCCACTAGACAAGCTAGCAAGTCTAACGAGTATGGGCACATTATTCGCATTTGCAGTCGTTTCATTAGGTATTATTGTCATGCGGATCACAAATCCGGATTTACCTAGAGGATTTCGCGTTCCATGGGTTCCTTTTATACCATTATTGAGCGCAGGTAGCTGTATTTACTTGATGTTCAGTCTAAGTAAAGAAACATGGCAAGGATTTATCATATGGTTACTGATCGGATTGGTTATATATTTCTGTTACGGATATCGACATAGTAAGTTAAATAAATAAGAAGATAGTTTACATAATATTAATTATGTTACTTCATGTGATTATTAATGTAATTAATAGTTTATGTCATAAATCATAATAAAATCATTAATCTGTTGCTATCATTTGCTAGCGATACTTCATATCACTTTAAGGCATCCGTTTCTGCGGAAATATAAGGAATAGAGTATGGCGTGAGTCTTATACTTTCTTATATTTACAAAAAGACGATGTCCTTCTTATATTATGATATAATATTTACTTAGAATAACCTTGTTATTAATTTATGGTCGTATTATTGTGTAATATTTTTATAACATCTAGGAATTTGGTATACATGGAGGCAGAATGATGAAGTCACGACGATATATATTTCCAATACTTGTAGTTATATTAGGTTTAGTTCTTACGGCATGTACACAAGATAACACTGAGCTAAAGTCTCAACCACCTCAAGAACAAGAAGATTTAAGCGAACAGGGACAGACTTTGAATGTAATTGTACCTGAAACAATGAACGAGGCTACTGAAGAAAAAGAAAAATATCAGATTCAGACTCGATTGGTTGATTTCAATTTACTTAATGAGAATGCTGGACTAGCATGGGGGGTAACCAAGAAAACTCTCCGATTATATCGAACTGAGGATAATGGTGTAACGTGGAGCAACATCTCACCAGCAGCGAATATTAAATTTGATTCTAATCCTAAATATGGAGTAGATATGTTCTTCTTAGAAAAGAATAATGGTTGGATTATCCGAAATGGACAAGATGTAAATGAAACGGTTGTTCTTCGTACGACGGATGGGGGAAATCAATGGAAGATATCTTCTTTACCTAAGTCAGATCATATTAAGGGAATTTCCTTCACATCTCCCACCCGTGGATGGATTATGACATCATCTGCTACTTCAATGGGAAGAGAGGATAAATATTTATATAGAACAGATGATGGTGGTGCCAATTGGACAAAGATTATGCAGAATACAGGGACGCTAACCTCGGCAAATGATACGATGGGTTCCATTTCGAACACTGGATATTTGAATAATATGACCTTTATCGATGGCTTGCATGGATTTGTCACCTTACAGGATAACGAGATCTCCGAATTATATACGACAGAAGATGGCGGTAATACATGGAACACAACACCTCATTTCATTGATCTGAATAAAATGAGTACATGCAGTACGTTAACTCTAGGCGAGCCTCTATTTGTTAAACAATCAAAAAGCGATGGGTTTATCCCTTTGAGTTGTACAAAGGATACTGAAACCAAGTTTAATGGATATTTTACGATAGATAAAGGACAAAGTTGGGAGTTAGCTCCTTTTCATTTAAATTGGGCTAACGGTTTGAACCAAGCGCTAAGTCCTGTATTTGTAAGTAACACGGAAGGGTGGTATCTTCAGGAATCCGTTCTCTATCATACGATAGATCAAGGAAATAACTGGAGGGAACTACCGATCAGCCTAGTATTGCAAGATTATATGAATAAGTATCCGATCGTAGTGAAATTGGATTTTATCTCTTCAGAAGTAGGATGGATCTTATTGGAGAATAGGGAGGACAAACGGTCGCTGCTATTGCAAACAATAAATGGTGGGATCAGTTGGAAGGTATTGTAGTTAATATTTGCAGCAAACATATGTTGCCCCTCAGATTTCAACGGCTATAAATGGTATATAATTAAGAAATCTGAGGGAGATAAAATAATAGTTTAATTTCAGCATATAAGTTGTGAAATAAATCACAATACAACGTTGATTCGTATGATATATTAAAGATGTAAACAAGACATACAAGACGATGGGAGTGGGATCGATGACAACTTTCAATAATAATATGGATGAAACAAGCAAAAACCTACTACAATTCTGCTATACATGTGATGAAGCTCATTTATGTACTACTGAAGAGAAGTGCAGAGAATGTTGGGCTGATCAAGCCATCTTAACGGAACAAAATACAATGGACGAGACTCAGTTATTCTTACAAATGATGCATGCATAACAACAATACGATATTATACAAAGAGATAAGGAATTAATTCCTTATCTCTTTATTTGATTTGAATAAATGATCAATTTCTCACGGATGTGGCATATACATGATAAGGAAGAGTATCTCAAATGAAATAATGAAATCATAGCTGCTCTACATAGGGGGGAGAAGTATAGGGATGAACTCATTCTGGATGTTTGATTTCGTAGGAACAGTCATGCCGATCTTCATCATTGTGTTTGTAGGCATATTATTATTAAGTATTGGAAATGGTATCGTACGATGGAATAATAATAATAAACAGCCTTTACTTACCGTGGGATCATGTATTGTGAGCAAGCGTAACGAAGTGAGCCACCATCAGAACCATCAGAATGATCATATCTCTAGCTTCACTCGCACTTGTTACTATATAACCTTCGAGGTAGATAGTGGAGATCGAATAGAGTTCGTTGTAAATGGGGAAGAATATGGTCTTTGTGCTGAAGGAGATACAGGGGAATTGACGTTTAAGGGTACTCGCTACATCGGATTTCATCGTAATCCCCGCTTCACGACCCAAGAGGATAGCCGATCGATTAGACGCGGATATGAATAGCATAATGGAGGATCAACATGTCATTCACTAATTAAAAAGAGGCTTGATCGAAACGGGTATCGTTTCAATCAAGCCTCTTTTTGAAGGGATTATACTACGAATATTTGATGATGAATGGATAACTTTATTTTTTTACAGTTAGATTATATTCTTGTATCTTACCCGTAATTGATTTGGCAGCGTCATCCAATGCTTGTTGAGGAGATTTACTATTGTTCAACACTTCTTCTATCGCTGTTTCTGTCAATTGTCTTGCTTCAGGGAATACACCCATCACTGCTCCTTGTGTTGCTAGATTCAGCTTCGTTTGGTGAAGTTGATCTACCGCCGTTTGAAATTGAGGATATGCCACTAGATTATCTTTAACTATTTGCTCATCATATGCTTTTTGCGTGATAGGGAAGTAACCTGTGTTTACATGCCAATAGGCTTGTACTTCTGGTTCCGCTAAGAATTTAATAAATTCCCAAGCCCCTTGCTGTTCTTCTTGCGATTTATTGTTCATAATCCATAAGCTCGCTCCTCCAACAACTACACCGCCATCACCAGAAGCTTCTGGTTTAGGTAAGAAACCTGTACCTACTTCGAATTTACCATCTGCTGAGCTAACGATTCCACGAAGGGAAGCCGTAGAATCAAGAGTCATAGCAATCTGTCCTGCTGCGAATGCTTTCTTGGTATCATCTGTTTTACGACCAAGATTCATTATAGTTTGTTCATCTAGCATTTGCTTCCACCAAGTTAGGGTTGATACACTCGCTTCACTGTTCAATAAGGATGATGTAGCGGGGGAAGTTCGTCCGTTTCCATTATCAATAAATTCTACCCCTTGATTCGCTAGTAATTGCTCGATGAACCAACCGTAGATTGCAAAGGAAGCACCTGATTGGCCTTCACTTGTTAGTGCTTTGGCAGCC
Source organism: Paenibacillus sp. Y859 (assembly GCF_056786405.1). Taxonomy (NCBI): domain Bacteria; kingdom Bacillati; phylum Bacillota; class Bacilli; order Caryophanales; family Paenibacillaceae; genus Paenibacillus; species Paenibacillus sp. Y859. Next base: position 142,585 of record NZ_JBXCIZ010000009.1, on the reverse strand, counting down.
TTTGCTAGCTCCTCATAGGTCTTAGGAGGATTCTCAGGATCTAATCCCGCTGCTTTGAAGGCATCTTTATTGTAATAAAGAATGGGATTGGATGTATTGAAAGGCATCGAATACAACTGATTGTCGAATGTATAATAACCCAAAATATTAGGCTCAAGTGATGTGATGTCGTATTGTTCCTTATCAATAAATGTCTGAACGGGAGTTACTGCTTCGGTGTCGATCATGAATCGACTTCCAATTTCATATACCTGCATTAAAGTAGGGCTACTACTAGAGTCCATCGCTGCTTTCAATTTATTCAAGCTCTCATCATAGGTTCCTTGAAATACAGCTTCTACTTGAACATTTTCTTGTGAGCTATTGAAATCAGATACAAGCTTATCCACAGCTTCTCCAAGTCCACCACTCATGGAATGCCACCATACTACTTTTACAGGCTCCACTTTCTTTATAGTCTCAGCAGACACTTCACTACCGGAGGTAGCCACAGTTGTTTCACTCGCTGCATTATTACTGACCGTCGATCCACAAGCAGTGATCATAAACATCATACAAAACATCATAATGAGTACATTGGACTTGCTACGGAATGCTTTTGAATTCATGGTCTCTTATTCTCTCCCTTATCTCATCTTTATTTTATCTGAAATTAGATTTGCTCCTAATAAGGAACTTTCTAATGACGGAACACGGTGGAAGTTTCTTATTGATTTAGTAGTAATCAGAGCTAGCCCTTAAGAGCTCCAGCCGTTATACCTCTTACAAGTGGCTTCAGGCCAAGAATAAGCAATAGGAGAGAAGGAAGCAGAACAAGCACTACCCCTGCTAAGACTAAATTCCAAGATGTCATCTCCTCGAATTGCAGCATACTGATCCCAATTTGCACGGTACGCATTTCTTCCTTGTTGGTAATAAGAAGTGGCCATAAATAGTTGTTCCAGTGATTCAAGAATGTGTAGACGCCAAGTGTCGCAATAGCGGGTGTAGATAAGGGTACAACAAGGGAGAGGAAGATACGGATATGTCCACATCCATCGATTCTCGCGGCTTCAAATAATTCGTAGGGTAACTGAAGATAAGCCTGTCTTAGTAGGAATGTCCCAAATGCCGAAGCAAGAAAAGGTAAGATTAAGCCTGTGTAACTATCAAGTAAATCCCAATTCTTAACCGTCATATAGTTAGGGATCATCGTTACTTCCCAAGGAATCATCATGGTGGCAAGGAATAAGGCAAATAGAAAGACTTTGCCCGGAAATCGAAGAAATGCGAAAGCATATGCAGCTGTACTTGCAGTTATAATCTGTCCAAGCATGATTAAAGTAGATACTATGAAGCTATTTCCGATAAAACGCATGATCGGAATAGTCTGGATGACTTCTATATAGTTATCCCAGCGGAGTTGACTAGGTATCCATCGCGGGGGATATACAGCTGATTCTGCATTTGTCATAAATGATGAGGATAGGGTGTAGAGTAGAGGGAAAAGGATCAGACATGAAACTACTAATAATGTGACCATTAAAAAGCTTCGATTCATGTTGTTCATAATCATTGATAATGCACCTTCTTCTCGAGGAACTTGAACTGGATCAATGTAAGTATAAGAATGATGCAAAATAGAATTAAGGCTTGCGCACTGCCAACTCCAAATCTATAATTCACAAATGCATCTTGATATATATTGAACACCATGACGTTGGTACTGTTCATTGGACCACCCTTGGTCAGAATGTTGATCTGTCCAAATGATTGAAAGGCACCAATCATGGATACAACACCTACAAAGAATAAGGAAGGAGTAATCAGTGGTAATGTAAGTTTAAAAAAAGTACGGAATGCTCCTGCTCCATCCATCTTAGCGCTATCGTAAATATCTTCAGGGACACTTTGCATACCACTGAGTAATACAATGAATTGAAAACCTAAGTTCATCCATACGGTCATCAATGAAATAGATATTAGCGCCCATTTAGGGTCGGTGAGCCAATGAACGGGTGCGATATTCAGCAGAGTGAGAGAATAGTTCAACACTCCTAGAGTAGGATGATACAGAATCATCCAGATAATAGAGCCTGTACCTACTGAGATCGCCATGGGTAAGGAGAAGATAAAGCGAAATAGAAACATGCCACGCCATTTATTTTGTACTAAGGCGGCGAGAAATAGTGCCAGGACAATACCTGTGGGAATTGTCATTAGAATGAAGCTTAAGGTAACGGTAATGCTTTTGTAGAATAGTTCTGAAGTCAATAAATCTGTGAAATTACGAAGTCCTACATACTGTGCTACACGCCCCCTCGGATCGGTTAGATACATGCTCAAATATACTGATTTAATGAGGGGATAGAAGAGAAAAATACTAAACAACAACAATGATGGGGCCAGAAAGGTAAATGCCAACACGCGTTCTAACAAACGATTTGTTCGTAAAGAACGTGTAGAGAAGGAATGTATAAAGGATCGTGGTAAGACTTGGGGTAAGTTAATTTCTTTTTCCATAACCGTGTAAACCTCACTCTCTGCTATTCAACTACCATCTGATCATAAGGCTTGGATATTCGGGGAATATTAACCAAATGTAAATTAACGAAATGATTTAAAACAGTCACCATCTGGGCTGATGTACATAAGATAAGGTGAAGTTAGAGAGTTCACACAACAAGGAGGTGTTAAGATGCCCGCTGTTAAAACAACTACACAACATACCAAGCTGTTAGCCCGATTAATGAGAGCTGAAGCCGAGGGGGATGGAGAACAAGGCATGCTAATGGTCGGTAATGTAGGGGTGAATCGAGTGTTAGGTGATTGTCTGGATTTCAATGCTATTCGCAACTTGAATGACATGGTTTTTCAAAGGCCAGGTGGATTTGAAGCTACACAAAAAGGTTATTTCTATCAAGGAGCCCGTGAGAAAGATATTCGTCTGGCCAAAAGGGTCATTAATGGCGAACGTGTATGGCCAGCTAGTAATGCTCTTTGGTTCTTCCGACCGGAAGGAGAATGTCCAGCTACTTGGTATGATCAGCAAAATACAGGCAGATTTAAGGCACATTGCTTCTTTACTCCCTCTCCAGCAGATTGTCCGACAGTTTATTAAAATATAAGAAAGTGTTTGTAAACATAAGGAGGAATTTTGATCATGATGATGCAACCTTTTCAACCGGTATCTTATAATTTTGGAAATGAGCGGGGGCCCTATAATGCTCCTATGGGCCAAGGAATGGGAGTAGGGGGTTCATATATGAAACCACTACAAGGATCAGGTGGAGGTCAGATGATACCACCTCAAGTATCAAGTGGCAATCCGATGACACCAACAGGCAACGTTGTACAGACTAATGCACCTGTTTTTGAACAATCCTATGTTGAGAATATATTACGTCTTAATCTTGGTAAGGTCGGAACATTTTATATGACTTATGAGAATAACAAGGAATGGAATGCCAAAGTATTTCAAGGTGTTGTCGAGGCAGCAGGTCGTGATCACATCATTATTAGTGAAAAGACTACTGGACGCAGAGTCATATTGTTAACGATTTACTTAGATTATATTACCTTTGATGAGCCGATTAATTATCAATATCCGGGAGTTATTGGAAATCCAGTACAACCGAGATGATAAATTGGATCTAAATCCTATAAAAGGGGTGCATTTCGTCTGAATTGACGAAGGCACCCCTTTTAGACGTTTAAATCGTTGTTTTCTCAATAAAACTCATTGTTTCTGTTAAATACAGTCATACCTTAGTGTTTGACTGTGTATTGTATAACTATATAATTAAGTATAAGGTTTAAATTTGGGATGGAATGGAGATGAGTTACTTGGGGTATTGATGCTGCATAGAGTAGAGCTGATTATTGAATGTCAACCCATTTTTAAAAAACGAAGGAGGTGTACCTATTCGTCAGTGAAGGATTACGACGAATAGGAATGAGATTGGACCCATTACCGAGTGAACTAAATTTATTTATTATTTTTGCATTAATCGTGTTGAATGGTTTTTTCGTCTCTGCAGAGTATGCCATGGTAAAAGCAAAAAGTGGTCGAATGGATACACTTGTTGCAGATGGACGTAAAGGTGCTATTTTAGCAAGAAATATTACGAACAACTTAAATTCATACTTATTAGCATGTCAACTAGGAATTACAATATCATCATTAGGTCTTGGATGGATTGGTGCACCAGCGATTGCACGATGGTTACATCCTATTTTTGATATATTCGGATACAGTGAACCTGTTGTGTATGGTATTTCAATAACGATATCATTCATTATCATTACGATTCTTCACTCAGTCATAGGCGAAATAACACCTAAGACGTTTGCCCTACGAAAAGCCGATACGGTAACATTACTATCTGCGGCACCGATGACGTTATTTTATAAGGTGATGTCTCCGTTTATATGGGTATTGAATGGATTAGCTAATCTAATATTGAGAATGTTACACATTACACCTGACTCCGAACTAAGTTCCGCTCATACGGAGCAAGAAATACGTATTCTCATGCAAGAAAGTAATAAAAGTGGATTAATCAATAATACAGAATTAGCACTTGTAGATAATATATTCGGATTTGCGGAGACAACCGCGCGCGAGATTATGATCCCTCGAACGGAAATGATCTGCCTTTACAAACATGTTCCAAGAGAAGAGAACCTCGAAATTGCATATGATGCTATGAGAACACGCTATCCCTTTTGCGAAGGAGATAAAGATAATATTATTGGATTCATTCATATCAAGGACTTAATTAGAGCTAATGATATTGAATATCCAACGATTGTTCGTCCTATTATTACGGTTCCTGAGTCCATCCATATCAGTACATTACTGAAGTTGATGCAACGTGGCAAGTCTCAAATCGCTATATTAATTGATGAGTATGGTGGTACTTCGGGCCTTGTAACTATGGAAGACATTATGGAAGAAATCGTAGGCGAAATTCAGGATGAATTTGATGAAGAACGACCCGTAGTTGAGACAATAAATGATGATGAATTCTCTATTGATGGATTAATGTTGATTGATGAGATGAATGAACGCTTCGAGTTGGATATGGATACAGCTGATTATGATACAATTGGGGGTTGGCTGTATTCGCGGCTTGAGACGATTCCACCTCAGAAGGGGCAGTCCGTAGAATTTGACGATCATATATATATAGTAGAAGAAACGGATAACAAGCGTATTTCGCGAATTCTAATGCACAAGATACATTTCCAAACTGAGTACGAAGGAGCTTGATGTAGCATCAGAAGAAAAGTTAATTGAAATGCCGTAACCTTTCTCTGGTTATCTACGTCTATACTATAACCCAGGATAATCCAGAGAGGAAGAGTAGTTATGATAAGTAAAATATCTAGGAAATGCTTAACCTTAACACTATTCGTCGCATTAATAAGTATGATGTTTGCCATTGAGGTGAGTGCAGATGAATCTAAAGTACCAGGTGCACTTACAACACCTCCACCGCAGGAGGTGACGACACAAGCCTTAACTCAGAGTTTCAATTATCTGCATAATGGAGAACTAACCATATCAGCAATAGGTAACTTGAAGGCAAGACTCAGAGCAACAACGATAGCTTACGAAATAGTGAACTCTCTAGGAGCTGATGTGTCCATTCAGCGTTGGACAGGAACTGACTGGATAACCGTTCAAACGACAACACTATCAACGACTTCAAGTGACAATTACGTTGGTGCGTCTGATTGGAGCGTAACAGCGGGGTATTATTATCGTGGACGGGGTAACCATTGGATTAAGAAGGGTTCTATTACAGAACAACTTGTCGTTTATACCTCATCGCTACTTATTACACAATAGAAGAATACAACAACATAAGAGTATAACAACAGAGGGTGGTACCAGCGAAGCTGATATCACCCTTTGACTATTTATGAAGGTATTTAATTCGGAAAGAGGGGATAGAATTGAAAAAGCGTATGACGATTATGCTTCTTCTCATCACTAGCCTATTTTACTTTAATATCATTTCTTATTCAGAAGCACAAAGCGTTCCCCATGAGCTCTCAAAAAAAGGAACCTATTCTGTTGAGTTCAATGAGAATAAATCAGCTGTAACGATAACTCCAAACAAAACGGTGTTAAATATCGTACTTCCGATCAAGTGGGATGAATATTCCGATTTTGAACAACTTCAAAAGGCTAAACAAATGGATGTATTTGTTCCGAACGACTTACCTATAGGTTTTGTATTACAAAAAGTGGAGATTCATCATGAAACCATTAAAGGTACTTATCTAAATGGAAAACAATCCATCATCTTCATTCAATCCCCCACAACCAATAATATGATCGATAAAAAGGAAACATGGACGACTAACAATATAGAAAGTAACCTTACTTGGTCCACAACTGAGAAAGAATTTGAAATAAAAGGGAATTATGTAGAAGTAGCAGATTTGAACTCCTTCAAGAAATCTATAAAACCACTTGCTAATACAACCGATGTAATCACACTGCCGTTTGAAATCATTAAAAGTTCCGAACTGTCCGATAGGAACGCTCAGAGAATTCGTGCTTTCACTCTATATACACCAACAGAGTTTGTAGATTTCACAAAAAAACAAAAGATAGATATTGATAAGAAGTGGAAGGCTACGGATGATGTGCTGATTATTGGATTGTTTGCAGGGCAAAAAGGTAGCAGCGGTTATTCTATCAACACGTTACAAGTTACCTTGCACAACGACCAACTTAGCATCATGTTCAACGAACTAGCACCTGTACCAGATATGATATATCTGACGGTTATAACCTATCCATCTCAATTTATCGCAGTAAGAATACCACATGGTCGAACCGTATCAGCCGTACAATTTATTACTAGCAAGGGGCAGGCTCTTGCCAATTATGAATTCAATGGAAAAAGATAATAAAATTGTTCCTATTCAGCGAGTTTCAGCAGATTAATATGAATGGATTGTAACAGAAATAAAGGTAGCACCCATATTGAATCGGGTGCTACCTTTATTATAATCTCTTTTCAACAAAAGATCTTATTCAGCTAAGAAGGTCCTTTACTCCGGCAGGCTCTCTGTCATATCAATAAGTTCTTCTTTCGTTAAATTCCCGTAGACACGTATTGATATTCCATTATATATAAATTGAATATCATTAAACCTACCTGGTGTGTAGAAGGCTTCAATATCATTATTTAGGGTGAGAACTTCGATATCTACCGAGCCAGTAGAAGTAATCATCTGACCTTCACTGATGGAATGTAACATAATCCGCATGGTTTCATCATTAGATGATTTATATGTCATTGTGATTGAATCCGTCTTCTGTCCAGGAGCTAAGTCGGCCAATGTGGAACTTACCAATTGAAATCGTTCTGGAATAATTCGGAAGTCAGGATAAGGAAAGGATAGCTCACTCTGGGCCTCTTCTAGCGTATAAACGTACGATTTATCTTCAGATATGCGATCCAAAACAGCTGTTGGATTATCGGGATCTTCAGGATAATATTCAGCAGGAGGCGGGGATGTTAAGGCACCTTCCTGATCAGGTTGACTGTAGGTCCCAATGAAAACATTAACAACGCCGTTACCTAAATCTTTGATCGACTGGTACACAGGTGAGATAGCTTGAGTTACAGCTGGCGGGCTAAATATAATAGCACCTGCTGTGACGGATGCAGCAACGACAGTAGCAAGCTGAAAATGACGCTTTCTTGTTTTTCGTTTATTCAATCTATAGATCTCAGCTTGAACCTTCTGCCAGGATTGTTTCTTTGAATCATCGGAGGATATAGAGGTAGAGGAGACCGTCTTTTCAAAGGTATCATCAAACCATTGATCAAATTTTCCGTTGTTCATCAATAACACCCCATTCTTTATGCATCTTTTTTCTAACACTTTCTCGTGCCCGGAATAGTCGTTGTTTAATGACTTCTTCGCTAATATCGAGTAGTTCAGATATTTCTCTATAGGATAAACCTTGTTTCCAACGGTATTCGATAAGTACGCGATACTCTGGTTTCAAAGAATTCACAAGAGATTGAATCAATTCCTCCATCATCTTACTCTCCACATGATGTTCAATAGAGATTGGGGACTGCAATCCTTCATCTATATATGTATAAACACTATCAATATCTACTTGGTTACGGTGTTTTTTATTTTTTCTTAAATAATTTATAGATGAGTTCCGCGAAACGACTTTTAGCCAGGCTCTGAGTTTTATTTCATTCTCAAAGATCGGTTTCTTCTTAATCACCTGAATAAATGCATCCTGTATAATATCTTCAGTAGTAGAATGATCTTTAACGATATAATAAACCAATCCATATACATAATCATAATATTCATAATATACTTTCTCTTGAAGCAGTTCATTTAATTGATTGAAATCTGTTGAAACTAACAGATCTAAATGGTTTGACATCGTTCATCCCTCCCTAACAACAAACCGCCTCAGAATAATACGGTACTTTTTTCTTTCAGTCCTTATATTTTACATTATTTACACTGTATCTGCCTACTATTTTAATTACATAGTTTCTTTTTGGATAACGTATTAGAACATGATATAATATACAATATTATTAAATATTCATATATAGCTTATCCTTCTGATGAGAATAAGTATGAGGCATATTCGGAAGTAAGGCTACAATAACTTTTAGGAGGAAATAATGACTACTCAACATTCCGCATTTGAAACCAAATTCCAAGGAGAAAAGGCGATATGGTTAACACATGGTCGTTTTGAAGCAGCTATATTACCAGAGATTGGTGGTAATTTGATTCTGTTCCGTGATACTGAGAAGGGCTTCCGTTTCCTACGTGAGCCCAAAGAAGATGAGATGGAGCATTTTAAGGCCAATCCTGGTATTTATGGCATTCCTGTATTATTCCCACCGAATCGTTTCGAAGATGGTAAATTCCCGTGGGAGGGAAAGGTATATGAGCTTCCAGTCAACGAGTCGGATACAGGGAATCATCTGCATGGGTATATGCATACCCTCCCGTGGGATGTCGTTCATTATTCATCAGATGCGTATGAAAGTAAGGTTGTCATTTCACAAAAAGTAAGTGAAGGGCATCTATATAAGAAATACTTCCCTTTCGAATTTACGATTACACTTCGTTATACGCTCAGTGCTGCAGGACTTCAGCAACAAGTAACAGTGAAGAATGAAGGTAGCGAACGGATGCCGAATTTACTCGCTTTCCATACGGCGATAAATGCTCCTTTTATACCTGAAAGTTCGGCTTCTGATTATGTTGTGAAGGTAACCATTGGAGAACGTCAGGAGCTGGATGAACGTATGTTGCCAACAGGACGTATTCAGCCTCTAACTGCAGATGAGCAATTAATGAAGAGCGAAGGTGTTAATCCTTATTTTGCAAGCATGGATAATCACTATACATCGAGTCCCCAAAATGGTCGTAATATGATGGAGCTGACAGATACTAGAACAGGAGATAAGTTAATCTATGATGTCGGTACATCCTATAAGCATTGGATGATTTGGAATAATGTTGCGTGTGGGCAATACTTCTGTGCCGAACCGCAGATGAGCCTTGTGAATGCACCTAACATTGAAGGAAGAGATGCTGAAGAGATCGGTCTCATCGGTCTCGAACCAGGCGAGATTTGGGAAGAGACAAGTCGTCTATATTTCATTCAAGCATAACAAACAACAACCAGTCTCAACACGATAATAAGTGTTAGACTGGTTTTCTTTATATGAATGACATCTTAGCTTACCGTTTCATCCCATAGTCAAATCATGTCCACAACCCCTACAGAAGCGATCTGAGTAGGCAACAGAAGCACCACATTGATTACAATGAAATGAACTAGAGGATTTAGGTTTATTTAAAGGGACGGTTTTCACCTTCACAGTGTGAAACTGCTGTCCGCAAAAAGGACAATAGGTTGCATCGGCAGGTAACATTTTTCCACACCCACATTCTTTTTGATTCTGATTCTGTTGCATCTTCCGTTGCATATGGGCTATTTCGTGTTCAAGCTTCACGATGATTTGTTGATATTTCTGAATTTTAGCGGTGGGAATCATACTCTCTTTGCGGGTGATACATTGATGGATAATATGTCCAATGGTAGTGTAATTCTTATCTATTTCTTTTTCCTTTGATAATATTTGCATTTTCAAGGTTGCCGCTTCAACCGTGTTCTGAGCCTTTTTCCCGACATCAGAGACACCTTGTTTCATCTTATTGAAGAAGTAGGACATCTTTTTCCTCCTTTAAAGGGGCTAAGGCTATAGCATCCCCTCAACAAATGGTTCATGGTTTATTCTATGGTCTATGTTTATCTTGTATGACCTTGGATACTCCATTAGATTTCCGTTGTATGAATAGATAATTGGTGACATATAAGATGTCACCAATCCTTTGTTATAATAATGACATACCTTCTTGAGGAGATTGGTTAGAATGAAGAGAATGGACCGATTAATGGCGATCATTATGGCATTGCAGCAACAAGGCGAAACGGCTTCATCTTTGGCGGATAAAATGGAGGTGTCCCGACGGACCATACTACGAGATATTCAATCGTTGTCTGAGATGGGAGTTCCTTTGTATGCTATTAGTGGTCCTCAGGGTGGGTATGGACTGATGGAGGGTTACCAACTTCCACCGCTTCAGCTTAATTCGCAAGAGGCCCTGACTGTCTTATTTGCGTTACAAGGGCTAATACAATATTCGGACACGCCTTTTAACAGTGAACGGTGGACTGTAAGAGATAAGATCTGCTCCATCCTTCCACACGGAATGATGGAGCAGATCCAACCGCTATTACAAAGTCTAGAAATAAATGTTCCTACAAGAAAGTACTCAACACCACATTTGGCTTCACTAATTCATCTAACAGCAGAGTCCAATTGGATATCTACACTGTATAAGTCCATGAATCATCATCGTAGACTCATCCTTCAACCCTATAAGGTATTTGCTGCACATGGTTTTTGGTATTGTGAGGCCTTTTCTCCTACACATGGAGAGATAAGATTATTTAGAGTAGATCGAATGGAAGAGGTGAAGGAAGAACAACCACCAGAGAATTCAGAAGTTCAAAACTACCTACAATCCATTACGGATCAAGAAAAGCAATCACCGACTATACATATTCGTGCAAAGCTTACTTACAAAGGAATGCTAAAGGTTGAGCAGGACGAGCATATCGGAGAATGTATTACATCTATTGGTGAAGATGAATGGTTGGCTGAATTTGATTGTCCCGCTTCAGAATTGCCGTGGGCTATTCAATTGTTCTTCTCCATAGGAATGGATGCAGAAGTGATTGAACCTACATCACTTAGACATGCAATTCGTATGAAATCCAAAGATGTATACGATCGGTATGACCCTGAGCCCACAATATAAGGAGATGATTAAATATGAAGTTAGAACCTGATCAAGAAATGATCCATACATACGAAGAAGCTACACAGCTTATCAAGCGTGTTGGTATATTGCCACTGGCATCAATGATAGCGAATCATCCCTCACTAGGAAGTGTGACAGATCCGAATCAATGGCATACAAGTTCAGAACTAGATCCTTGGTTATGGAGAGCTCGTTTTCCTGGCGATGGTATAGCTGCCTATGGAAAAATAATGAAAGGGAAAGCTGTTCTAGTATCATGTGATTGGTTTCCACTTGTACTTAAAGTTCAAAGGCATCTGGACGAACCTGATACCCGTTATAAGAATGGTTTATTGTCCAAAGCAGCATTAGATGTATACCAATGCATCGAGAATGATGAAGGTATTGATACACGCGAACTTCGAGGACGGGCTGGTATGAAGGCTAAAGAAATGAAATCGACATTCGATCATGCTCTAATGGAACTGCAGGGAAATTTAGATATTGTGATCTCCGGTGTAAAAGAAAAGGTGAATGACCAAGGTGAAAAGAATGGATGGAACAGCACGTCCTATGAAACGGTGGATCATTGGATGAAATCGGTCGGTATTGCGGAGCTAACAATAAGTCCTAAAGAAGCGGCCACTGAATTAAATAATAAGTTAGAGAGCGTATGTAGCCCGGATGCCCTAAAGTTTCTTCGTAAACAATTTCACATATCTGAATAAGAGAGAGGTTGAGCTGTATGATGAGATCTGAACAATGGGAGCACGCAAGAACGTTTATATATTCGAACGCCAGATTGCTTGATCGTAAAAGATATGAATTTCACTTCGCTAAAGGTTCTGCGGAAGCAGTTCTAGAATCTTTGAGAACTTACCAAAATGCTGATGGCGGATTCGGTAATGCATTGGAGCCTGACATACGCGCTTCAAGTAGTCAGCCTATTCCAACGGAAATGGCGCTTCTGATTATGGATGAGATTGGTGTCTTTGATACTGCCATGATTGAGGGGATCGTATCCTATCTTAAGCAAATTACGATTCCTGTGACTGGTGGATTTCCGCGAGCGTTTCGTAGTCTGAATGCAGACCCACATGCTCCATGGTGGACTACTGAGCATGATCATGTAGGTTCAATGAATCCAACTGGGAGGATTCTGGGATTACTCTATAAACAATCTGCTGTAACGTCCTTTTATAATGAAGAGTGGTTCGAGCAGTCACTTCAATTTGTCTGGAATTCGCTAGAGAAGGTTGATACCCAAGACTATCATGATATGATCCAATGTATTGCCTTTTTGGAGAATACACCTGATCGAGATCAAGCGACACCTAAGATCCAGTGGTTGGATCAACAACTACAACAAGAAGGAACGATTGAATTGGACCCCAAAGCAGAAGGATATGTTCATAAAGTATTAGATTATGCTCCTGTATCAAGTAGTTACTGCCGTAAATGGATATCGCAAGAGATACTGTTGCAGCATCTAGATTATTTGGCATTGGAACAACAACCAGATGGAGGTTGGCCGATACGATGGCCTGCCCTCAGTCCTGGAAATGAAGCCGAGTGGAGAGGATTAATTACGGTTGATCGTTTACTTACGCTTCGAGAATAATGTTCGAGTAATTAAAAGGCTCACCATCAACGATCAGATATCGTTGATGGAGAGCCTATCTTTTATATTGCAGGCATCACATTTCCACCGCTAACGGGAATGTATGCACCTGTTATAAAGCTTGCTAGATCGGAAGCTACGAATGCTACGACATTGGCAATCTCCTGATCTGTGCCCCGACGCTTCAACGGAACGGATTTGTTATAATCCTCACTGATTTCGGTGTTATTGTCTCTATCGTTCTCACTAATAGTCCATCCAGGAGCAATTTGGTTGACGGTAATCTGATGTTCACCAATTTCTTTGGCGAGGACACGGTAAACGCCGTCCATACCTCGTTTACCAGCGACATAGGCAGATTGCCCAGGTTCATTTGTCATGGAACATTCCGTATTGATTCCGATGAATCTTCCTGACTTTTGTTGTATCATGGAAGGAACGAATGCTTTGGCTAAATACACACTTTGCATCACACAAGTATCGTATTGACTCGTATAATCTTCAATAGGTTGTTCGAGGACCGATTTCCACTCGTACTGTACAACCGCATTGGCAACGATGATATCTACATGGCCCAAATGCTCCGCTATATTATTCTTCATCTTGATGATGTCATCAAATTGTGTAACGTCAGCACGGACGATCATAGAACGTCTGCCCATGGACTCTATTTCTTGCTTCAATTCGTTCGCTTTGACCTCATTCCCATGGTAATGGATAATGAGATCCGCTCCACATTTCGCTAGCGTACGTGCCATAACTCTTCCAAGCTGTCCTGTAGCACCTGTAATCAGAGCTGTTTTCCCAGTCAGATCTACTTGTAACATCGCTAGTTATCTCCTCTCAAAGAGACGATCTATATTTCATAAATCTGTATTAAAACGCCCAGTTCCCATCAGCGAAGATCTGTTCTTTCTTCCCATCATGAGTTAAGCCATAAATGTTCATTTGCGCAGAACCCATCATGAAATCAACGTGAGCAATACTTTGATTCATACCTTTAGCAGCAAGTTCTTCAGGTGCCATCGTCTTTCCACCTTCAAGATTGAATGCATATGAGCTACCGATGGCTAGATGACAAGATGCATTCTCATCAAACAAGGTGGTGTAATATAAAATATTACTTTGTGAAATAGGCGAGTGGAAGGGCACCAAAGCTACCTCACCTAAATAATGTGAACCTTCATCCATATTGATTAAGCGTTCTAGTGTATCGTATCCTTCTTCAGCACTGAAATCGATAATCCGTCCATTCTCAAATGTGATGGAGAAGCGATCAATAATATTCCCTCCATAGCTGAGTGGTTTGGTACTGCTAACTTTACCATTTACACCGGTCTTGAGTGGAGCCGTGAATACTTCTTCCGTAGGAATGTTAGCTACGAATGAGATTCCTTGTTCGTTCAGACTACCTGCCTGTGCCCAAATATGACCTTCAGGTAATTCAATCGTTAGATCTGTACCTGGAGCAACAAAATGAAGACTATGATACTTTTTGCTATTGAGTTCATTCGATTTGGCTTGAAGCTTATCGATATGTTCATGCCATGCTTGAATAGGATCTGGTTGATCGGCACGAACAGCTGCAAAAATCGCGTCCCACAGCATATTCACTTGATCTTTAGGTGCTACATCCGGGAATACTTTGGCTGCCCACGCAGGTGAGGGAGCCGCTAGACCATTCCAACTCATTTTGTCGGCCTGTTGATATTGGCGATACTTATACATCGCTTGACCATACGTGCGTTGATGATTACCAATACGCTCAGGGTCAATTCCTTTTAGCAGATCAGGACTTGAAGAGATTACCGTTAGGAATGCCGCGCCATTCTCAGCGAGTTCCACCATCTCACCTGCGAACCATGTTGGAGGTTCAAGAAAAGATTCATCCGAAGCCAATTCATAACGCATCCGAGATACGGCCTCATCGGTATAATTCACCTTAACGAGTTTCGCACCCGCTTCATAGGCTTTACGTGTAATCAGTCTTACAAGTTCAGCTGATTCAATCATGGCGTTGATGACGAGGGTCTGTCCCGATTGGATATTGACGCCAATATTCACAGCTAATGTAGCATAATTGTCTAACTTCTGTTCAAAACTTAACATGATGTTATTCCTCCAATGATATTGATTATTTTAAATTGCCCAGTTGCCATTACGGAATACTGGTTCTTCACGTCCGTCTTCTGTTATTCCGTTGATATCCATCTGCGCAGATCCGATCATGAAGTCTACATGCGTTACGCTTGTGTTCAATCCGCGTTCGGATAGTTGCTCCTGGGTCATATCCTTGCCACCCTCAAGACAGAAAGCATAAGCACTTCCAATTGCCAAATGATTCGAGGCATTCTCATCAAATAACGTGTTGTAGTAGAGAATGTTCGATTCTGAGATAGGGGACTGATGGGGTACGAGAGCGACTTCTCCTAGGTAGTGAGCTCCTTCATCCATAGATACGAGACGTTCCAGTGTTTCTTGACCTTGTTCAGCAGAGACTTTGACGATACGTCCATTCTCAAAAGTGACTGAGAAGTTATTAATAATATTGCCACCGTAACTAAGCGGCTTGGTGCTTCTCACAGTACCGTTTACACCCGTTTTAAGCGGAGCCGTAAATACTTCTTCAGTGGGCATATTAGCGACGAAACGATGACCTTGCTCATTCGTACTATCACCTGCAGCCCAAATATGTCCTTGTGGCAATTCAATCGTAAGATCTGTGCCTGGCGCCGTGTAGTGAAGTTTTTTGTATTTCTTCGCATTCAGGATGGTGGATTTGGATGCCAAAGTTTCTAGATGGCTTTGCCAAGCCTCGACAGGTTTCTCTTGGTCTACACGAACGGTATGGAATATCGCTTCCCAGAGCTTATGAACTTGTTCAGTCGGATCGAGGTCAGGAAATACTTTAGCTGCCCATTCATCTGTAGGTACAGCGACTAGACACCAGCTGAATTTGTCCGATTGAACGTATTCACGGTATTTAGCTAAGGCTTGACCCCTTGTCTTTTGCGCAGTTGCGATTCTGTCTTGTGATATTCCCTTTAGAAGATCAGGGTTCTCTGCAAGAACGGACAGTACAGCAGCACCATTCTCCACGAGTTCAATAATTTCACCCGCATACCATGTAGGAGGTTGGCTAAAGGTCTCATCTGCAGCTAATTCATACTGTAGGCGAGTAACAACTTCATCACTCCAGTTCACTTTCACTAGCTTGGCACCGGCATCATAGGCTTTCTTCACGATCATTCGAACAAATTCTGCTGAAGTAATAGGAGCATTCACAACCAGTGTCTGGCCTTGCTGTATGTTTACTCCAACGCGTACTGCCAAATCTGCGTATTTCATTAATTGGTGTTGGAAATCCATCATATGTAACCCTCCATATCAAATAGTCTATACATTCATATTGTACTAAATTGGAATCAATAATGAAAACAGACATGTATTTGAGCTAGACATGGTATACTATTAATGAATTGAGAGCTCAAAAAATGACCTTTTGAACTTCCTCGATAAAGATATTTGAGATAAAAGGAGATCGTTATAGATGATAGTACATATTGAACATGTAGACATGAAACGAAACGAGGATCAACATTTTGTGGGTCACACTGTATTTAGTATAGAAGGCAAAAAGGATGTATTTGAAATTACCTTCTTCAGCAAGAGAGGAAAAGAGTGGGATTATAGCCTCAACTTTGCCAAGGAACCAGGTAGTGAAGAAGATTTATTGCGACTAGATCAACTTCTTGAGGAAGATGATGATTTGTACAATCAATTGTTAGATGCAGCGATTGATTCTCAAGAATTAGAGGTTTCAGATGAACCAGAGCGTCAGAAAATTGACAAGTATTAACCATCCATATGTAATGATCATCTGTTACAATTTGATTGACAGTTAAATTACCATCTTTTATAATACCTATAGGTGAGGTTATATCTCGTAAAAATGGTTCACGATAGGAGATAAAGAGATGTGGTGGGTCATCGTTGTAATTTTCATTGTGATCGCAGTTGTCATTACTAGATGGTGGCCTTCAGAAGAACTACAGGAACTTCCGTGTAGTACTTTACCGCCTAAGAACACATGCTATAAGTTACTCGATATCAGAGACGCACTAGATTTCGAAGCGGGTCATCTGCCAGGTGCTGTTAATATATCGCTGGGTAGACTACCCTATGTTGCTAGTAAAGACTTAGAGCCTGAACATCCGATCATTATTGTCGGAAAGAAAGATAGGAAAAGTAAGAAGGCTGCTCGTATTCTGAAGAAAAAAGGATTCCATCATATTTATGTCTGTGTAGATGTCTGCCCATGAACGTTGAATAATTCATCCTGAGATGTGGAAAGGCTATGATTGTGTGAATGAAACAATCATTGCACTTAATCTATGCTAAGGGGTGTTTCATCGATGGCTAAGCCAGATGACAGAACTGATAATGTTCGTAGACTTCGGGAGAGTATTCAGAATGCGATTGCAAATTCCAAGGAAGCAGAACAATATTTAAATGAATTTGGGGATGAAATATCAAGTGTTGAAAAAAGAGCAATACAAGAAAAAAATGAACGACGTAAAGACAGTGTTGAAGGATTCAAAGCTGAGATGGTAGACGAGGCTCAAAATTCGGACAATCAATAGAAGTGAAGACATATAGATTGAATCGATGCAGGGGGTCCATGGACTTCCTGCTTTTTATCTTTTATCATGGAATTTGAGGTAACACATCAAGAATGATTAGGAGAATGTTCATGAGAACAAGATACATAGCAAGCTCATCCTTGATCGTGATGGGGATCGGCTTCTTAATTACATTGTTTTTACCGCAAAATATAGCAGTTCGTCTGTTACAGGGTGGGTTTGAAGCTGGGCTCGTTGGGGGATTCGCCGATTGGTTTGCTGTAACGGCATTATTTCGTCATCCTATGGGCATTCCAATTCCACATACATCTTTGCTTCTCAACAATCGGGATAAACTTGTGAATTCTTTAATATCTGCCATGGAGACTGAGCTACTGAATAAGGAAAGTATTAAACGTAAGTTGAGTCAGATGAAACTATCTAAGATGCTTACTTCTAGTGTGTTTAAATTAATACGTAAGCGAGAGACTAGAAAGACGATCATCCATACAATGAAATCAACTGTGGAGACGTTACCTCTAGAGAATGTAGCTTCCTTAGTCCAAGGTGCACTGGCAGGTTATGTGAACAACAAAGAATTGGAACCCATTGTGGCTAAGGCGGCTATCTCCATTGTGGAGAGTCGTTATGATGAGAGGATGCTAGACTACGTTTTGGGTTATGGCAAGAAGTGGGCTAATAAACCTGAAACAGAAGTGTTACTAGGAAATTTAGTCCATAGTAAGTTGCAAGAGATACAGCTGGGTGGAATGAAGGGGTTCGCGGTTCAAGCATTTCTTGGGTTTATGAGTGAGGAGAAATTAGGCTCACTTCTAACGAACTTAATAGATTCCTCGATAGACGAATTATCCAAGTCAGATAGCACATACAGAGATCGAATTCTGGGCGAAGTTAGGATGCAGATTACTACGGCTGCATTGAATCCTGATATAACAGTTCAGATCCAATCTTGGGTCAATACGAAGCTATCCGATGCAAGTACGCATACAATTATTCTAAAACTATTAGAAGATCTTAGGGGGCAATTCCTTCTCAAATTAGATAGCGAATATAACAATGGTGGACATATCATTATTAGCTTATTCCGTTGGGTCGGGGACATGCTTAGTAAGCAAGAACAATTGGTTCAGAAATGGGAGCAGGGTATTTTATCTTTTATTGGTGAGTTTGTGGAACGTAATTACTATCGACTAGGTCTATTGGTTAAAGATAACCTGGATCAAATGGATAATGAGACGTTAGTACACATGTTAGAGGACAAAGTAGGCAATGACTTACAATGGATCCGGGTAAATGGTGCTTTATGTGGATTTATTATTGGGATTTTCCTAGCAGTACTCCATATCTTTGTTTAAGAGGATGGTTACTTTCTAATCTAATGAAAAGAGGAGGAATTTAAATGAGACAATCAAAACTGGGATCATCCGATTTATGGGTAAGTGAAATTGGGTTAGGTTGTATGTCCCTAGGTACAGATGAGAGTTCAGCTATTCCATTAGTTCATGAAGCATTAGAAATGGGGGTTAACTTCCTAGATACGTCAGATCTGTATGACAATGGTCGTAATGAAGAAATTGTAGGCAAGGCCATTCAAGGGCGTCGTGATGAAGTGATCATTGCAACAAAGGTCGGAAATCGTCGTGTTCCTGGTCAAGACGGCTGGGTATGGGATCCCTCGAAGGAATATATTATTGCGGCTGTAAAAGAGAGTCTTAGACGTCTTCAATGTGATTATATTGATCTTTATCAGCTCCATGGGGGTACTTTAGAGGACCCAATAGAGGAAACCATCGAAGCTTTTGAACTGCTGAAGCGGGAGGGTCTCATAAGAGCCTATGGCATATCCTCCATTCGTCCCAATGTTATTCGAGAATACATGTCACATTCAAGTATGGTTAGTGTCATGAGTCAATATAGTGTTCTAGATCGCCGACCAGAAGAAGAGGTACTATCATTATTAGTTGAGAATGACATGAGTATGATTGTTCGCGGACCCGTAGCCAAGGGAATTCTATCCGAACGGGGGGACGAGAAGCTGAATAAAGGATATCTCAATCACACCCCAGACGAACTACGACTGATGCGTGTAAAGCTTCAATCATTGGTTCGTGAAGATAGAAGTATGGAGCAAATTGCGCTACGCTATGTGTTGTCTGACCCAGCCGTCGCGGTTACGATTCCCGGGGCGAGTTCATTGGAGCAACTACGTCATAATATTGGGGCTTGTGATGTAACTCCATTAACAGAAGAAGAAATAACTTACATTCGCGAGCTTAGTAAAGCAAATCTTTACACAGAACATCGGTAATAATTAGAGATGAATTGTACATGGCAATTGAAGGCTTGCCTTTCGGCAGGCCTTTTCCTTTTTTATGAATACAGCAGAATAAAGAGGTTGAGTAAATGGAATTAGAAATTCACCCTAGAGTAGGGCAGCAGGAAGATCGTTTCTGGCAAGGAGTAAAAGATTGTGTTCCTACACTACTTGGATACTTAAGCATAGGATTTGCCGCTGGTGTTGTAGGGAATACATCGGGGTTAAGCCTGACTGAAATCGCGTTAATGAGTGCATTACTCTATGCTGGATCAGGGCAATTCATCGCTGCTGGGATGATCGCGGCGAGTTCACCTATATCTGCTATTATCTTTACTATATTTTTCATCAATCTTAGACATCTACTACTTAGTGCGGCCATTGCTCCACATTTCAGAGGACAACCATTAAGGAACAATCTGCTAATAGGGGCACAATTGACGGATGAGACCTTCGGTGTCGCTATGAATCAGGTCGCGAAGGGTAAGCCATTAGGATATCGTTGGATGCTAGGGCTTAACATTACTGCCTATTTGAACTGGTTACTTGCAACGGTCGCTGGAGGATTACTTGGCAAATGGATCCCTAATCCTGAGGTATGGGGTCTTGATTTTGCTTTGCCAGCGATGTTTATTGGTTTACTCGTATTACAAATGAATAGTAGTAAGAAATTCGGCATTCAAATCATCGTAGCATTAAGTTCTGTATTGATCGTGATCGGGGCTAGTTATCTCATACCTGGAAGTATGGGCATTATCGTGGCTGCTGTACTAAGTGCTACATTAGGAGTTGTGTTTGAACGATGGACATCCGATGGAACATCCTCATAATCATATTGGGATCTGCACTTGTGACATTCATTCCTCGTGTTCTCCCGCTTGCTCTACTTAGTCGCATGAATATACCTAATGGACTCATCCGTTGGTTACAACATATTCCAATTGCAGTCATGGCTGCATTAATTGCACAAGAATTATTCATATCAGAAGGAAGATTCGCATTGTATGATACCCGGCTTGAATGGTTAACCGCGATTCCTACATTTGCAGTCGCTATATTTACCCGCAGTTTACTGGGCACCGTTCTTGTCGGTCTTATATGTATGATGTTGCTTAGATGGGCGTTCTAACGATGATCTGACGTGGTATGATTTGCGTAGATCAGGAAGGAGTGGGGATTGTGAATGTTATACAGTTAGGACCATTGATGCTTAATTTTGAAATGCTCATATTCATATTGTCTGCATTTACAGGTTACCTAGTGCTGAAATATCGTTTGCGCAAGGCAGAAGTTGAGGGGAATATGAGTGAGAAATTTGCTAATGCACTCATTCTTGGTTTTGTGATATGGAAAGGTAGCATCATTATTTTTGATCCCGTTTCAGTCATTCAATATCCGATGTCTTTGGTTTATTTTAATGGTGGCGATAAAGGGTTATGGTTGGCTGTATTCATTTCGTTATTATACTTATGGATTCGTACACGAAAAGACGGCACCTCCATCATGATGAATTTGGATGTATTGGGTGCAGGTTGGATCGTGGGTAGTAGTATATATCATCTTTTAATATTAATAGTAGATCGCGAGAATTGGCTATTCCATCTATCATTTATTGGTGTGAATATCGGTTTGGTGATGTGGTATAAGAAGCCAGGCATGATGAGAAGAAATGGGATTGCAATCATAATCGTACTGATGTTGGTCGGTTGGGGAATATATGATTACACGAAAAACAATATAGATCAAACCAATATCAATAACCTGCAGCAAACCGCAGAGAATATAGGCATAAAAAAAGGAAATACAGCACCTGAATTTGAATTACTTAATTTGAATGAGCAGCCAGTGAAACTATCAGATTTCCTTGGTAAAAAGGTAGTCTTGAACTTCTGGGCTACGTGGTGCCCACCATGCAGAGTTGAAATGCCACATATGGAGAGAATCTCTAATAACTATGAGAAAGATGTAGTGGTACTGTCTGTTAATTTAACACATACAGAAAAAAGTCAAGGTGGTGTTGCTGAATTTGTTGAGAAGTTCGGTCTGACTTTTCCTGTTCTATTGGATACAAAGGGCGATGTGGCAAATACATATCAAATCGTAGCTTACCCAACGTCTTATATCATTGATTCACAAGGTATTATTCAGGCCATATTTCAAGGTGCAATTAATGATGATATTATGGAAAAGGAATTATCCAAAATAAACTAGTAAAATATTAAGGAGTGTGAATGATGGATTACATGAGTCAGAAACAATATGCATCTGTGACAGTTCAATCTACTGCTTCTAACTTTATTATGAATCGCGAAGAAGCATTTACTCATACCTACCGTACTTATATTAGACTAAGAGAAAATGGAGTACAGACGCTTAGATTTTGGCATAGCAACGCTGTTGACTCAACTTGGGATGATGGTGTAATTGCTTCTGCTAGTGATTTAGGTAGTGTGTGGATAATAGAAGCGGCTTTTGTGGGCGATGGTGGAGATCAGCCGAATGGTGATGTAGTTGAGGGGACGCAAGTACAGCTAACTTTTGAGGGGAGTTCTAACAGAATAGTTCAGCCGGGTGAGAAATTTTGGAGTGATGAAGTTCAGATTGAACTTCCCGAAGGACATTATCTGTCCTTTACATGGACGATATCAACTCATTCATCGGGTACAACAGTGCCGTATAACACGGAGCAAATGCTAGTTACAGCTTATGACGCTCCTGGAAATTTAGCTCAGCAAGAGTCATCTGCTTCTTTTCAGCAATCAGAGAATCTATTAGTTATGCCTAGCTTTATAGGATATAGGAAAGACGTGGACAAGCAGCTTATTTTCTTCGGAGATTCTATTACTCAGGGTGTCCGTACTGCAATAGATCAATATGAATATTGGGTAGCACGTATCGCGGATGAGCTCCCCGCATCGATCGGTATTTGGAATGTTGGTTCTGGATGGGCGAGAGCCTATGATGCAGCAGATGATGGTTCGTGGCTACATAAGGCACAACAAGGAGATGAGGTCGTGATCGCTCTAGGCGTCAACGATCTTGATATAGGTAAACGGAGTGCTATACAACTTATGGCTGATTTATCAACGATCATTTCTAAACTTAAAGAACGGAATCCTTCGACTCATATCATATTGTGTACAGTTCCTCCATTTAATTTCACGGGCACAGCAGAGATGGCTTGGCGTGAAGTGAATGAGCAGATTCGAGTGAATCCTCCTGCAGGGGTAGATCGTGTATTCGATATTGCTGAAGTGTTGTCACTAGAAACACCTAATGATCATTTAGTGAATCCGGAATATATGAGTTCAATCTATGACCCTCATCCTAATGGTGTAGCAGGTAAAGCGGTATCGGAAGCGTTTCTGAAATGGTATTAATGAGATTAATGTTTAATGATATTAATTAACTTTGCGGAGGGTTAAAAAGATGAAACTACGTAACGATTGGGAGAACCAACATATTCTACATATCAACCGAGAAGCCATTCACGTACCATTGGGTTCATATGAAAACGAAGACATGGCTGCTACTTGTGATCGAGAAATATCGAAATATGTTAGCCAATTAGATGGTGAATGGTCGTTTCGTTTATTTGGTAATCCTAATGAAGTGCCAGAGGACTTCTATCAAGATGGATTCGATACGACTACTTGGGGGATGATTACAGTTCCTGGAAATTGGGAAATTCAGAATTATGGAACTCCTATTTATACAAATTCTATGTATCCTTTTAATATGTCCGATCCTTCAGGACCACATCTTCAGACACCTAGTTCACAACCTGATCAGCCTTGGCCTGGAGGGATGTACAATACACTTAAACCACCTTTTGTACCTAAACAGAATCCGACTGGTTGCTACATAACTAATTTCAATGTTTCTGAAGACTGGGATGAACGCGATATTTTTATCCAATTCGGAGCTGTGGAATCAGCCTTCTATCTATGGATTAATGGGGAAAAGGTAGGTTATTCACAAGACAGCAAGTTGCCAGCCGACTTTAATATCACTCCATATTTGCGAGATGGAAGTAATCGGCTTGCAGTTCAAGTCATGCGCTGGAGTGATGGTTCCTATCTTGAAGATCAAGATTACTGGCATCTATCCGGAATTCAGCGCTCGGTAGTCTTATATAGTAAGCCACGACATCATATTCGTGATTTCAAAGTGCTGGCCTTACTCGATGACGATTATCGCGATGGTGAGCTGATTATTTATTGTCACACGAATAAGCGAGAAGGCTTTGCTGATTATAAGGTCCGTGCCAAACTACTAGATGTTTCTGGTAAGCTTTGTATACCCGAGATCATTGCTCAAGTTTCCCCCGGATCACCTATGTATGTACGTAAACCATTTATTGAGGAAGAAGGAGCTGCCTTATTGATGGGGGTGGTGCCGGCACCGAATCAATGGACTGCTGAAACTCCTAATTTATATACACTTTTACTTACTTTGATTGATCCAGACGGTAATGAAATTGACCATGAGAGCTCCAAGGTTGGTTTCAGAAGAGTCGAGAAAACGCCGGAAGGTGTCATCACTCTAAATGGTAAACGTCTTGTCGTGAGAGGTGTCAATCGACATGAGCATCATCCAGATACAGGAAGAGCTATAACGAAAGAGTGGATGCGTGAAGAAATTATAGCTATGAAAAAGTTGAACTTCAACGCTGTCCGTACGAGTCATTATCCGAATGATCCAATTTGGTATGATCTTTGCGACGAGTTGGGCATGTACTTAGTCGATGAGGTCAACTTAGAAACACATGGCATTCAGGCCCAGCTATCCAAAGATCCTGAGTGGGCTTCCGCTTACTTAGATCGGGCCGTTCGAATGGTCATGCGAGATAAGAATCATCCTAGCATTCTGTTCTGGTCTCTTGGTAATGAGTCGGGCGCTGGGATGAATCTCGCTGCCATGGCGGGTTGGATACGCTACTACGATCCCTATCGATTGGTTCAATATGAAGGTCAAGACCCGAATGCACTTATAACTGATATTCGTGTTCCCATGTATCCGACGATGGAATGGGTAGAAGAGATCATGTCAGATACGGTGGATAAGCGGCCAATGATCATGTGCGAATACGCTTACGCTAAAAGTAATAGTAACGGTAATGTGGATGAGTTCTGGGAGTATATAGACAAGTATCCCCGTTTTCAAGGTGGCTTCGTTTGGGATTGGGCAGATAAAGCAATCACAATACAGCGGGAAGATGGAACTTCCTATTGGGCTTACGGTGGAGCGTTTGGTGAAGAGGTTGTAGATCCTGTCCCTGACATGTGCCTCAATGGTATCGTATTTCCCGATCTAACGCCTAAACCCGCTGCCCTTGAGCTCAAAACCGTCCAAGCACCAATATCTATTACATCTGTGGATCTTCGCAATGGAATCCTTCGAATAAATAATAAATATCTGGTGCTTTCATTAGATCATATAGAAATCTCTTGGAGTGTTACTGAGAATGGTATTCTTATGGAGGAGGGACAAATATTAGTAGGCGACCTGCTCGCAAGTTGTTCCGAGAATCTAACGATTCCTTTTACTCTTCCGACTGGAAAAGGGAACGCAGAATACTTCTTGAACCTTTCTTGCAGACAGATGGATGCAACAGCTTGGTCACCAATAGGCCATGAAATTTATGCTGTTCAGTTCGAACTTCCTGTCAGTGGAGACATTACTCAGATAGAAACTAATACTAGAGCAGAGATGGAACCTATTATCGCTTCAATAAACACTACAACTCTTCATTTGAGGAATAGTCAATTGGATATTGGATTCGATCTTGTGGAAGGAGAATTCTCAACCTATCGTTGGAAGGGACGTGATCTAATCCTCTCCGGCTTAAATGAGAATTATTTCAGGGCACCTACCGGTATCGATGAAGCTTGTGGAGGTTCTAGCTCCATTGCCGCGGAATGGATAGAGGCAGGTATAGATCGACTGCAACGAACCGTTACTCGCATCTCCCATTATGCTGTTCAAGATGATGGAGTGTATTGCATTGAGACAGAAATCCGGTATCAGGGTACCGAGCCATCTCAGTGGCTCGATAGTATGCTTCGGTTTACGATTTCTGGAGACGGATCAATGAATGTAGAGAATACGGTTATGGCTAGCAAAGCGCTACCCATTCTCCCAAGAATCGGTGTTTCACTTTCACTTCCAGTGTCATTGAATCAATTCGAGTGGTTTGGGAGAGGTCCGCATGAGAACTATGCTGACCGTAAGAAGTCTGCGCTTGTAGGACTTTATTCCAGTACCGTACAAGAACAGCATGTTCCTTATATTCTGCCAGTAGAATGTGGAGGAAAGGAAGATGTTCGTTGGTTCTCATTAACTGATCCCAATGGATTCGGAATGAAAGTAACAACAAAACGACCGCTTCATATGGATGTGCATCACAATAATGTTGAAGATTATACCCATGCTAAATATACTCATGACCTACCATTGCGGAAAGAAGTCTATGTCAATATCGATCATGTCCATTCAGGACTCGGTGGAGATACAGGTTGGACGAAAAATATTCATGAAGAATACAAAGTATACCCAGCGTTCTATAGCTATCAGTTTGCCATCAAACCGATAGACTGAAGGATCTGAAATGAGTATAGTGATTCCCGTCCTTTTTTGCGACGGGTTTCTTTATATTTATATTTACATTTGCCAATACTTCATAATGAGGTGATGAAATGGATCAAGCGAATTTTGAAGAAGCCCGTAAGGCGGAAGCTATCTACCATAATGAGCTTTACAGTGATCACGAAATATTCGAATCGGGTACGTGGATGTCCAAGCCCAATGCCATGGTCATGGTGTTGCTAGATCGTTTACTAGAATACAAGGATCACGTGAATGTTCTGGATCTTGGCTGTGGTGCGGGCCGTAATACGATTCCGCTTGCTATACGTCTTAAGGAGACGGCAAGCCGAGTGCTTGGTATTGATCTATTAGGTGAAGCAGTAAATAAGCTACGTGAGAATGCCGATAAATACGGCGTAGCTGAGATCATCGAAGTCGAAGAGGGCGATGTCGAGCATACGAGTATAGCAGGTAACTTTTATGATTATATTGTGGCATGTGGCTGCCTAGAGCATGTCAGTTCAGAAGAGGCATTGGTTATGGTACTTGAACGAATGAAGATAGGGACTGTGATGGGTGGCATTCACTGTATCACGATCAATACGGAGGTATCGGAGGTGGAATCGGAATCAGGTCGGAAGCGGGAACCGTTAATTGAACTAAATCTATCAACGAAGAGAGCTACCGCACTTCTTGAGGAAATGTACGCAGACTGGAACATACTTGAGCATACAACGATCATGCATTCGATTGACGAACACAAATATGATGTACCGACACAATTTCGAAGTCATTGCATATCTTTTGCCGTGCAGAAAGTATAACGGTCGCTAGTTCATCATAACCATATGTTAAACACGCCGATTGAATAGATCTAGTTATCTAGCCAGTCGACGTGTTTTTTTACAAAGATAAGGTTACTTCAATAATTTTCTTACCCATTTGAGTTTATCTCCATAAGGAGGGAAGACGATCTTAATATCCATCCCAGTGCTTTTCTTCAGAATGCTTTTAGTGTGGGAGAAGGTATCAAAGCTGTATTTACCATGATAAGCACCGATCCCAGCATTCCCTACACCTCCAAAAGGAAGATTCGTATTAGCAACATGGGATATCGTATCGTTAATACATCCACCACCGAAGGAAACTCGACTCAACACCTGTTGTTCGACATTACCTTGCTCCGTAAATAAATATAGCGATAAAGGCTTTGGACGACTATTTATCATCATAATAGCATCATCTAACTCGCGGTACTCCATGATTGGTAGAATTGGACCGAATATTTCATCTTGCATAGCGGCATCTGACCAAGATTCCGTAGCTAGAAGAGTTGGCTCAATATACAGATCTTCCTGAACGGAGCTACCTCCAAACACAATATTGGCATGATCCTTGTCTAGTATAGAAGACAAACGGTCAAATTGACGATCATTAACGATTCTTCCATAATCGCTACTTAATTTGGCATCCGTACCATAGAAACTCGTAATAACTGTTTTCATTTCATTTATCAGCTCTTGTTTGATGTCTGCATGCACGAGAACATAATCAGGGGCAATACAAGTCTGACCTGTATTTATCAGCTTACCCCAAATAATACGCTTAGCCGCTAATTTAATATTTGCTGTCTGATCCACAATAACCGGGCTTTTCCCACCCAGTTCTAACGTTACGGGAATGAGATTGTTAGCCGCAGCCTGCATGACAATTTTGCCAACAGCCACGCTTCCTGTGAAAAATATGTAATCAAACGAGGTATGGATCAGGATGGACGTTGTATCTTTATCACCTTCAATTACCCGAATATAGGCGTGATTAAATGTATCTTCTATCATCTCTTTAATGACAGCAGAGACGGTAGGGGTATTCTCAGAAGGCTTCAATACGACACAATTCCCAGTAGCGATAGCGCCGATCAGTGGTTCAATAAGAAGCTGAAAAGGATAGTTAAACGGGCCAACAATTAAGACGGTCCCATAGGGTTCTTTCATAATATAGCTCTTGGATGGGAACTGATGTAGCGGTGTCTTTACTTTTTTTGGTTTCATCCATTTCTTCAAATGCTTCATCGTGTGACCAATACTGCTCAAGGTAAATCCAATTTCCGTTGCATAAGCTTCAAACTCACTCTTCCTCAAATCCTGATATAGCGCAGAGATGATCAGCTTTTCATTGGCTTTAATAGCTTCTTTCAGTTTGCTTAATTGTTGTAGCCGGAATTGAATATCACGGGTCTGACCACTATGGAAAAACTGATGATGCTCATGCAAATAATCCTCCATACGGTCAGTTGTTAGAACCTCCACTTAAAACGCCTCCATATTATATTTATATATTTACGATATACATCCATATTTACTTGTAGTAAGGTGAAAATAAAGAA
Source organism: Paenibacillus sp. Y859 (assembly GCF_056786405.1). NCBI lineage: Bacteria > Bacillati > Bacillota > Bacilli > Caryophanales > Paenibacillaceae > Paenibacillus > Paenibacillus sp. Y859. The sequence goes on along the minus strand of NZ_JBXCIZ010000009.1, from coordinate 113,657 downwards.
AGTAGATGAAGTAGTGTTGGTATCATTATAGGCGAAAGGAGAACTTATGGAAATCCGTAGAATACAAAAGCTTGAAAAAATCTTCAATAAAGCGACAAATTCGAATCAGATCCATGACGGAGTTTTATTTGTGGAGAACATGAGCGGCGATTTCTCATACGGGAGGGGATACGGGGGTAAGGAATTAGACTCCCCATTACTTATGGCGAGCATTACAAAGCTGTTCACCACCGCCTGCATTCTCGCTTTACATGAACAGAGCAAGCTGTCCCTTGACGACAAGATCACAAAGTATTTTGACAACACAGTGTTAAGTGGCCTACATATTTATCGTAATAAGGAATATTCCTTAGACTTGACGATATCCGATTTGCTGTTTCAAATAAGTGGGTTGCCGGATGTGTTTGAAGAAGGAAATGATAGTGCTAAGAACCGTGCCGTCCATGAGGATTATCACACTTCCTTCGACGAGATGGTGGGGTTAGTAAAGAAGTTAAAGCCACACTTTGCACCTCGTACCCTTCGAAAAGCTTATTACGCTGATATCAACTTTGACATGCTTGGTGAAATCATCGAAAAGGTAACCAGTACAACATTGGCAGAAGCATATAAGCAATTTATATTTGAACCATTAGCACTAACAAGCACATATCTCCCTGAAAGCGAAAATGATTTTGTGCCGAATATCTATTATAAAAATAAAGTGATCCATCGCCCTAAATTTATTATGAGTAGTCGTGCAAGTGGCGGATGTATCACGAGCGCTCGAGAATTGATGATATTTATGAAGGCTTTCTTTGGAGGTACGCTATTTAATAAAGCTATTTTCGATAAGCTGCCCTTATGTAATAAGCTTCAAGCTTCAATGGGACCTATTTATTATGGTAGTGGGTATATGAGGATTCCGCTACATGGGGCAATCACGCTTTTTACGGGAAAAGGGGAGTTAATGGGACATTCTGGTTCAACAGGCTCGTTTGCCTTTTACTATCCCATCAAAGATTTGTTTTTTGTAGGAGATCTAAACCAGCTGGGAAATGCTTCACTTCCTATTAGACTATCCATGAAACTTGCAATGATGACGAAATAAATATAGCTTATCGCCAGCAGTAATAAGAAACTTGGATTAGGGGATATGAATAATGGGAGGTAAAAAGTTTGCCTTTGGGGGATTAATTGTCGTGATCATTTTATCCGTATTCTTTTATGTGGCCCCTTTAAAAGAAAGCAAAGAAATAAAAGCGTTCTACAGTAAGCTGGGAGTTCATTTACCTAAAGATACAAGTATCTTGTTCAGTGATAGCTCTTATGGGCCGCTAGGTGATGGTTACCATCTATATATTTACCAGCTTAACTCTAAAGAAGAGATGAAGGGATTATTAAGTCAAGTACCATTGAGGAACTGGTTTGAACTACCTTTACCTACAGAAGTAAGTGGTCCTCTATTAAAAAACATTAGGGGAATTACAAATCCTGAAATAGCTGATCTTTTACCTCTTGAAGCAACCAATGGGTATTATGTTATGAAAAACAATCGTACTAATGCTTTAATTACGAGTAGAGATGTATTTGATCCTAGTTATCATGATGTATTCATTGGAATTGCCGATTTGGAAAATAATAAAATATACTGTTTTGAATATAACTTGTAACTAAAGAAGATTTCACGAAAAAAGGCTACCGATGATCATCGGTAGCCTTTTCAAACCCGTATTAGTTTTTATAAGTAAAGTAATCAAAGTCAGCATGAAGGTTCTGACCCGAAGTATCCTGGCACTGCATCCCTACGAAAGCACCCGTAAAGAATCCTCCACCTTCAATATAATCATCCGATAGTTTATACGATTCGAATTGAACAGGGATGGCCGTCCAGTTCGTTCCGTCAAAGGAATAATGATATTGGTACATATTTATACTCACATTAACACGTAGATACACGTACTCCACATGATCAGGAATAACAATTTCCTGGCCTTGAAGAGGTTGAGCAAAGGAGAAGTTATCGCATGTCATCAATTCAAGTATTCTTCCTTTGTCTTCATTCCAAGTAATCTGGCAAGATGTCCAGTTCCGAGTATTATAGTAATTCACTAATCCTGCTGATTGTTGAAAAGTAGTAGGGTTGAACGCAACCTTTGTCTCAGCTGTGAAAGTAAAGTCCTGCCAACGTCTAGCCACAAAAGCTTGTGTGAATTTGGAAGTTAATGATTCCTTTCCATATAGACGTAAATGCCCAGGGTTATCTTTCAGAGAGAGGATATGCTCTCCTAATGGAATGCGTAAATTTTGAAAGTGTAGATTTAGAACTTCATCGTCAAAATTATCTTGTATCGGGAAATCTCTATCCCATTTCACTTCTTCGATCTTCGGACCTTCAATTTGATCAGAAGGTTTGTTACCTCCTACGACATATGGCCAACCATCGTTCCATTCAAGTCTTTGAATCGCTGTCTCACGCCCAAGTGGACAGAAACCACGAGGATCTAGAAGTGGTTGACCCTCACTTGGCAATGGTCTTCCTGTCAAATGTACCAAGAACCATTCGTCGGTGTGTGTTTGAACAATCGATGCATGTCCTGCTTTTTGCAGAGCAATACGTGGATGCGCAAAAGAAGAGATTAACGGATTCTCTGGATGGAGTTCGTAAGGACCTTTTAAATCCTTCGAACGTGCTATCGTCGCTTGATGCTCATACTTTGTACCGCCCTCAGCGGTCAGAAGATAATAATAATTATTTATTTTATACAAATGAGGTGCTTCGGTCAGCATGATGTCGGTACCTTTAAAAATAATTTCCGCTTTACCTACAAGTTTATGCTCAGTGGCACTGTATTCTTGCAAAGCAATCCCATAGAAATTATGATGACCAATACGGTGATCCCAATTCATGTTGACCAAGTATTTCTTCCCGTCTTCATCATGGAATAGGGAGGGATCGAATCCAGAGCTATTCAAATAGATTGGGTCTGACCAATCGCCATCAATGGTATCGCAATTCGCCAAGTAATTATGACAATCCTTCCATTGACCTTCGACAACTTTCACATCGGTATAGATAAGCCAGAATTGCCCATCACTATAGGATAGTTGAGGTGCCCAGATCCCACCGGAATCCGCATTTCCCATCATATTCAATTGACTCAAACGAGTTAATGGTCTTGAAACTAAACGCCAATTTTTAAGATCTTTGGAATGATAGATACCCACTCCAGGGAACCATTCGAACGTAGATACCGCAATATAATAATCTTCTCCTACACGGCAAATGCTGGGATCGGCATTAAATCCCGTTAAAATCGGATTTTGAATGATAGTCATAATTCTTCTCCTTTTACCCATCCTTGCAACCTCCCATAATAAGCGGTCTTGGGTTATAATAAGGTTATTATATCAATGTTGTTAAGATGATCCTATATCCATAACAAGCATGAATTTACCCAAATCAATCACCTGATTGTTAATGTCGTGAAATATAAATATAAGATAAAGAGGCGGTATTATGGAAGCGGTGTATGAGCGACAAGCCACAGAATATATGTTGCCAGATATGGATTCAACCTTTAAAGTATTTGCAGCACATTGGCGGACTGTGGAACAAGATTGGGCATATCCAAGTCACACACATCCAATGTTTGAGGTAAATCTCGTATTATCTGGAACACAAGAGATGGTCGTTAATCGGGAGATTTATGTGCAGAGGGCTGGTGATCTATTACTATTAAACCCAGGTGATATTCATGAGAGTAGAGTCGTTGGTGACGAAAAGATGACTTATTACTGTCTTCACTTCGATGTGGATGAGCGAGCATTCCGTGAATTATTATGTCGAAATACCCAATGCTTTTACACGTCAGATAGTGATCTAGCGCATGCAATCCGACCTGCGCTTGATAAGTTAATTACATTAACTATCGAGGAAGCCATCGTACGTGTGGAGTCTAGAATGAAAGCTTTATCTATGTTATTCGAGCTGTTTGCGGCGATTAGTGGTCATTTATCCAAACAAGGAAGCGAAAGTACATCCGGATCACGCATGTCCCAGGCAGCATCTAATATAGCTACGAGACTAGAGCGTACTGTGAATGAGACAGCTGACGGGTTCAGGGAGAGAAGTGACACAGAATCCGTTGCATCCATTGCCAAAGAGCTGGGTTACAGCATGTCATCCGTAAATCGAATGTTTAATCACGTCTTCGGGATGTCCCCACGTCAATATCTATCAACGTTAATGTTGAAGAAAGCCAAACTATTACTGATGGAACCAGAACTTACGATTGAATTAATCTCTATCAAGTTGGGATATCGTGACATTGCCCATTTCAGTAGACAGTTCAAACGATGGACAGGAGAATCACCAGGCAAGTTCCGTGACCGTTTCTACAAATAGTTGAACAGCATTCCACAACAGAAATAGACACTTCTTATATGCTACAATAAGCTCATAAGTGTTGCAGTATAATTAGAGTAACGAATGGAGATAGACAACCATGTACCGTAATTTAGAAGATTGCATCATCGATTTAGAAAAGAATGGACATCTAGTTAGAATTAAAGAAGAAGTTGACCCCTATCTTGAAATGGCTGCTATTCATATGAAAGTATATGAAGCTGGCGGTCCTGCATTGTTATTTGAAAATGTAAAAGGTTCGAAGTTTCGGGCGGCATCCAACTTATTTGGCACATTAGAGCGTAGTAAATTCATGTTCCGAGATACATGGGCCTCCGTACAGAACGTCATGGCTCTGCGCGATGATCCAATGAAGGCTCTCAAACATCCATTTAAAAATATTGGCAATGGATTCGCAGCATTAAAAGCTCTTCCTTTGAAGAAATCTGGGAGTAGTCTTGTTACTGCACAAGAAATTCAAATTTCTGATCTGCCCCTCATACAACACTGGCCAATGGATGGCGGTGCTTTTATAACATTACCACAAGTGTATACGGAAGATCCGGAGAAACCAGGCATTATGAATTCCAATCTGGGTATGTACCGCGTACAACTCAATGGTAATGACTATGAATTGAATAAAGACGTTGGCATGCATTATCAGATTCACCGCGGAATTGGAATACATCAAGACAAAGCAAACAAACTAGGAATCCCTCTGAAAGTGAGTTGCTTCGTGGGTGGACCACCTGCACACACATTGTCAGCCATCATGCCTTTACCTGAAGGGTTGAGTGAGATGACGGTAGCTGGCCTGCTCGCAGGACGTAATTTTCGCTACAGCTATGTCGATGGTTTCTGTATTAGTAATGATGCTGATTTTGTCATCACTGGAGAAATTCATCCGGGGGAGACGAAGCCGGAGGGACCTTTTGGTGATCATTTGGGTTACTATAGCCTGACGCATCCATTCCCTGTCATGAAAGTACATAAAGTGTATGCGAAGCCGAATGCAATATGGCCGTTTACCGTAGTCGGTCGTCCGCCACAGGAGGATACTGCATTTGGAGAACTCATTCATGAGTTAACCGGGGATGCGATCAAACAAGAAGTTCCTGGTGTTAAAGAAGTACATGCGGTAGATGCAGCGGGAGTGCATCCGTTACTTTTTGCGATTGGGAGTGAACGATACACACCTTACCAGAAAGTGAAACAACCAGCTGAACTACTCACGATAGCTAACCGGATACTAGGAACTGGTCAATTGAGTTTGGCGAAATATTTATTCATAACGGCTGAAGAGAATCGACCGTTAGATACGCATCATGAAGTGGACTTTTTAACCTATATCTTGGAACGGATTGATTTGCAGCGAGATATTCACTTTTATACCAACACAACAATTGATACCCTTGATTATTCAGGAACGGGTTTAAATAGCGGTAGTAAAGTAGTCTTCGCAGCTTATGGAGATAAGAAGCGGGATTTGTGTAAAGAGGTACCTGATCATTTAAAAGGAATCCGTAGCTTTGAAAATCCGCAACTTGTGATGCCAGGTATTATTGCCATACAAGGTCCTGCTTTTATCGATTATGCTGGGGCACAACAACAGTTACAGGACTTATCTAACGCTATTCAAGCACAGGGGCCGATGCCATCTTGTCCAATGATCATTCTGACTGATGATAGTTCATTCATAAGTGCGTCAATCAAGAATTTCCTATGGGCTACATTTACACGTAGCAATCCTTCACATGACATTTATGGTGTGAATGGGCATTATGAGAACAAGCATTGGGCTTGTGATAATCTGATCATTGACGCACGGATCAAGCCACATCAAGCACCGCCATTAATACCTGATCCTACTGTAGAGAAGAATATCGAACGTTTATTTGCAAAAGGGGCAAGTTTGGGTGGATTGAAGTTAGGTTGAATTTAGATGCATTATGCGGTGTTTTTTTGAAGAGTTACTCCATATAATGGGGTAGCTCTATATTCATTGCTTTAATTTTTAACTATAGAATGAATAGGTATAATAAACCAGTATTTATAATATTGATCAATATATAACATTAAATTTACAATTTTATATTGACAATATATTGAATTCAGTTTACATTATATTCAAATTAAAAAGGCGAAATTCTTCTTACTTTCGCTTTTTGAATAGAGGTGATTAACGAATGCGAATTGTTCTCATTAACATGCCCTTCGCATCAGCGTATAGACCTTCCATTGGAATTGGTCTCCTACAATCTGCATTTGACACTCGTAAGATTGAATGCGACACCTTGCATCTAAACCTCGATTTCGCTTCAATCATTGGTATTGATCAATATGATCACCTCTCAGAGAACCTGTCCTATCCAACGAATTCGTTAGCGGGTGATTGGATATTCACAGAATCTTTATTCGGTATTAACAATCAAGAAGAATACTTCCATTACCTCACACAATCCTTCCCTCGTATACGCAAAAGAACGTTCTCGAAAGATGAGTCTTTTACTCGATTGCTTGAAATTCGTAAAAAGGTAGAATGTTTTCTCAATGAAACTTTATCACGGTATGATTGGGAAAAGTATGATGTAATCGGATTCACTTCCGTATTCCAACAAAATGCACCTGCGTTGAGTTTAGCTAAACGTCTTAAAGCGAAGTACCCGAACAAAATGATTATCTTTGGTGGGGCGAATGTTGAAGGTCAAATGGGACTTGGAACACTTCGTACATATGATTTTGTGGATGCAGTCTGTTCAGGTGAAGGAGATAACTCATTCACAACCTTTATTGAACAATTAATTACATTTCGCGATCCAAAGCTTTGTTCTGTATCTGGTATTACCCTTCATCCGAAATATGGACAACAACTTCCAGCAACTCTTTCACATTCCACTTCAATTCATGACCTTGATACACTTCCTTATCCTAATTATGATGACTATTTCCAGCAATTCGAAGAGAATGGCTTGAGCACAATCGAGCGTAAACAACGTTTTCTATTTGAATCTTCACGCGGGTGTTGGTGGGGACAAAAGTCACATTGCCTGTTTTGTGGTTTGAATGGATCTTCTATGAACTTTCGAAGTAAATCGGCCGAGCGTGCTCTTGAAGAGATATTGTATTTACAAGACCGTTATCAACCCTATACGAACAAAGTTACAGCGGTTGACAATATTATTGATATGAATTATTTCAAAACATTACTTCCTGTGATCCGAGACCTTGATTTGGATCTAGATATGTTCTATGAGACTAAAGCAAATCTGACTAAGGAGCAGGTTAAGCTGTTCAAAGATGCGGGGTTCCATTATGTGCAGCCTGGGATTGAAAGCTTAATTACCTCTGTTCTTAAGCTAATGAAAAAAGGAGTCAGCATGTTGCAGAATGTCCGCTTATTGAAATGGTGTGCTGAATTCTCTGTCAAACCAGTATGGAATTTTCTCTATGGATTTCCAGGTGAGAACGAACTTGAGTACGATGAAGTTGCACACATCATCCCTAGTCTCATGCATCTTTTACCACCAGGAAGTATGGCACCAATTCGTCTTGACCGATTCAGTCCTTATTTCAACTCAGCAGAGAAGCACGGCATTCATAACATCAGGCCCCTTAAATCATATCATTTAGTGTATCCTTCTTTATCTGAACAAGATCGTATGGATATAGCGTATCATTTCGATTTCGATTACGTAAGTGGTCAAGATCCACGTTCCTATACTGGAAATATTACGAAGGCTATTCATAGTTGGCAGTCTGAGCATACTCATAGCGAGTTTTTCTCGGTGCTGAACGATGGAAGACTTATATTAGTAGACACTCGTACTGTTGCCGAAAGCGCCACTTCATTGTTATCTCCCTTGGAAACAGAAACTTATCTTGCTTGCGAGAATATGATATCTGCTCGCAATGTGACGATTCTATTAAAAGAAAAGGGATATGACATAACTGAAAGTGAGACAGAACAATATCTTCATACTTTTGTTAGTCGGAAATGGATGCTGACAGAAGGGGATGTGTATTTGAATCTTGCTATACCGCTGGGGCATTATACTCCTAAGAAAACAGGACTTCAACGCATAATGGATTTGACGTCTGTATAAGACTCGCAGAATAAGTAAACGTGGAAAGTCTTCAATCTGCCGAATTTTATTACATATATTGATTGAATTAATTGATATAAGGGGGGTGATTGATTCGAAGATTAATACGTGAATATCTCAATTGTATTGATTTCTGTAGGTACCATTATCTTAATAAAAGGAGCGGTGTGTAATGGCTATCGAGAAAAAGCAATTGCAGTTAAGTCCTTCAGCTTTTGTTGTTAATCAGAATGGTGAGGTATCCATAGATCAAACGGAACTAGGAAAAGCACTTATGAATTCTACTGAAGAAAACCAAGTAGGCGAACAAGGAATTACGATTAGTGTATCTGTTTCATTCTAATCCGACTTCTGGTAAAGAGGAAGCAACATAACGTGTTATTACGTTATGTTGCTCAACCTTTTTATAACGAAGAAAGGGGGTAAGATTATTCATATGTTCTCAGAACTTGTGACGAAAGCTGTTTTCGAGAACTGTTTGCAGATCACTATCCGTAATATCCCTCATGCAAGGACACTTAATATCGGACTATTCATTGATCATGGTGTTAAGGACGAGGAGATACAAGTCAACGGTATATCTCATTTCATAGAGCATATCTCTTTCAATTATACGAATATGTATCCACGTACTCGAGATCTTCTGGGAGATCTCATGGATCATGGTGCACACTATGAAGCCTTTACGGGTAAGGAAATGACACGTTGTACGTTGTCAGCTCAGAGAGAACATATGCCGCTAATGATTGAGACGCTTAGTCAAATCGTAGGTAATAGTAGCGTAAGTGAACAAAGCCTTGAACATGAAAGGGCCATTATTCTACAGGAGGCAGATACCTATTTCTCCTCAAGTCGTATCAAAGAAGAATTGGTGGAGCAAGCATTATGGGGCAATCGTTCCCTTGGTCAGTTCGTCATCGGAACACGGGATAATATCGTGAACTTTACCGATCAGCAGTTAGAAGAAAGGATAAATAAATACTATATACCTAATAACACACAGCTCGTCATACAGGGGAATGTGAATCCAGAAAAGGTAATTCAACTTGTTGGAGAGCATTTCAGAAATTGGAAATACAATGGACATCAGAAAGATGTACTGATTGAAATTGAACCAAGTATTTTGGGCATACAGGGTACTAACCAACGCGTAGACTTAAATATATCATTCGTTGGTGCCTCATTTCATTCGAATGAGAGGCAGGCGATGAACTTACTTTCCCAAATCCTTGGTACTGGGTTGAAATCACGTCTTCATGTCGAATTAAGAGAGAAAAGAGAGCTCTGCTACATGGTTTATTCATATACACAGAGCTATGCGTTAAGTGGTTATCTTAGTATTAATGTCAATTGTCGCAAAGACCATATTGCGGAAGTATATAAGTGTGTTCTATTCATATTAGAGGAACTAAAGACTGTCCCTATCAGTGATGTGGAATTACAGCGTGTGAAGGCAGCAAGAATTACAAATCTCATGCAAATTCCAGGTAACGATTTAAGACATCTGCAAATTACAGGTCGCTACGCATTGCTAAATAAAGACTTTTTTATTGATTTAGAGAAATTTGAGATAGAATCTTTGACCGCAATAGAGCTCATGCAATTTGCTAACGTTCTTTTCTCTGAGGATAGAATGGCTTTATCAGCAATCGGTGCCAGTTCGGAAGATTTGGCAATGTTACTCTGAAGGAGGGAGTTAATACCTATGATCTCATCCCAGAATAGTTCAGAGCTTACCGAACGTCTTGTGAAAGATCGGGGGCTCGAAGTCTTTCTTAACTTAATGGAAATGCCAGCAACGGCAAGTGAATTGTCAGAGCGTCTCGGATTCTCTCGTGCCAAAATTAATTATATATTGGATACGATGCTTAAACAGGACTATATTTCAATGCATTCCGAAAAAGTGAATGGTACCATTATTGAGAAGTGTTATACATCTAAAGCGAGTACGTTTCACCTTTTACTCGGTCGAGAGAACAGTGATTCAGAGAAATTAACGACGATGCTATATATCCTTGATGTCATGAAGAGAAATATATTAATCAATCTAAACGAAAAAGAAGGATTTCATCTTGGAATGGTTCATGCGAAGGTACGTGTTGAACGGGTTAAGGAATATATGGACAGATTACGTGAGCTACAAATAGAATTTGATGATGAGAATTTGGTATCAGATGATCCAGACTGCAAATGGTATACTATGGCGGTATCAATTTTTCAAGGACCAACACCTGAATTTTAGCAAATGAAAGGAAATGATGCGACTTGACTTCAGTAAATACCGCCTCTGATCAGCCTGAGCAGCCAACATATCGAAGCCTGCTAAAGATTCGGAATTACCAACTGCTCTTATCCTCGCAGATCGTTTCCGCATTAGGAGACGGCATATATGCAATCTCACTTATTTGGTTGATGAAACTACTAACTGGCAGTGGTTTGCTCATGTCTATTTTACTTGCTGCCGAGATCATACCGTTGGTTGCGATCGGAATGTTTGCTGGTATCATTGTGGATCGTAGCAGCAAAAAGCGAATCATGATGACATGTGATATTGCCAGAGGAAGTATCGTCCTTATCATCGTTGTGCTCTGGATGAATAATCTGTTGTTGCCTTATATGCTCATTATTGGAGCCATCTTATTGTCATCTTTCAGCGCGTTCTTCAGCCCTTCAAGAACGGTCTCTATTCGCACGATTGTGCCGAGTGACCATATGGTTCAGGCACAAAGCCTAGCTCAACTCGTTCAGACGATAGTCGGCTTAAGCGCACCTGCTTTAGGAGCTTGGTTACTTGTATATGGCACATCCTATGCGTTCATATTTAATGCAACAACCTTTTTCTTGTCTTGTGTGCTTATTCTCTTTATTCGCAGTGAATCTCTTAGTACGGTTCGCAAAGTCGAGCTGAGCATAGGAAGTATAAAATCTGACTTCAAGGAAGGGCTGCTCGCGATTACATCGCATCCTCTTCTTCGAAGTCTTATAAAATATATTGTGCTTATTAATTTCATGCTCGCGCCAACAGCTTTGTTGTTCCCTTTAATTGTCGACACTGCATCAGATCTGGCTATGTTGCAAATCTCTTTCTTTGTAGGGATTATAGGTGGGGTCTTCCTTACAAATTGGGTCAAACGTTGGTCTCGCATTACCGTGCTATCCATAGGGATTGGTTTAATGCTTGGCGGGCTTGGTCTACTGACATGGATCACTGGATTATATGTAAGTATGATATGCGTCTTTATTGCTGGTCTAGGTAGTCCCATGGCGAACGTCACAATGCAGACATTATTTGTGCTTAAAGTACCTCAGGAAGTACTTGGACGTGCATCCAGCATGATGAAGGTACTGCTTGAAGCTTCCAGACCTGTTGCGATGTTGCTTACGGGTATGTTTATTATTTGGATACCTGTGCGTTACTTTTTCGGAATTATGGGTTTGTTTGGTATTGTTTTAGTCTTATTAATGGTTATGAATTCAGCCCTACGTGATGAAGAGAAAGATCCGATCTCCATGCCTATCCTGAGTGACAAAACAGTAGTCAAAGAGGAGGCGTAATGCTATGTTTAAATATTTAGAACCATCAGGAATGAAGAATGATTTCGTCAATGCATTTATGGTCAAAAAAAATTATGAAGCTTTGCGTCAGCATTTGAATGCTTGCAGGAAAATTGCCACAGAGGCAATGGACTGGACAGCTTTCCTTACTGAAGATATTTGGATAAAAATAAACCATCCAATTCTAGTTTATTGGATGAATACACGACTTTTTCCGTCGTTTTATGAAAAGACACCTTCCCAGATTGAAGCTCTGGATCTATTGGAAGATGTTCCGAGGTTTCTGCTTATTCACTTATGGAAAAGTGAGCAGCAACTTCCACCCGTGAAAGTAAAACTAGATGAGGATGGTTGTCTCATTTTCCCTGGACATCCCGTGTTCCTGAATTTCGGGAAAGCTCTTGCTTCTATTGGAGTAGTCATCATAACTGAATTAGAATGTATTCACATACAAGCAGATGGTGTAGACTATACGCTGTTTATGGATCAGTTGCTTGGGGATGAGCCGTTAAAACATTCACTTCTCCAAGAAATCGAGGTGCTCTCGAAAGATGGGATTGTTTTCGGAGTTAAAGATCCTCTCGTTCAACAGTTCGTAACCTCTGATTTCCCGCAACTATTAGAGGGGTATGGCAAAAAGATTGATGCTTTTCCCATACTCACTTCGTTATCTCCCGGTGAAATTTGGTATTATTCTAAGGCTATGGAACTAATTGAAGAATATTGGCCTCAGATGTATCGTGAGTCTGTTGGGCATATACGATTGGTTACACTGCTAATAGGAGATCAGATCGGTGCTTTTACTCATTCGTGCTTTCAAGGCGCTATATTTCTAACGCATCGCCACGACTTGATGTGGACTGCCGAAAATTTAATTCATGAGTTTAGCCATGCTAGGCTTGATCAATTATTTGAACTAGATGATTTATTTACTAATGATGAGGATGAGCGATACTATTCCCCATGGCGGGAGGACTCTCGTCCTATGAAAGGAATCGTTCACGGACTTTTTGTATTCGTACGAATTTCACTTTGGTATCAACGTGTTCTAACTTTTGAGAGTCATCCCGAATTACAGAAGCGGATGGATGTAGTACTTATGAAGATCAGTGAATCAATCGCCGTTCTTAATAAGAATGCCCTATGGACACCCATTGGAGAAGCGTTCTTTGCCGAATTGATTGAAGCTTTTGAGGACTTGTCTTCTAAATCATTATTCCTTTCACATAATGCCATCATATAGGCATTCCGATAGTGAAATCTCCAAAGTGCATTCTACCGCATCACACCACACCGTTAATAAGAGTCTATGGATCGAAGAAAAAGAGGAGTGTTGTATGGATATTCTATACAGACAAGTCGAAGAGGGTATTCCTTAGCAAATGGCTATGGCGTACCCTTTTTAGATACACGATCACATAAATCAATAGATAATTGTATTCCCAGATTAGCGGAATATCGTCTTTACCAGATAGTACTTAGTATTCTAGAATAGGAGATGTAATAAAGAATTGAATTTTGGGGGATACAACATTGAAGACGAAAAGAAGTTTAATGCTATTCATGTCATTATGTGGTGCAATAACGTTAACTTTACCCGGTTGTGGAAGCGCTAACAATTCCTCGACAGTCGGTAAGACAGAGACTCCACAAGTTGAACCTCTTGAAATGACACTTCGTCATACACAAGTAGGTACGGATAAGCAGAAACGGTTTGCAATTCTTACGGATGTTATTTCAAAGGTTGAAGACGATGTCGCAGGTCTTAAGTTTAGAATTGACGGAGTAGAGTCGGACGTGAACCGTAAAGAGAAACTTCGGGGCGAAATGGCTGCAGGTAATCCACCGGATATCTTCGATCTGTTTGGTAGCCCTGATTCCAACATTTATGCTAAAGAAGGTAAATTGCTTGATCTTTCCCCGCTCCTCAAAGAACTCGGGATTAAAGATAAATTTAGCTCCTTGGAACCATTCACATATGAGGGTAAAGTCTATGGACTTCCAATCGGTGGTTCAGGCGAAGGATTCTTCTATAACAAAGGTTACTTTAAGGAGAAAGGATTGAAAATCCCTACGACGATGCTTGAATTAGATCAATTACTAGCAACGATCAAAGCGGATGAAAAAGTTCCAATGGCCGGTGCTTCCAAAGGAGGATGGGTTCCTCTAATGCTTGCTAATCACCTGTGGTCCCGCTATGCAGGTACAGATATAACTGCTAAATTCACTACAGGTGAAGCGAAATGGAGCGATCCAGATGTCGTTCAAGGGTTCGCTAAGTATAAAGAATGGGTAGACAATGGCTACTTCAAAAAAGGTGAACTCGGATTTGAATACGCTGATTATACTACACAATTCACAAGTGGTGAGGCCATTCTATTGTATGACGGTACATGGAAATCCTCCGTATTCAAAATTGGCGAGTCTGGTGAAGGCTTAATTGGTAAAGTGGGCTTCTTCAATCTTCCTCCAGTTGAACATGGGGTTGGAGATCAGACATCTCTCATGCGTGACGTGAATAATGGTTATGGCTTCTCATCAAATGCAGAGAAAGATCCTCGTAAGATGGAAGCAGCAAAGTCTTTTATCAAACATTTATTTAACGAAGAAATGCAACTTCGAGGATTGGTAGAAGATGGGGTACTACCTGCTATGAAAATTGATGCGGATGTTCTTTCTGCAAGTATAACGGATGATTTAATGATACAAATTGTAGACGTACTGAATGCATCTGCTACTTCATTCCCTGCATTCGATTCTCTAATACAAGCCGATGTCACTGCTGAAATCAGCAATATCCAAATTCAGAAGTTGATCGGTCAACAAATCACTCCCGAGCAAATGGGTGAGGAATTACAAAAGGTTCAAGATGAGGCTAACGCATCTGAAGAATGATGAATTAACATCTCTTGTATAGGGATAAACCTCCTACAGAATGGAAGAGTTAGCGTATGAATTTACGTGTCAAACTATTACTAGCATTTGTGATACTCATTATTGTTCCTTTATGTATCCTGGGTGTAGTCACCTTTATGGTTACTTCTAATTCAATAGAAGAGAAGTATAGCCGGCAGACTGAATATTCACTTAAAGCGGTCAGTTACAGCATATCAAGCGTCTTTAAACAGATGGATAATGTGACTGACAGCGGCATTGGTACTTCTGTTTTTCATATGGCATTAACTGAGAAGGATTCAAGCAAACAAGATTTGAGCGCTACCGAACAATTAGATTTGAATGCAAGTCAGCGTAGCTTCCGAAATTTGCTGTATAACCATCCATCAATGAGCTATGCCTTCCTTTATAACTTACATGGGGATAACAGTACGGTTTCTATTTTTACTAAAGAAGATTTCAATGCTATGAAATTTGATGAATTCAAGAAGCAACCTCTCTATCAGGAAGTTATGGATCTAAATGCTGTTCCGAAATGGATAGCACCCCATGAGTATCCGGAAATTACCGGACCTGACCCTGTATTTACACAAATTAGACTTATCAAGGAATTAAGTACGTTTAAGAACATAGGTATCCTTGTTGTACAAATAAAGAGTTGGGATATTGAATCGATCTTTCGTAATCTGTCCTTAGATCAAACGAGTCTTTCCACGCATTTCATGTTAGTCAATGATGACGGGCTCATTTTATTCGACCCAATGCAGTCGCTGGATGGTCAAAAAGTTCAGTCGCTCATGGACTATCCCGTACAATTTAAAGAAGGATATCAAAGTTTTAAAGCTTCATTTAATAGTCACAATAGTATCGTTTCCATGTACCACCTCAAGGAATATCCTTGGAGTATCGTTTCAGTCACCTCTTGGGATTCACTGTCCGAGGAAACGAAGGTTTTCGCCCAATGGTTTATTGGGATCACGTTATTGTGCCTTTTCGGTGCACTCACGTTTAATGTCGTGTTTATGAATCGTATAACAGGTTCTATTGCTATGATTGTTCGGTTTATGCGTAAGGTAGAGGTTGGAGATTTCAAAGTACGTGTTGAGGATAAAGGTACGGATGAACTACATGTGCTGTCCAAAGGTTTCAATGACCTCGTAGATAAAATCAATCTCCTGTTTACACAGGTTAAGAAGGAACAGAAACAGAAGAACCAGGCAGAACTACGTGTTCTACAAGCGCAAATAAAACCTCATTTTTTATTTAATACGCTTGAATCAATCAATATTCTAGCGATGCAGAATGAGGGAGCCAAAGTCAGTGAAATGGTCTATCGCTTAGGTAACATACTTAGAATTAGTATTGAGAGTAAAGAAGTGATTCCTTTGGAGAAAGAAATTGATCACTTGCGAAGCTATTTAGAAATTCAAAAATTCCGCTTCGAGGATATTTTTGATTATGAAATAGATGTTCCTAATGAACTTCTGAAAAAGAGTATATTGAAGTTAACGCTTCAACCTTTAGTAGAAAATAGCATTCAGCATGGCTTTGAAGGCATAACTTATAAAGGTATCATTCGCATTAGCTGCTGGAGCGAACAAGGGAAAATGATTGTACAAATTGAGGATAATGGGATTGGGATAGGACTTGAACAGCTTCTTGCTTTTGAATATATGCGATCTGATCAGAATGACGATCATGAAGTGGCAAGTATTCGAAATTCGGTTAATCATGAACGCGGGGGACTCGGTGTAAGAAGTGTTGCAGATCGGATTAGAATTCACTATGGCGATTTCTATGGAGTGTTCATCTGTTCTTCAAGCACGACGGGTACAATCATTCGATGTATTATACCAGATGATGAGTGGGGGGGATTGTGATGCTTAAAGTACTGCTAGTGGATGATGAAGCTCCAATTCTGAATAACTTGAAGAAGGTCATTCCTTGGGAAGAATTAGGTATGGAAGTCATGGGCCTTGCCCGGAGCGGGCAGGAAGCATTAGCTCTCTATGAGCAGCAAATTCCTGATATCATCTTAAGTGATATTCGTATGCCTGTTATGGATGGTCTATCTTTTATTGCAGAGTTGAGAAGAAGAGGCTGTACGGCAGAGGTACTGCTACTTACTGGATATCAGGAGTTCGAATATGCAAGACTTGCTATTAAATATAAAGTACGTGATTACATCTGTAAACCGATACATTACAAGGAATTGGAAAATACACTTCGTCTTATCGGTAAGCAATTGATCCGCAGTCGGAAGTTAGACCCGCTCCAATTCGTGGCCACTCAGATGCAGACGCAAGACATAACCGAGCAATCTAAGAAATCTCCGCATCAATTGATGGAAGAAGCCGTTTCTTATATTATGGGTCGGCTAGATAAAGATTTAGGTATTGATGAACTTGCTGGACATTTGGGAATCAGCTGTAGTTATTTTAGCCTACTGTTCAAAAACCACTTAGGCATTACATTCGTAGAGTATTTAACGAATCAGCGAATTGAAGCTGCGAAATATTTACTAACACATGGTGATAAGAGCATATCTCACATAGGAATCAGTATCGGTTATCAAGAAAGACGGTATTTCACGAAAGTATTCCAGCGTTCTACGGGCATGACTCCTTCAGAATTTCGTGAACAAGTGAAGAATCCTGTTCGATAATTTAGTTGCACATAAATCATGAACAAAGGTGCGTGACTACTAATGAAAGCGTCAGATCTTACTCTAAAGCAGAAAATCGGTCAAATGTTTATTTGTGGATTTCATGATTTAGTTCCAAACGACCATATTAAACAGCTAATTGAGGAATATCACATTGGTGGTGTTATTTATTTCCGGCGAAATATCGATGACTTGGAGCAAGTTGCTAAACTATCGACTTCGCTACAAGTGATCGCTAAGGACCGTCAACACTTGCCACTATGGATTTCTATTGATCAGGAAGGCGGAATGGTTACACGTATTGACCATAAACAAATGAGCCGTGTACCGGGAAATATGGCGTTAGGAGCAACAGCTAATCCAGAATACAGTTACAAAGTATCTACCATTAGTGCTGAGGAAATGATCGCTTTAGGTCTTAATGTGAATTTTGCACCTTGTCTTGATGTCAATAATAATGCACGTAATCCGGTTATCGGCGTTCGTTCATTCGGTGAGGATGCAGATCTTGTCTCTGAGCACGGTGCGGCCGTCATTAGAGCGTTTCAAGATAACAATCTTTCAGCAGCCGCTAAACACTTCCCAGGACATGGAGATACATGCGTTGATTCACATTTGGGGCTAGCAGAAGTTGCTCATAATAGAAGTCGCTTGGATGCCGTTGAACTGAAGCCGTTCGTAAGAGCTATTAAAGAAGGCGTAGATATGATTATGACTGCACATGTTATATTCCCAGCGATTGAATCAAAGCCTATTCCAGCGACATTGTCTCGTGCCGTACTGACGGGCTTACTACGTGAGGAATTAGGATTTGAGGGGATCATCGTTACAGACTGTCTAGAAATGTACGCTATTGCCAAATCTTTTGGAATTGCTGAAGGCGCTATTCAAGCGATCGAGGCAGGTGCAGATTGCGTGCTCGTCAGCCATACGTTAAGTGATCAGATTAGTGCGATTGAAGCTGTCACTGCAGCAGTGCTTGATGGCAGAATTTCTGAAAGTGTTATTGATCGTGCGGTTGAGCGTATTTTGAACTTGAAAGTGAAACGCTTGGAAGCTTCAGTTAAGGTGGATTCCCCTGCGTTCTGGGACAAATCCAGAAGTCCAGAAATTGACGATTTACTGAAAGAAGTAGCTTGCAAGAGTATTACCCTTGTTAAAGACGATAGTCAGCTTCCGTTGAATACGAATGAAGCCGTTCTTGTTATCTGGCCAGAGGTACGGCAAGAGACGCAAGTGGATGAACCATGGACAGATGTTGATACGTTAGGACAGATGCTTTCGCACCACATAGAGCGCGTAGAGGAAATCCGGATTAGTGCGGAGCCATCACAAGAAGAGATTAATCAAGTCGTTCAAGCAGCGGAATCTGTCGATCAGGTGGTCATCGTAACGTATACATCTGGAAGTGACTTGCCAAAAGGTCAGCGTCTCATTGCAGAACAATTGATGAAGCAATCGCATGAACGCTTGATCGTGGCATCTACACGCAATCCATATGATCTGAATGACATCCCTAATATTCCTGCGTATTTATGTTGTTACGAGAACACACCATACTTTATGGAAGCCCTAGCTAGTATTCTGGTAGGACAGAGTACGGCAGAGGGGACTCTTCCAGTTCGTTTGAACGAGAGTCTTCATTTATAGTAGGGAACTTATATGGAAGCGTAATGAAATACAAGCCAGAGGGTGGACACTTTGAGAAAGTTGTCCACCCTCTGGTTTAGTTGCGTTAATAATGGCGTGTACCCTAAATCTATTGACAAATATAGTTACAACTTAGACACTATTACCTTTCCTTACCCAATTATAATTAGTCTAGCAAGCTGAAACGGCTACGCCGTCCTTAAGAAGGATGGTAACCGTCTCTGCCGAAATATAAGGAATTGAGTATTATGTGAAACTTATACTTCCTTATATTTTAAATTACTTTGGAGGTAAATCAATGAAAAAATACAGAAATACATATAGCGCTGTGCTAGTAGGCTCTCTTGTCATCTCACAGTTGTCCGGATACACAGCATCTGCTGCTTCTGTAGTCCCCGGCTATCCAAGTCCCGCGATTACGGCTGTGACAGCTAGTGCAATAAGCAATTTAGGTTCGATTAAATTAGGTTCTAATTTCCAAGCTACACTCGAGGATGTAAACATCTGGCCACAAGCGGGGGGGAACATTCTTACCTACACGCTTAACTATACTAATGGAAGTAATAGCAATGCGAATCTGCTCCATTATTTCTCAAGAGTAATTACACCCACTGGCTCCGTTATTCCGGGCAATCCAATTACCGGCGATGTGCTTAAGAAGAAAGTAGTTTCCAAAGGAAATCTACGTGTGACGTACTATGTCAATATTGGTGAGACGAATTCACTCAAAGGCTTGAAAATTCCCATGTATGTCTGGGACGCCAAAGTCAAAGGTTACTTGAGACAGGTGGGTACCTTTAAACTGCCGACTAATTATTCGCCATTGGTTGCTATCGGTAAAAGTCTGAATACGACAATGAATGATCTTCCTGTTACATCGTATACGGAGTCGTTACAAATCTATGAATATAGCGGAAAAGTATATGCTAAGGTTGGCGTTAGTCTGACCAATAAAGGCGATAAAATACTGGAAGATCCAGGATATATGGTCTATTTGGTGTCAGCAGGGGGGACTTCGTTTGAAATGGCACTAGATAGCGCTCAAGCGAGTTACAAGATTCAACCCCAAGAGAAAAAGGTAGTCTACTATATAACAGAGATCCCTGCCTATCTAAATACGAATAATATGAAGCTACAGTTTGCTCAAAAGGATGAGACATTGAAGCTTGCTCTTCCCAAGTCCTCTTATAACCTGCCAATGGCAACGACTCCTGATTTGATCGTTGAGAAGGATGTTGTCAAAAAAATCATGATCAACAACAATATGATCGAAACGCAATTGAACAATGCGACGGTATATGAAGAAAATAAGAAGGGCATGTGGTCTTTCCAACTGCACTTAAGAAATACAGGCAACAAAGCAGTGAAAATGCCATCTTATGATCTTGCTGTCAAATCACCAAAAGGAAAGGCCTTTCCAGTCAATTCCAAAGATTTAAACGGATTGATTATCAATCCATTGGAAGACAAGATCATCCAGTTCACGGCACAGGTTCCACTTGAGGTCGAGCAGAATACGCTGCAACTGCAAATGGTTGAGACGGTTAGTGCTGCAGATTCACTAAGTCCCACAACAGACAATGCGGGAGTCACAGCTAAACTAGCGTTACCTGTTGCTTATTATAATATTCCTTATATCCTTCGTACCAATACTCTCACAGGATTTGAGTACCACGCCACAAATTCATATGGCTCGTTCGCATATAATCTCCTGTCTCTTCAGCGCTTCCCTTGGATGGAAGATGATATTGTTGTAGCTAAATTACGCATTATTAACACCCAGTCAGTGACACTTTCCCTGCCTGAATTGAAGGGCGCATTAAAGGTCGATTATGACGACTTGAAGTCTTCGACGGAGCTGTTTATGGATAAGCAATCTGTCGTACTGGCACCGGGTAAATCAGTAGATATTAATGTCCTTGCCAAAATCCCTTACACAACGGATTTCAATAATATGCAAGTCAGTCTCTATTCTGTAACAGATGAGCAGACCGTTCCGTTTCTTACACTCAGTACGAATAGCACCATGGATGCTATAAACACCATTGATCGTGGAGGAAACTTTAGAATTGCTGATCAAGGTAAGAACGCAACCATTCAGGAGAAAAAGACCGTCGTGTATCAAGGTAGTAGCTCAAACATCGTATCTACAGAATTACTCATAAGTAATGAGGAGAAAAGACAAAGCAAGATGGTACGTCTTCAAGCATATTACAAAACGGCAGATGGTCAGTTTTACGAAGCTACTTCCAATCAACCTGAAGCTGCAGTTAGTCCTGGTGGCAAACAGCTAATTACGTTCTGGTCGAAGCTTCCTAAGTCGGTGAACACCTCTGATCTTTCACTTTATATGGGTTCTGGTATTACAGATAACAAGTTAAGTGAACCAGGTCAAGAAGCAACTGGTTTTATCAACATAGCTTCTCTAGCACTGAATTCATATACACCATCGACCAATTTGGCGGAGGTTACTCTCTATCCGTATACCTTATCTATTCAAAGTTCCAATGGTAGGATCCAAGAAGGTAGTGACAGTATAAGCATTGATGTGAACTATAATCTGTTCAGAGATGGCAGCTATGATACGGGAACGTTTAACCACAAACTTATGCTCAAAATGACGGACCCTTACGGCCAGTCGCAGGAGAAGGCTCTAGCCCTTGGCACAGATCTAACAGAAGGACATAATAATACGTTTACGTTATCCTTCAGTAACGATCGGTATAAAACACTGTACGGTGGTACTTACAGATTAACGTTATATGATGAATTTCAAGGTGAACGGATCGAATTAGCTAGCCAAGATTACTCGTTAACGTATGAGAAACTCCCTGAATTGGAGAATTAGTATTGTATTAATAAATAGTAAAAGGGGTTATTCAAAAGATGATTTTTTGAACATCCCCTACAAGAAGGAGCAGTACTTATTATGTTGCGAGTCGATAATATAACACACTCATTTAAGAATGGTAATGAATGGACGCCAGTGCTTCATAACATTAACTTTGAAGTGAAACAGGGAGAGATGGTGGCTCTGCTAGGTAGCTCAGGCTCCGGTAAATCCACGCTATTGAATCTAATGGCCGGCTTGATGAAACCGACAGAAGGCGAAATTCACATTGCCGATCATAATATCGTTAAGATGAATGAGAACAAGCTTTCTATATTCCGAAGAAAGCATATAGGTTTTATCTTTCAAGCTTATGAGTTAATCACTAGTCTGACTGTGCGAGAGAATGTGGAATTGCCATTGGTGTTCCATTCTGTTTCTCCATCCATACGCAAGCAGAAATCTCTCGCGTTATTAGAGAAGGTCGGCATTCCAGACAAAGCTGATTTGTTTCCTTCGCAGTTATCGGGTGGACAGCAACAGCGTGTTAGTATCGCACGATCCTTGATTACCGAGCCGTCCGTCATCTTCGCTGATGAACCAACTGGTAATCTTGATTCGAAGACAGAAGAAGAAATTATTAGCATATTACTTCAACTGAATAAGACAATGGACACTACTTTTATTGTTGTAACACATGAAACGGATGTAGCAGAACAAATGCAGCGGATTTTTACACTTCGTGACGGTTATTTGGTAACAGAAAAGGGAACTTCTGCTGAAATGGTAACCCAAGGGGTGACAAACATTGAGAATTAGTGATATTTCACGCTTGGCTTGGGATCAGGTCAGACGCCGGAAAGTTGTCACAGGTCTGTGCATGGCTGGTATATCCATTGGCTGTGCGGCAATCATTGTTGCCTTAAGCCTTGGGGAATCTGCGCAGAGTTATGCAGAGAAAACAATGAACCAATATTTTAAAATGGACGAAATCACAGTGATGCCTAATAGCGGAATCCCTTCTCAAGGTGGTGGTAACGGTGGCGGCGGATCTGAGGTAAATAGTAGTCTAGATCCTGGGAGATTAACCCGTCAAAAGTTGGATATTATCCAAGGATTGAACCACGTGACTGCTGCTGCTCCTTTTCAAGAAATAGGGCATATCCCAATGTACACCATTGATAACAGAGTAGCGGATGTTCAGGTTATAGCAACGGATCTACGCCTGCTGACGGAATTTGATAAAACCTTTATGCAAGGGGGAGGCTCTGATTTGGCGGGAACGGCAGTTCTCAGTTATGGTGCCACACTGGGCTTGATCGATGCTGAGACACGACAAAAAATATTCGATGGATTCAATAACGATCCATATAATCATCAACTAAGGGAGCAGTATGATAGCTTAAATGTCTTACCATCAGAAATGTATCAGCAACAGATTCAACTGCAAGTTCAGGACTATTCCTCGATGAATGGGCAGACCTATAGCAGCAGTCCTCTACGTGTTAGCGGTATTCTTAACAAGGCTGCAGGAATCGAGGATTGGATGATCGCCTACGACAAAGTTATCTATGTGTCACTTGAAACCGCTGAGCGGCTAGTCGATGAGTTGAATCTCCACAATGGTACTGCTGGACAAGCAGGAATCTATAACTCTGTTATTGTGAAGGTAGATAACAAAGATAACATCGTGCAGTTGGAGCAACTTATACAGAAGCTGACGTTAAATACGAATACGAATTTATATCAAGAAGAGATGTTAGCGCAACAGTTCGACATGGTCAAAAAAGTAGCCTTGGGTGTAGGGGTATTTATTCTAATCATAGCTTCAATTTCCATTATCGTTGCGATGACCATGTCTACACATCAGCGACGCCGTCAGATCGGTATTATGAAGGTTCTAGGAGCCAACATGGGGCAAATCCGCAATATGTTTATTACTGAGGCTGCTTTGCTCGGATTAATGGGTGGTATTTTGGGTGTACTGATATCCTACTTGATTGTATTTGGGATTAATCAACTTGTTGGCACACAAGCAGGCACAGATCCAAGTGAAGGCGATATTATATTTATTCCGATTATGACGCTCCCGGTGGGCATAGCTTTTGCCTTAATGACAGGGGTGCTATCGGGAATTTATCCAGCAATTAGTGCATCCAGAACCGATGCGTTGACGGCAATTAAGCGAGATTAGTAATTTCAAGTTGAGAGGAAGCCGAATGAATGAAGAGGATCATAAAGTGGATCATAATAGTATTGATCGTTTTTGGAATTGGGGTTACTGTGTTTTTCACCATGAATAAATCAAATGAACAAATGGAACCGATGGATATTCCGCAAGCTATCCCTTTTGAAGTGACTCAAGAAACGATAACCAGTTCTGTGCAGGTAAAAGGGAAGTCAAAGTATGAGCAGGAGACACTCGTATACGCCCCGTTCGCTTCCAAGGTAACGGAATGGAAAGTTGAAAATGGTGGTGAAGTAAAAAAAGGTGATGTGCTGTATATACTGGATCAATCAACACTAAAGAATGAAATTGCATTGCAAGAAGCAACAAATCGTAAGGCAAAGTTGGAGACGGAACTGAATGAATTCGTAAGCCAACAGAATGATGAGGAAACAGCTCTTGGAGCGACAGAGGCGGAACGCTTAAAGGCACTTGCAGCCCAAGAGACAGGACGGTTAAATGATGAGTTGAATAAACTGAACGCGGATATCCAGAAGCAGGAGCTTGCAGAGAAGAAAGATAAGCTAAAAACAGCGGTCTATAAATCCCCAGCAACCGGTATTTTCTTATATGACAGCACGAGTGAGCGTCCGCATTCCGTTACAGATAACCAATACATTGGTAAAATTGTTGATTTGAATAAGCTTGAATTCATTGCTCTAGTGGGCGAACAGGATATTTTTCGTATTAAAGAAGGTATGAAGGTTGTCGTGAAAATGACTGCGTTGAAAGAATTAGAACTGTCTGGAGAGGTGACTAAGGTATCTAAATTTGCTGTCACCGCTGCAGGCGAGAATAATACGAATGCAGTGCCCCAATTTGAAGTAGTCATCACCCTTCAACCTAACGAGCATCTTATTGGTGGCCTCAGTCTGAATGGTGAGATTGAGACCGTCCGCAAGGAGAAGGCCACCGTAGTATCCAATATTGCTGTTATACGTGAGGGTGACATAGCTTACGTTATGCTGGATATGGGCAATGGTCAATATGAGCGCAGAGATATTGAGATTGGACTGGAAACTTCAGACAAAACAGAGATACTCTCAGGGCTTAACGTTGGGGATACGATTGTGTTACAGTAAGTAATCAAACTTACCAAATAAGAAGAATCTGCATTTATTGCGGGTTCTTCTTTGTTCATTAAGTACATTATAGAGTTATGGAAGGTGCAGGAGGAATGAAGGGATAGGGAGAACCATGCCGAAATTTCAATTATTGAGAAGATAAGTCGTAGGTTTAGATATTATGAAGAATGATCAAACTGAAAACATAGATGTGTATCTTAAACTCTTATCAGCATCACTCTATACCTGCTATCAGCTTACTTTCTTAGATTTGCGCCGTATATGTCTAATACAAATAAAGAAGGAAAAACCAAATGAGGTGATACACATGTCGAATCATTCATTGTCAAACCAAGAGGCGATTGAGGCAGTCAGGGATCTGATTAAAGGGATCAGCACAGCTATGCTCACGACGGTAACGGAGCAAGGATTGGTGTCACGTCCAATGAAGACTCAAGAAGTTGAATTCGATGATGATCTGTGGTTCCTGACGAAAAAAGATACTAACAAATATCAGGAACTCCTCCGAAATCGAAATGTGAATGTAGCTTATGTAGATAAGTCTTACGTGTCGATACGAGGAGAAGCAGAGTTAGTGCAGAGTCCGGCCCAAATAAAAGAATTCTGGAACATTGCTTACGAGAAGCTGCTAGAGACTACTCCAGACGATCCTAATCTGGTTTTGATAAAAGTAAGAGCGGAGTCGGCCGAATATTGGGAAACGGGAAGTAAAACGAAAATGGTGAAGCAGCTATTCTCAAAAATCACAGGAAAAGGATCAGATGGATCAAATTTGAACCAAACCGTTGACTTGAATGGTTAACAGATAATCTATAGCGTATTTCAAGGCACTCATTAGGGGGTGCCTTTTGTTGTGCAAGTATCAGAATCTTGTAATCCATGTAATAAGCTTGCTGCAAAGTAGAGTTCAATCTTCTTCATAAACTACATACCCTAGAAGTATTCCACTTTAAACTATTGACTGTTCGAACAAATAGTCTTACGATGGATATATATTAACTGACTGTACAATCAAACAGTATTGGAGTGAGCGAGCTAATGACAAAAACACAACCGCCCAACCAGGACGAACGAAGAAGCGCCATCATGCAAGCGGCATTCACGTTATTCGGACAGGTGGGCTACACGAAAGCGACCATGAAAGACATTGCGGCCAAGGCGGGCGTCGCTCAAGGGCTGATCGGATACCATTTCACCACAAAAGAAACGCTGCTGGTCGAAGTGGTTAGGGAGTGGATGATCAACAAAGGAATGAAGGCGGCCTTCGCGAAGCTAGATCTTCAGGTATCTCCTGCGGAGATTCTACAGCAAGGGTTGCTCCATGTCGTTGAATTTCGAAAAGAAAACCCAGAGTGGTTCACGTTATTGATCAGCCTTTGGACGGAGAGTGTGAATAACGAAAAGCTAGCCAAAGAGTTGCTGGAACTGTACAAGGAAATGAAGTCGGGCATTATGGAGATCATCGATCGCATGGAGCTGCAGATGGACCGGAGTGAAAAGGAGACTTTAGCGTCACTGATCCAGGCCGTTATCGACGGATTGACGCTTCAAGCTCCTGTACCGCTGTCTCCAGAGCCGATCTCCCTCGAGCAGGTATCGCGGGGAATCGGTTGGATGCTTGACGGAGTTAGATCTGCAGCCCAGGAAAAAGGAGAATAAAACCATGAATAAGAAATTAATTAGAATCGAAGGATTGGTCGTATTAGCACTAGGCACATATTTGTACTTTTCCAATGGGTACAACTGGGTAATCTTCCTGCTACTGCTGATGGTGCCCGACGTGTTCATGATCGGATATGCGGTCAACAAAAAGACGGGTGCGTATCTGTATAATTTTGCCCATACGTTCGTCACACCTTTTCTGTTGTTACTGGCGGGACTGGTGTTCTCTGTCAACTTCCTCATTATGATCGGCTTCATCTGGATCGTTCATATAGGAATGGACCGAATGATGGGCTATGGATTAAAATACGAAACAGATTTTAAAGACACGCATATCCAAAGGTTATAAACTCGCACATCGAATGCCCCGCGTGTCGAAATATGCCAATCCCCAACCAGCCAGTAAACATAGCATATATTCCAAAATTTATAAGTATCTAAAGTCGCACCCTAATTCAGGAGGAAGGCATGGGAGAGGTCTATTTTCCTATTGCGTTGTTATACTATCAAAATTAAGGTGGGGTACGTATCCGTAACATCCTTCATTGTTCAAAACAGTACGCGGTCTAGGATATAAGTATGGTGATTAATTGCTGCGCAATCGAGAGACTTAGATTCTATTGTTTGATGTGTTTTATCTTATAAAGATTAAATAATGATCATCAGGTAGAAATTCAATGAAAGAAATAGGGGCTGTCCCATAAGTCATGAAAATGGATAGGGTCCCTTTTTTTGTATGAGGAAAGTTAGTTATCTGAGAGGACGCTTTCGCGAACGGACCATTTCTCCAATCGCTGTGGTCTCCAAATTTCTGGATTGAAACCTCTCAACGGTTGAAATTCGGAGACAGTGTATGCTTTCGAAGTAGCTTTCCTTTGGAAAGCTTTTAGGCGACCGTTATCGCTTTTACGAAATCGTTCCGTCCTCTGCGCTAATTCAAGCATATTTTTGCAACTTTTCTTACCAATGGATTTAGAAGAAGAAATTCCACAAAATCACCTCGTTCGTCTTGTCAATGCTGCCGTAAATCGGCTGGACGATGCCATCTTTGACGCAGCTTATCCCGGTGGTGGACGTGACAGCTATCACCCTAAAATGCTTAGCAAAGTCATCATTTACGCCTACACCCAGCGAATCTATTCCTCCCGTCAAATTGCAAAATCTATCCGAGAAAACATTCCGTTCATGTGGCTGTTTGCCACGATTGAAGCCGCAGAACACCAAGAAGAGCACCAATATCAAGGTAAAGATCTCGCTGAACTTGGTGAGTCCTCCGAAATTAACAGCGAAAAACTCAAACCAGGTAACAATGTACATATTGGGACCGAACCAAGTGGATATGAAATTCAAAAACGTCATTACCGAAGCGAAAACTGCGAAGGCTGTCCACTAAAGGATCGTTGTACGAAGGCAACAGGAAATCGGGAAGTGGTTATCAGTTTGGAACGACTGAGGTGCCAGAATCAGGCTCGGGAAATTCTGCGAAGCGAGGAAGGTTACGCCTTGGCTGTACGCCGATGACGGAGCCAGAAAGTGTATTTGGACAATTGAAAAACCACCGGGATTCCGGAGGTTTCTGCTTCGCGGCAAGGAAAAAGTGACGCTTGAGGTCGGTTGGCTTTCACTTGCCCATAATCTACTGAAGCAAGCCGCAAATGACGAAAAACGCAGAGCAGCGATCCTCCAATAACCGGAGAATCGCTGCTCTATTGATTTTTACTGTTTTGAGAATGAATAGCGTCTGTCTCCGCTAGTAGAAAATCTACTTTTGGGACAGCCCTTATAAAAGATTGGAAAACACTATCAATAAACTTCCTTCATAAGCTCAAACACTTCTTCTATGGTGAGCCCAAAGGATTTGTAATAGGAAATGTCGACCGTCATCTGTTTCAGAATCATTTCATTACGCTTCTGGAGCATCTCATCGGATGAAAGCTCGGTGACAAAACAGCCTTTACCAGTCACCGTATAAATCAAACCGCATCGTTCGAGCTCTTCCCATGCTTTTTTCACGGTAATGATACTGACACGAAGCTCGACGGCTGCTTGACGGATGGGCGGCAAACTATAGCCGCTTTCCAACTCATCCTTGAGAATCTGGGCGCTGATTTGTTCGAATATTTGTTGATAGATCGGTTTCTCAGATGTGTTCGAAATATCAATGTTCATTAAATTTCCACTTTAACAAATCGTTTATTGGAAATATGATAAGCGAAAATCGTAAGTATTGCAAAAATGCCAATGCCAACGAGCAGGATAGAGAGCTGAATGGCCAAATTGTCAGCACCGTTTCCTTTGAATAGATCATACATTGTCGGGTTTTGTATGCCCAGCCATTCAGCGGCCCCGGCGAACAGTGTGGCAGCAATCATGGATACAATCGAAGCAGCGCCGTATTTATACGCAGTCTTGTAATACATAGGAAAAAAGATGATATTGAAGATCCCCAGCATGATCAGACACAGGCCCCAAAAACCAATGGATGGAGCAAAGAAAAAGTAATCAGCATCCGTATAGATGCGGACACTAATCAGCCCATAGATAACAGCGGTAACAACATGCAATAATTCCAGAATGACGATAAAAGCTACCTTCGCTTTGACTACATCCTTTTTAGTTACAGGCAGCATGCTTGAGAACATAAGATCATTCTGACTTTTATAGCCTCCGAATATATTCGGTATCGTAATAAAGCAAAAGTAAAGAATAACAATAAAATAAAGCCATCCCGGAATTAGCATTAAAGCACCTAGCAAAAACGGCAGTACGTAAAAGAAAGGACTTACACCTAATTTTAGTTCTTTCAGCAGCAGGTTATACATATACCTCATCCTTTCTCGAGTAGTTAATCATAATTCCCTCAAGATTAGGGACGGTGGAACTAATACCTGAGGACGGATCATAATCTTTGGTATGAATCAAACCTGTGAAGCCGAAAGAATTGATTTTGTAGGAAATCAAGCGGTCTTTGATTAACTCTAGCTGTTCTGTTTTACCATGCAACAGACGATACGCATCCACAAAATCTTCTTTCATGGCGCTATTGATAATCTGGCCGTTATGGAGATAGGTAATATAATCGGCGCATTTCTCCAGGTCAGATGTGATGTGGGTGGAGAACAGGATGCTAATTTCTCCGTCTTGTACAAGCTCTTGAAAAATACCCAGCAGATTGTCTCTGGCAGCCGGATCAAGTCCGCTTGTCGGCTCATCCAATATAAGAAGTTTGGCACCATGCGACATAGCAAGGGCCAGGTTGTATTTGACCTTCATTCCGGTTGATAATTCGGCTATTTTTTTATTTTCATTCAGATTGAATTTTTTCAGATATTTATGATAGGTTTCATCGTTCCAATTCCGGTAAAATGTTTTGATTATTTTCGTTAACGTTTTGATTTTACTGCGGGTGTAAAAGTCGATGTCTCCAAAGGCGTAGCCTATTTCTTGTTTCAATTCGACTTCGTGCTCCTTAATGTTCCTCCCCAGAATATGTATCTCCCCGCTGTCCAAACTGATTAAATTCAGAAGCGATTTGATGGTCGTTGTTTTCCCTGCGCCATTGATTCCGATAAAGCCCATAATATAACCTTTTTCTAGTTGAAAAGAGACGTCTTGTAACGAAAAGTGTTCATACTTTTTTGTTATATTTTTAACATCTAACACGTACATTTTCTTCACCCCTTTATTATTGTGCATGTTGTGCATGCACAATATATCACCAGGGGGCGTGCGATGTCAATAACTGATTTTTGCTTTATAGATGTATGCCAAGCATTCTTTTATTTACTGAGCAATCTGAATTCATGCAATATGGGGATAGAATGGAGGCTAATGTAATGGCAAGAATGGATGTTCTAATCGGTAAAAGTACTTTAGTTTTTGTCATATCTGCTGTTTCTCGGGCAATTGCTAAGTATTTATTGGATTATGAACGTTTGTAGCAGCAAGTTCCAGACGAAAACAATGATTGATCCATCGTTTACGATACTGGTGGGGCGCTAATCATAGCTTCAATTTCCATTATCGTTGCGATGACCATGTCTACACATCAGCGAAGACGTCAGATCGGCATTATGAAGGTTCTAGGAGCCAACATGGGGCAAATCCGCAATATGTTTATTACTGAGGCTGCTTTGCTCGGATTAATGGGTGGTATTTTGGGTGTACTGATATCCTACTTGATTGTATTTGGGATTAATCAACTTGTTGGCACACAAGCAGGCACAGATCCAAGTGAAGGCGATATTATATTTATTCCGATTATGACGCTCCCGGTGGGCATAGCTTTTGCCTTAATGACAGGGGTATTATCGGGAATTTATCCGGCAATTAGTGCATCCAGAACCGATGCGTTGACGGCAATTAAGCGAGATTAGTAATTTCAAGTTGAGAGGAAGCCGAATGAATGAAGAGGATCATAAAGTGGATCATAATAGTATTGATCGTTTTAGGAATTGGGGTTACTGTATTTTTCACCATGAATAAATCAAATGAACAAATGGAACCGATGGATATTCCGCAAGCTATCCCTTTTGAAGTGACTCAAGAAACGATAACCAGTTCTGTGCAGGTAAAAGGGAAGTCAAAGTATGAGCAGGAGACACTCGTATATGCCCCGTTCGCTTCCAAGGTAACGGAATGGAAAGTTGAAAATGGAGATCAGGTAAAGAAAGGTGATGTGCTGTATATACTAGATCAATCAACACTAAAGAATGAAATTGCATTGCAAGAAACAACAAATCGTAAGGCAAAGTTGGAGGCGGAACTGAATGAATTCGTAAGCCAACAAAATGATGAGTTGAATAAACTGAACGCGGATATCCAGAAGCAGGAGCTTGCAGAGAAGAAAGATAAGCTAAAAACAGCGGTCTATAAATCCCCAGCAACCGGTATTTTCTTATATGACAGCACGAGTGAGCGTCCGCATTCCGTTACAGATAACCAATACATTGGTAAAATTGTTGATTTGAATAAGCTTGAATTCATTGCTCTAGTGGGCGAACAGGATATTTTTCGTATTAAAGAAGGTATGAAGGTTGTCGTGAAAATGACTACGTTGAAAGAATTAGAACTGTCTGGAGAGGTGACTAAGGTATCTAAATTTGCTGTCACCGCTGCAGGCGAGAATAATACGAATGCAGTGCCCCAATTTGAAGTAGTCATCACCCTTCAACCTAACGAGCATCTTATTGGTGGCCTTAGTCTGAATGGTGAGATTGAGACCGTCCGCAAGGAGAAGGCCACCGTTGTATCTAATATTGCAATTATCCGTGAGGGTGACATAGCTTACGTTATGCTGGACATGGGCAATGGTCAATATGAACGAAGAGATATAGAGATTGGACTGGAAACTTCAGACAAAACAGAGATACTCTCAGGGCTTAACGTTGGGGATACGATTGTGTTACAGTAAGTAATCAAACTTACCAAATAAGAAGAATCTGCATTTATTGAGGCTTCTTCTTTGTTCATTAAGTACACATGACATTTTATGATACAATCAATATTCATCATTAGTTTCCTCAAAGTAAAATAAAGTTAGGATGATTATCAATGAAAATTTTGCTTGTGGAAGACGATAAAACGATCGCCTCTGGGCTTGAATATTCGCTGCAACAAGATCAATTCTCCACAGTTCTTTGCTTTGATGTTACATCTGCCAAAAAGGTGTTAGCAGAACAGTTAGATCAATTCGATTTATGTTTATTTGATTTATCACTGCCTGATGGTAGTGGATACGAATTATGTAAGATAGTGAAAGAGAAAAGTGATATTCCAGTCATATTCCTAACCGCGATTGATGATGAGGTCAATGTTGTGATGGGGCTAGACATGGGAGCAGATGATTATATTACAAAGCCATTTCGTATTCGTGAACTCCTCTCGCGGATCAAGTCGGTCTTGCGGAGATACCATAAGCAGACACAGACTAAATCGATTATTGAAATAGACAATGTCAGAATTAATACGCTTGAAGGAATGGTCTATAAGAATGGGATTGAGATTCCATTGACTGCATTGGAGTATCGTTTATTGCTGATCTTTGCGAATCATATTGGACAAGTTCTCTCAAGAAGTCAGCTACTAGAAAGGATTTGGGATGTGGCAGGAGACTTCGTGAATGACAATACGTTAACAGTTTACATAAAAAGATTACGGGAAAAGTTGGAGGATCATCCGCAAGCTCCAACGATTATCAAAACAGTACGTGGTTTAGGTTATAAGGTAGGTGATTAACATGTTACGTAATCGAGAGATCCAAATGATTATACTTACGATGTGCTGCATCAGTTTTGTTGCGATAGTGGTTGCAGCGTCGATGATCTCATTACATGCCGCAATACTAACTTTTATCACATCAGCATCGTTAATTGGCTGCAACTTAGTATTTACCAGATGGAGCTATCGTGAAATAGAAAAGCTCTCTGGCTACTTGCGCCAAATTAGTGGTGGGGATTATTCACTTGATGTTCGTGATAATCAAGAAGGAGAGCTTAGTATTCTCAAGAATAACATTTATAAAGTGACGCTAATGCTATCTGAACAGAGCTCACTTTTACAACAAGATAAAGTACGACTTACCAATGCTATTTCTGATATATCTCATCAGCTCAAAACCCCACTTACCTCCATGACCGTGATGGCAGATTTATTAAGCGATGCAGAATTACCTACTGAGAAAAGAAAAGAATTCACTCACAATATTATTATTCAACTCGAACGAATCGGATGGCTTGTTTCTTCGTTATTAAAGTTTTCAAAGATTGACGCTGGAACGGTACATTTTAAACAAGAGTCTATTTCGGTGGAAAAGCTTATTCAAAAAGCATTAGAACCTGTGCTCATTCCGATGGACATTAAGGAACAAAGACTCTCAATAAAGGGCGAATCTACGGTCACATTTCTCGGCGATCTGAATTGGACAACGGAAGCCGTTATGAATATTTTTAAAAATGCTGTAGAGCACACCCCAGTGGATGGGAAGCTCTCCATTTCTTTTTCAGAAAATGCACTGTTTACGGAAATTATGATTGCGGATAATGGTAAGGGGATCCCCAAAGGAGATATACCTTATATTTTTCAACGTTTTTATAAAGGAAAGAATGCCAGCGAAGATAGTATCGGGATTGGGCTTGCTCTATCTCATAGCATTATTACAAGTCAAAACGGAGATATTGATGTGAAGAGCGATGCAGAGAAAGGTACACAGTTCCGGATTAAGTTTTACAAACAAGTTACTTAAGACGGATTCTCAAACGAAGCACGATAGAGTTCGATAATCCGTCTAAGTGACTGGATAGTCATTTAACAGTCACTTGATAGTCATCTTAGCTAGTTATACTGATCCCATTAGCATAAATGGAGGTCTTACAATGGATATATTAAAAATTGAACATCTTTCTAAAACGTATGGGAAAGGTGAAACGGCGGTAAAGGCTCTTGATGATGTTTCTTTTTCAGTGAAAAAGGGGGAGTTCGTCGCTATTATCGGTCCGTCTGGATCTGGAAAATCAACGATTCTGCACATGCTGGGTGGTGTCGATAGACCTACAAGTGGAAATGTGTTGGTTGATAACACAGACATTTATAACCTGAATGAAACACAATTAGCGATCTTTAGACGGAGACAAATAGGCTTGATCTATCAGTTTTATAATCTTATTCCTGTCCTAACCGTTGAAGAGAATATTACACTACCTTTATTGCTTGATGGGCATAAGGTAGATAAGAAGCAATTTGCTGATATCGTGAAGACTTTAAATTTGGACAATCGCCTAAACCATCTGCCCAATCAGCTTTCTGGCGGACAACAGCAACGGGTATCGATTGGTCGGGCGTTGATTAGCAATCCTGCGATTATGCTGGCAGATGAGCCAACCGGAAATCTAGACAGTAAGAATGGTAATGAAATCATTGATTTATTGAAAATGTTTAATAAAACCTTTAATCAAACGTTGATCATCATCACACATGATGAACGGATTGCACTGCAAGCGGATCGAGTCATTACTATTGAAGATGGAAGGATTGCCAAGGACGAGGTGATTCGTCCATGAACATTGTTAATAAATTAACAATTCGACATTTAAAACAAAATAAACGACGAACATTAGTTACCATTATAGGCGTCATTATTTCAGTGGCCATGGTGACGGCTGTTGCAACTCTTGCTGTATCTTTTATGGGATTATTGCAAAAGCAAAGTATCGCAAGTGAAGGAGAATGGCATGTCCTTTACAAAAACGTGAACCCAACTCAGCTTGAAGCGATTAAAACGGATGAAGCAACAGAAACACTAGTCATTTCAAGAGATCGTGGTTATGCGTATTTGGAAGGTAGTCAAAATGAAAACAAGCCGTATTTATTTATCAAGGAGTATAATATAAAAGGTTTCAACCAGTTTCCAATTGAATTGAGTGCTGGGCGGCTACCGCTAGCAGCCAATGAAGTGGTTATTTCGGAGGCCGTTGCTACGAATGCCAAAGTAGAATATAAGATTGGAGATCACTTAGCACTTGAAGTTGGCGAACGATTTGCGACAGAAGGTGAGGGTAATGATCAAGCCCTAACACAATCCGCCCAATTAGAACGTGAAAACGATGTGATCCACGAAACATTAACTAACATAACAACGGTGAACTACACGGTTGTAGGCTTCATCAAACGACCGACGTGGGAACCTACCTGGGCGCCCGGGTACACGATCCTCAGTTATGTGGATGAAAGCATGATTGGTACAGACGACACCGTTAATGCGACAGTTGTATTGAAAAAGGTCAAAAGCTCCTTATACACTCACGCAAAGGATTTAGCCAAGAAACACAATATTGATTCTTTTGATTTCAATAATAGTTTATTACGTTATTATGGTATGACGAATAACGATGGTCTGAGCAGAACACTTTTCTCATTGTCAGCGATCATTATGACGATCATTATCATTGGTTCTGTTTCATTAATATATAATGCGTTCGCTATTTCTGTTTCAGAACGATCCCGTCATTTAGGTATGCTT
The DNA here is from genome assembly GCF_056786405.1 of Paenibacillus sp. Y859. Classification (NCBI taxonomy): domain Bacteria; kingdom Bacillati; phylum Bacillota; class Bacilli; order Caryophanales; family Paenibacillaceae; genus Paenibacillus; species Paenibacillus sp. Y859. The sequence goes on along the minus strand of NZ_JBXCIZ010000009.1, from coordinate 77,582 downwards.
TCGAGCGTAGGAGCTACGAATCGACAGAAGAAAAACTCGGTTTTTTTTGAGGGAGCAATTATTGGATTGATCAGTATCCCCATTGGAATCATTTGCGGTATTGTAGGAATCGGTATTACCTTTTTGTTCATTAATTCAATGATCCAAGATGTATTAGGGATGACAGAAAGTTTAACGGTATCCGTCACACCATTATCAATATTGGTTGCCTGTGGCGTTTCCATGCTGACGATTTTCATTTCAACGTATTTACCAGCAAGAAGAGCTTCTAAGATCAGTGCTATTGATGCGATTCGTCAAACAACCGATGTTAAGCTAACAGGGAAAGTAGTGAAAACGTCCAAGTTCGTTCGCAAACTATTCGGTGTCGAAGCAGAATTGGGTCTGAAAAATTTAAAAAGAAATAGGCGTAGATATCAAGCGACAGTGTTCTCGCTCGTGATTAGTATTGTGTTGTTCTTAGCAGTATCCTATTTCACCGACAACTTGAAGAAATCACTTGAGCTCTCTCAGGCGGGCGTGAATTATGATATTCAAGTATTCATGGGAAATGAGGAGACTAGTAAAGATGATCAATTGATAAACTCGATCGTATCCCTAAACAACGTTACAGAATATAGCGTGTCAAAAGTTGTAGGACTCTCCGCTTGGATTGAAGAAACCGCGATCGCAGATCCATTGCAAGAGACTCTGAAGAATGATACTAGTATACTTGTGAATGGGAAGTATCCTTACTTAATTAAGCTAGATGCATTAGATGAACAGAGCCTAAGAGCTTATGCGAAAGCCATTCGAACAGATTATGAACAACTGATAAATCCGGAGAAATTAGCGGCTATTGTAGTAGATACGATTCCTTATGAGGATGCTCAAGCAGGTAAATATGTGGAAACAAAGACTATTCATGCGAAGATTGGCCAAAGCATTAATCTGCACATTTCGAACTGGGAAACAAATGAAGAGACGTCATTAAAAAGTGTGGAAATAGGGGCATTGACGGATCAATTACCTATGGGAACTAATCCGGCGGGAATCGGAGGCTTGAATATCATTACCTCCGAACAAGTGATAGATGAATTGACAGCTAATATCGAGAATATCGATGTTCAAACTAGGCTTTATCTGAAAAGCTCCGATCCAATAGCAACACAACAGGACATCGAGGAAATGAAGGAAAATAATATTTACGTTCATAATCTTTATAAAAATAGACAACAAGAAGAACAAATGATCTTGTTAATGTCCGTATTCACGTATGGCTTTATCGTGTTAATTACATCGATCTCAATTGCTAATATTTTTAATACGATCTCGACGAGCATATCCCTTCGTAAACGTGAATTTGCGATGCTGAAATCTGTGGGGATGACACCTAAAGGCTTTAACAAAATGATGAATTATGAAAGTGTATTTTATGGAATAAAGTCGTTACTCTATGGACTTCCGATCAGTATAGCGGTTATGTATTTGATCCACAGAGCATTGATGAATAGCTTTAGCTATCGGTTCACACTTCCATGGACGAGTATCGTGTATGTCATTATTGCGGTATTTGTCATCGTGGGTTCATCCATGCTATATTCCAGCTCAAAAGTTAAAAGAGAAAATATTATTGATGCACTAAAGCAGGAGAGTATATAACGCTTGGTTTATTGATTACCGAAAAGTACTACTTAGCGAAGCGAATCACTTATGGGTTCGCTTCAATACTTCATTAGTATATTTCTAAAATTATCCACACTATTTTCTTATAGGTTTGATCTGCTTTAGAATATACAAAAACAGCTTTGGTTCGATTGACTTTATCGTAATATATTCTAGAGGTAAGACCTTGGGCCGAGTCGTAATTTTTGACAACATAACTCTTTCCAAGTTTGTTCTCAACATCGTGTAAATCGCTAATACCACGATCGAAACTTTGTATACCTTTATCGGACAAAGTCTGTAATCTGACAATATTACCACTATCGTCGGATACGATATAAAAATGTTCGAAATATTGATAGTGTGAATTATTAGAACTCCTACCTTCGAAACTGTTATTCTTGGTATACTTGGTCATATCAATAGTATTGATATTATACAACAGTTCAATATCCTCAACCTTCAACCCAGACAATTCCGTAGAATCTAACATCTTGATTTGCAATTGACTTTTCAATACAAATCCAATAATCACAAACATTACGATAGCCAATATAAAAGTAGAATACTTGAGGGCTTTTCCAGAAGATTTTTCACGATAGAAACCTCCAAACGGTAGGTATTAATTAAGTTATCCTTTCTGTTATTTTAACACTGGCTAGATCTAATGGGAATATATTGATGTAAGATGATGATCTGGAAAAATACTCGCATTGTCGCGCTGTAACTATCATCGAGAGGAGATAACGAATGGCTGAACCTTTAAAAGATATGTATCACGAAGCATTCCTGCGTCAATTTGGCGAAAAGGTGTATGGCGTGTATGAGGCATTTGACACAGAAGCATTTATTTCCGCTACCTTAAATAATAGCTGGGATGAGCTTAAGTTAAAGGAACGTATTCGGAGGATTACTGAGACACTTGGAAAGAATCTACCGATTCAGTATGATGAGGCATTGAATATACTATTTGCAATAGACGAGACATGCGTCGGATTCCCATATCTGTTCTTCCCGGATTTCGTGGAAGTGTATGGGCAGGCCGAGGAACACTGGGAGTTGTCCATGATTGCTTTGGAACGATTCACTTCAAAGTCATCAGCAGAATTTGCTGTAAGGTCGTTTCTGTTGCGCTCACCGGAACGAATGATGAGTCAAATGGTAGTGTGGGCGGAACATCCAGATGAGCATGTCCGGCGCCTTGCAAGCGAAGGGTGTCGTCCTCGTCTACCGTGGGGGCAAGCACTTTCCATTTACAAGACTGACCCAACTCCACTACTGCCAGTTCTTGAGTTACTAAAGGAGGATTCTTCGCGTTATGTTCTTAAGAGCGTTGCTAACAACCTGAATGACATCGCCAAAGACCACCCTTCGGTTGTACTTGATACGGGTCGTCGCTGGATCGGCAATCATCCGCATACGGACTGGATCATTCGACATGCTTGCCGAACCTTAATTCGTAAGGCAAATCCGGAGGCACTAGCATTGTTCGGTTATGCGAAAGCCAATGAAGGTGAATCTCTTGTCACCTTTGCTTCCTTATTAGTAGATCACTCTGTACTATCCATTGGTGAGAATTGTGAGCTTCGCTACGAACTTCATATCCGGGAAGGCAATCCGGTGCGAATTCGTATAGAATACGGAATTGACTTCGTGAAGGCGAGAGGGCAGACCTCCCGTAAGCTATTTCTACTTGCAGATAAAATAGTGCCTGGTGGTGCGCGCCTGAATGGTACCAGAACGCATCGCTGGGCAGATCTAACAACCCGCCGTCATTATCCAGGAGAACACCGTATCACGCTGACAGTAAATGGAGTTGAAGCCGCACATACGGTAATTCAGCTTCAGGATAATAGGGAAGGGGTGTAGCGTTTTCGGTCAGAAATCACTTCATCTTCATAAGAACTATGTATTGGCTTTCAGCGTATATTGAACTACTCACCACTTAACCGACCTTACGGTCTGTTTGAAGTGGGAGATTCCTAAGAACACCAACCTAACGAATTCCTTTTCAAACATGTAGAAAAACTTAGGGTTACAATGGATCGTTTCATCCGAGAAAATAGCAAGATCTTGTAAGCCTAGATCGATTCCAATGATCGATTTTGTTTTAGGTAATTTCATGACTTCGATTTCAGTCGTTAAAGAAACAAAGTATTTACCAGATGGATTACATCTGATAGTGGCACTCAATATGCGACCTTCGACTTCACGACTTTTGGCAAAGCGAACACATCCAAGTTTAGGCAACTTCATGCGATTTTCTATGACAGCTATATTTCCATTCGTATACTTGGTTGTATAAGATTGAACAGGATTCTTTTTTGATTTGAAACGTGGTTGTTTGTTTTGCTTTTTGTAATAGCGTTGGAATGAATCGCTTAAGTTTTCGACCGATTTTTGAAGGGAAATACTATCTACTTCTTTAAGAAAAGAATAGTATTTTTTTAATTCACGCACAGCTTTGACAGACTCATATTTATTGAAAAAGGTACCCTTCCAGTTGTTGGATGGTAGTTGACCATTCTGTCTCATTTCTTCAACGATGTACCAATAGGCATCTTTTTCTTTCTGTTTGGTAAGGAAAAAGTTGAAGACGAACCTTGAACAACCGATGGTCTTATGTATGAGTTCTGCTTGTTTTCTGTTTGGATAGATACGAAATTTGTATGCTTTATGTACTAACATGAGTCATACCTCCATCATATCAGGAACGTTCGTTCTATTATATCATACAAAGGAAGTATTTGGATATCGCCAACCGAAATTCATCTCCCACCTACTCATTGAACTTCGCCCTTCACATTCATTGAGGTGGAAGTCTTCTTTCGGAAAATGATAACTGAGTGGATTGTATATTTATTATTAGGTTTCTATATTAAATAAGTTGTAATGGAGGTAGGGCATGCAAATACAAATCAAGTACAAACGAGTACTTTGGATTACTACCACACTGATTTTGTCTTCAATTATTATATTCTGTGCACTTGTATTCGTTAACGATAGACCTGGTGGTTTAGCAGATCGCCGCATGTCTCATGCGATGGAGCTGAACAGTACAATTCACATTCCACTCGGTAAGACACCAGAAGATGCTATTCAAAATTTTAGAGGCATTCCATCGATGCAATTCATTCACAGAGAACCTGTAGAAGGGGGCATGCTTTTATTTGTGAAACGATTTAATCAAGAAGATTCAAGTAATCTTCAGGTAGAGTATGCACGAAAAACATGGATCGGTTGGAAATGGGTTTGGGGTGGTGGTTTCTCAGTCGGTAATGCTATCCAAACTCAGTCTGCATTAAATTATATGAGTATGCCTAAAATGGATAATATCACGACTCCCTTTCCCATGGTTTTTGGAGATGTTCTAGACCCATTGATTAAGAGCGTAACCGTTGATACTAAGGGAAATGGCGAATATATCGCTAAATTGATTGAAGTGGACCCAGGAAAAATGATATGGTTCGTGTTTCTGCCATCGTCAACTTCAGTTCCTTTTGATATCGAGGGTTTTAGTGAAGAAGGGAATCTTATAGCTTCGAAGACATTAACCGATCCGAGAGACAGTGGATCGATAGATTTTAGAATTGATGACACTGGAGAGAATCTCGGAACCGTTGGAGCAATTAACTATATAGATAACTTTAATATACTTAAACAAATGCCCAATCATAGTAGCGTAACTAATGATGAGTATTTGAATATACCATTGGGTAGATCTAGATTAATAACATTAGATTCCGATAATGGTTCTGCAGCTTCAGGTATTACAGGAACACATGATACTTATTATGCATCAATACCTTTGGAAGGAAGGGTCATATATATTTTAAATTTCACAAAAAATGATAAGAGACCTGAGTCTAAAAATCAATTTATTGCAATGTTAAAATCGTTGAGTTTAGTTAATAATAACTAGTTTAATATTCGTCTATTTTTGCTGTGCCAAAAATGAGCAAACTTCGAAATGCGCAAGTTGTATATGAAGAAAACAATAGAAGCAATGATAATCAACAGCGAGATGAAACTCACCTGTAAAGCATAGGGATAGTTCAGATTATACATAAAGATAATAAAATTATTGATGGAAGTAAATGGGGTACGGGCAAGTTCCGGTATTTTGGATTTCATGCCGAACACCATGTAAAACCCTTATATTGAAAGAGGAAGTAGAGATGCCCTTAGTGGCCCTCTACTTCCTCTTTTTGTTGATTATTTTTTTGTAATGCTTTACTGTATTGTCTTTTCAAGATTAGTTCCGCATTAAGTAGTTTACGTTCATAGGGTTGATTCGGGTTCATGATCCGCCAGAACAATTGATCTACGGCACGACTACCTACAATTTCTTTATTCACATTAGCCGTTGCATATAAAGGTAATTCAGGATAGGTATAGTCAAAGCCTGTAAGGATACAATCACGAGGCACTTGTATGCCAATGCTATTTAGTGCCTCAATAGCGAACATTGCGGTAGTATCGTTTGCGCATACGAACACTTCAGGAACCCCATCCTGTTGAACAGCTTCCTTAACTACGTCTTGTATATGCTCTAAAGTGGGCGAGATTAGTATTGGATTCTGATTCAGCTCGATATTGTGCTCTTCTAAAGCAGTACGATAAGCTAACCAACGATCATTGAAGCTTTGTGCATCGTGAATCTTTCCAATAAATTGATACTTACGGTATCCATCACTTATCAGTTGTTTCATAATTTGTTGAACAGCTATCGTATTATCTGAAAAAATGGTATCGCACTGTAAATTCGAATCAAGGTGATCAACCATGATCATCGGTATATTGAGGCTCTGTATTTCTAGCAATATAGAAGTAGCAATTGAACCAAGTGTAATAACGCCCTTAATTGCATCCGGATTCAATAGCGAGAAAATAGAATCATTAGGAGGTTCAGTCAATGTAAGAATGTTTACTCCTTTTTGATTCAAGCGAGTAGAGATGCCATTGAAAAGAGGTCCCCAATATAAAGATTCTGAATCTTGATATGGAATGTTAGGAAATAGAACAAGAATGGTGCCAGTCCAGGATTCAGATGGAATTTCAATAGTGGGAGCATAAAATTTCGTAAAAGGCTTTTCTTTAAAATGACCTAATTGTTCGGCAGTTTGAACAATATATTGTCTTGTTTCAGTACTAACACCGGATTTTCCAGATAAAGCTCGAGAAACTGCATATTTGGACATGCCAACTTCATTCGCTATATCTTGTATCGTTATTTTTTTTCTCATGCAATGAATCACTTCGCTTTTTTGTTATTTTTGTTATTTCAAACATAGCATGGCAGCTATCGTTTTGCAATGAAAATGCATGAAAAATGTAAATTATTATGAAATATAATGATTGTTATGAAAAAAAATATTGTATTGACCAAACTCTCAGGATCATGCTAGTATTTGTTATGTAAAGAACTGCTAACAAAATAACAAATACATAACAAAATAAAAATCGTTATGTGAGAGCGAACATATTCATTTACATCATTTGTCCAGTTTTGTTGGTGTGGCCTAAACATAATAAAAATGGGAGGTTTGACAATGCGTAAATTGAAAGGGTTTTCATTTCTAGTTCTTTGTCTAGTAATGGTACTTGCAGCTTGTAGCGGAGGTGAAAGTCCGACTAATGCTACTCCAACTCCAACAGCTCCTCCAGTCGAAGAAGCAACACCAACTCCAACACCCGAGCCAGAAGAAACATACGATCTTGGTGGACGTGTTATTAAAATTGCTGCTTGGTGGGATCTAACTCCACTAGGTGAAACACAATCAGATATTAACAGACTAGAAAAGATTAAAGCAGTAGAGGAAAAATATAAGGTGAAGATCGAATTCGTGAACGTTCCATTTGAAGAAATGGTTGCAAACTTTACGAATAGTGTACTTAGCGGCGAACCATTCGCTGATATCGTACAACTGGAGTATAAAGCAGCATTACCACTTATTAAGCAAGGACTAATTCAACCTATTAGTGAATTTACTGATTCAGCAAGCAACATTAATAACGAAGGTAACTTGTTAACGAAGTATTCACCAATCGCTGGTGATTACTATGGATTCGAAAATCCAACATCACTTGGTGCGGGTATGCACTATAATCGTGCTATATTCGAGCAACTCGGTCTTCCAGACCCGAAAGAGTTGTATGCAAATGGTGAGTGGACATGGGATAAATTCCTAGAGATTGCTAAGCTAGCAACAAAAGATACGAACAATGACGGTAAAAATGATGTATATGGATTCGCTGGATGGAGTCTAGATGTGTATAAACATTTCGCCGTATCTAACGGTGTACGTATTGCTGATGAGGAAAATTTAGTTGAAGGGCTGTCTAGTGCAGGTTCTATTGAGACAGGCGAGTTCTTGAACCAACTATATAATGTAGATAAAGTTGTAAAAGTTAATACTGGTGATCCAATGGATTGGAATGAATCTAACACTTTCAAAGACGGCGATGTAGCCATGTTTACGGTAGCTGAATGGAATCTTGGTGGATTGACTTTCGATTTTGGTATTGTGCCAATTCCTAAAGGTCCTAGCCAAACAACAGAATACACATATGCCAATACAGCAGCTGCTGCGAAGTTCATTGGTAAAGGTGTAAAAGATGCGGATCTAGTATACCAAATCTATGAAGAAACATTTGATATTCCAATGCTTGAAGATTATTTAGGTCAAGATTATTTAGAGAGTATGTATGGCTTCGAAGATGATGTTGATATGCTACGAAATCATATCGCTGGCACTGGCTTAATCACTCTTGATGACGCTTTCCCTGAATTCCCTACTTGGGCATTTGTTAATGATGTTGTTGTTAATAAAGTTAGTGCTTCTGCCGCTGCGGAGACTCATAAAGGACCAGCAGAAGCTGCAGTGCAAGAACTTGGTAATTAATTAAATGAACTAATAAAGAAAAGGGAAGTGTATTAAGCCTTCCCTTTTCTTATAACAATAATTGTACATAGCAATAGCTGAAGTGAGGAGGAAACTGGGTGAGCCGTCAGCATAGGATGCCAAATAAGGCTACAGCGATCGTTATATTAGGGGCATGCTTGCTCATAATAACGACAATCATCCTTATTATGAATACATTTTCAAACAAAGACAATCAAGTCATACCGACTACTACTAATTTTTTGGCGACATCTGAAAGTGGAGAGAATAGCTATGTATCATACTTATCTCATCATGAATCCGCTTCCAAACCTGACACAATAATCGTTATTGACGCAACAGAGTATGCTCAAGTGACAGGTACTGAGTTTGAATTATTACAGGTTGAGGGAATGGAAGGTTCAGCATTGTATACAGGTGAGACAGGAACCGTCCAATGGGATTTTGAGGTAGAGCAAGCAGGATTATATCAATTAGAAGTATTGTACTACCCCGTTGAGGGGAAAAGTTCATCCATCGAAAGAATAATTGCAATTGATGGAGAAGTTCCATTTGAAGAAGCACAATTTATCCAATTCGATCGATTATGGAATAACGAATTATCAGAAGTTAAAGTGGATAATCAAGGGAATGAATTACGTCCAAGACAAGTCGAAGCTCCGCGATGGACAACGAAGCTCGTTCAAGATTCTAATGGCTACATAACAGAGCCATTCCAATTTCACTTTAGTAAAGGTACACATAGCCTTTCGTTCCAAGCCTCTCGCGAGCCTATGGTACTGAAAGAATTACGCTTGAAGCAGCAACAAGCTGTTCCAACCTATGAATCGTTATTGCAACAATATGAGCAAGCAGGAATAAAAGAGACAACAGGAATACAGATTCGACTCGAAGGTGAATCTGCTCTTGTAAAATCTTCTCCTACACTCTATCCCGTTAGTGAACGTACTAGTGCAGCGGTATCACCATATAGCGCTTCACTAATAAAAATAAATACAATTGGCGGATTTAACTGGCGCATGCCAGGACAATGGGTGGAATGGGAAGTAGATGTTCCTACTGATGGCTTGTACAATCTATCATTTGTAACTCAGCAGAACTGGGTTAGAGGAATTTATTCTACTAGAAAACTTTATATTGATGGTCAAGTTCCATTCCAAGAAATGAATGCAGTCGGCTTCAAATACAAGAGTGGTTATCGTCTTGAGACACTTGGAGTAGATGACAATTCGTACTTATATCACTTCACCGAAGGTAAACATACGATTCGAATGGAAGTTACACTCGGGCCATTTGCCGAATTAATTGCTGAAGTTGAAGATTCCTTATACGAGTTGAACTCGACGTATCGCAGTATTCTCATGATTACAGGTACGAAGCCTGATGAATATCGTGATTATCAGCTTACAAGTAAAATTCCTAATTTAATTGAGAATTTAACGAATGAACGAGACCGTCTAACAGCTGTAGCAGCACAATTGAAGTCATTAGCTGATGGTTCAAGCGATCAAGAAGCATTATTGAAAACAATGACTGTCCAGCTCGATGAAATGATCAAAAAACCTGAAAATATTCATCGTAAATTAAACGAATATAAGACGAATACAGGTGGTCTTGGCACATGGGTGCAGCAAGCTAGAGAACATCCACTCGAGATCGATGCGATTCTACTAACTTCTCCAGATGAGAAGTTAAAAATCAATGGGTTAGGTTTGATGGCAAAAGCAACGCATGAAGTGAAGACATTTGTGAATTCTTTCTTTATTGATTACAACAGCATCGGTAACGTATCTGATACTACAGATCAACGGACAATTACAGTATGGATTGGTAGCGGTCGTGACCAGGCCAATACGATGAAAGCAATGATCGATGAGACATTTACAGCAGAGACGGGGATTAATGTCAACTTGAAGCTTGTTCAAATGCATACGTTATTACCTGCAACGTTAGCAGGGCAAGGACCAGATGTGGCGATGCAAATAGATAATGATATACCGGTAAACTTTGCGATGCGTAATTCTTCAGTTGATCTTACACAATTTGAAGACTTTGCAGCAGTGGAGACACGCTTCCGCTCAAGCGCAATTGCCCCTTATCAATACTCTGATGGTGTGTATGCTTTACCTGAACAGCAAACATTCAATATGCTGTTCTATCGTAAAGATGTGCTGGAGGAGCTTGGATTAGAAGTTCCCACGACATGGGATGAAGTGTCAGCATTGCTAGCGATATTAAGTAAAAACCATATGGAATTTGGCATGCCACAAGTGCAACAAGCGGCTATTCAAGGTCAGAACATTCCGCCTAACTCGCTCTTTGCAACGTTATTATTCCAAAATGGTGGTCAGTTTTATCGCAATGATGGAAAACAATCGGATCTTGATTCACGTCTAGCCATTGAGACATTCAAGACTTGGACGGAGTACTATACCGATTATAAATTAGAACGTGAATATGACTTTGCAAATCGTTTCCGTACAGGGCAAATGCCAATCGGAATTGCAGATTATACGCTTTATAATCAGCTCACTGTGTTTGCACCAGAAATTCGTGGATTATGGGGATTTGCACCAATGCCAGGTACAGTGCAAGAGGATGGTTCAATTAATCGTCAGGTACCGAGTGGTGGTTCTTCTGTTATGATGCTTGAAAAAGCTGACGACAAAGATGCCGCATGGCAATTTATGAAATGGTGGACTAGCGACGATACGCAAGCGAAATTCGGTCGTGAGATGGAAGGATTAATGGGTGCAGCAGCTCGTTATCCAACGGCTAACATTAATGCACTTGATAGTTTACCGTGGCCGGTTGAAGATTACAAGCAATTGAAAGAGCAATTCCAATACGTGGTTGGTATTCCTGAAGTACCAGGTGGTTATTTCACCGGTCGTCATCTATTCAATGCATTCTACAAATCGGTTATTGGTGAAGTAGAAGCTAGGGAAGCTTTAATGGATTATACCGAATATATTCAAGATGAGATCGACAACAAACGAGAAGAGTTTGGATTGCCACAATAAGGAGGGAAGAACAGCATGTCCAACTGGTGGAGCACGAAATGGGAAGTGATGAAACAGAACAAACAATCCTATATCCTATTAGCGCCGTATATGATTTTATTTGCAGTATTTACAATCTTACCTGTTATGATCTCGATGTTCCTAAGCTTTACGTATTTCAATATGCTAGAATTCCCTAAATTTATTGGCTGGCATAATTATTCCAGACTATTTTTAGAGGATGATATTTTCTTAGTTGCGATCAAAAATACCATTCTATTTGCAGTGATTACAGGTCCGATAAGTTATATTGCGTGCTTTGTATTTGCTTGGATTATTAATGAGTTATCTCCTAAGCTAAGAGCTTTTATGACGCTAGTATTCTATGCGCCTTCAATTTCAGGTAATGTGTTTTTCATCTGGCTAATGATCTTCTCAGGTGATCGCTACGGTATTGCTAATGGTTTTCTTATTAAATTAGGCATACTGATGGAGCCCATTCAATGGCTGAAGGAAGAACAATACATTCTAGCAATTATTATTATCGTTCAATTATGGTTATCTCTGGGAACGGGTTTCCTAGCATTTATTGCTGGTCTGCAAACGGTAGATCGTACGCTTTATGAGGCAGGTGCAGTTGATGGGATTCGTAATCGTTGGCAAGAATTATGGTATATTACTTTGCCTTCAATGCGTCCACAATTAATGTTTGGTGCGGTTATCCAGTTAACGACCTCACTGGCCGTCGCCGAGGTTTCGATCGCATTAGCAGGGTTTCCGAGTGTGAACTATGCCGCTGAAACGATCGTTACCCATTTAATTGATTATGGTACAACGCGATTTGAGATGGGTTATGCTTCCTCAATTGCTACCGTACTATTTATTATTATGCTAGGTACAAACCTCATCGTACAAAAATTATTACGTAAGGTAGGTGAATGAGCATGCCCTTCTCTTTCAAATTACGCACAAAAAGGGTGAATCGCTCGTTCTGGGGGAGCTTTAGTTTATTTACAATACTAGCTTTATTTGGTGCATTTATGATTTTACCTTTGGTGTATGCGGTTAATAATGCATTTAAGCCATTAGATGAAATATTTTTGTTCCCACCGACGTTGTTCGTACGTAATCCGACCTTTAACAACTTTAGCGATTTACTTAATTTATTAGGAGAATCTTGGGTACCGTTCAGTCGTTACATCTTTAATACGGTATTCATTACATTAACGGGTGTTGTCGGTCATGTTATATTTGCTTCGGCGGCAGCATACCCGCTCGCAAAGCATCGCTTCCCAGGCAAAAAAGTCATGTTCCAAATTGTTGTATTATCTCTAATGTTTACACCAGCAGTTACAGCCATTCCGAATTATATGGTAATGAGCTGGCTAGGACTTATTGATTCATACTGGGCTGTTATCATTCCCGCATTCGCATATTCGCTTGGCCTATATCTAATGAAGCAATTTATGGAGCAGATGCCAGACGCACTACTGGAAGCTGCCAAAATTGATGGAGCAAGCGAATATCGTATTTTTTGGACAATTGTTATGCCAAATGTTAAGCCTGCGTGGTTAACGTTAATCATCTTACAATTCCAAATTTTATGGGGTAGTGATGGAAATGGATTTATTTATAGTGAACAACTAAAAAGTCTACATTTTGCAGCGAATCAAATTATATATGGTGGAATAGCTAGGGCAGGTGCGGCAGCGGCAGTAGCGCTAATTCTTATGAGCGTACCGATCACATTATTCATATTTTCACAAAGTAAAATCATTGAGACGATGGCATCATCTGGTATGAAAGAATAGGAGGGAAATTATGTTCACTAAGATATGGATATCAGCTGTCGTAATGGCTTCCCTTCTCTTCTCGAGTAGCTTAATCGATGTGGCGAAGGCAAGTACACCCTATGAAGCTTATAACTATAACTATTGGAAAGAGTCCGTTGCTTCTCCAGCAGCTTATATACCTGAGAAAACGATATATGGGATGGATTTAGGGATAGGCACATTATTAGAGCCTAATGATATGGCAATAGGTCGTGACGGTACAATTTATATTGCGGATACAGGAAATAAGCGAATTGTTGTTATTAATGAACAATGGCAAGTTGAGCAGATCATTGAAGGGTATACAACTTTGGCGGGAATGAAGACGAATTTTCAAAATCCAACAGGTTTATATGTAGATACCGATAATTTACTGTACGTGACAGATTCCGTATTAGGTCAAGTTATTGCGTTCGATGACCAGTATAATATGAGACTTGTTATTGAAAATCCGCAATCAGATATTATTGCTGCTGGGTTCAAATTCGTTCCACAAAAAATAGCTGTAGACGAAGCAAAACGTATGTATGTCGTAGCGAATGGTGTGTTTGAAGGAATTATGCAATTCGATATTGATGGATCATTTTTAGGGTATATCGGAAAAAATGAAGTTCAGCGTGATTATTACGAAATTTTATGGAGATCACTTTCTACGAAGGAACAACGCAGTCAGATGGTGTTATTTATACCTACTGAATTTTCTAATCTTGATGTCGATCATAAGGGGTTTGTTTATGCGACTAATATTGACTTGAACACACAAACACCGATTAAACGATTGAATCCTTCTGGAGAAGATGTATTGAAAAGATTCGGTTATTTCGATGTAAGAGGAGATATTTTATTTCGATCTTCAGTAGGGCCATCTGTTTTTGTAGATATAAAATATTTAGGTGATGGTCTTTATAGTGCGTTAGACCGACGTCAAGGTAAAGTATTTACTTATGACGCAGGAGGTAATTTACTTTATATCTATGGTGCACTTGGCAATCAGATGGGAACATTCAAAACTCCTGTCGCGGTTGAATTTGATGGAGAGAAGCAATATATATTGGATCGGGCCAAAGCTAATATTACAATTCTTAAACCTACAAAGTTCGGAAATCTCGTTAATGAGGCATCTCGTTTGCATTATAACGGATATAGCCAAGAAGCTGTTCCGCTTTGGGAAGAGATACTTACACTGAATAGTAATTATGATGTAGCATATATCGGAATTGGACGTTCATTAGTTATGGCGAAGCAGAATGAGGAGGCAATTTTCTACTTCAAGCAAGGTATGGAGCGTGAACAATATTCTGTTGCATTCAAACGTTATCGTCGTGAAGAACTGAAAGAACATTTTAGTGTAATGATGACAACGATTCTTATCATTGCCATTGCAGCATTTGGCTTGTTTATATGGCGCAAGTTGCGTAGAAAAGACGCTTTATCCAATAACAGTCATTCCGTTGGGAGGGATCAAGCGTTATGAAGCATGATTTCATCAACTTCCCACTACAAGTTATCTTTAAGCCGTTCGATAGCTTCTGGGATATGAAGTATGAAAACAAAGGTAAGTTGAAAGTTGTTTATTCTCTTATCGGTCTAACAATTCTTGCTTTCATTCTACAGAAGAAGTATGCAGGTTTTCTTGTTAACTATTCCGATCCTCGTACACTCAATAGTATTATGGATATTGTTACCGTAATCTTACCATTTTTACTATGGTGTGTTGCCAACTGGTCCATTACAACGTTAATGGGCGGTGAGGGGAAGTTTTTAGAAATTGTAAAGGCGACAGGATACTCGTTAACTCCAATTATTCTTGTTTATCTTCCTATGACCTTTATAAGTCGGTTTATGGCAGAAGAGGAGACGGTATTCTACTACTTACTTATTTCGATTGCATCTTTGTGGTTCCTATGGCTGCTCTTTATTGGAATAATGACAGTACATCAATACACTGTATTGAAAACGATTATCACAATTGGACTAACGATCATTGTGATGGGGATTATCGTTTTCCTTGGCGCACTTGTATTAAGTATGGTTCAACAAATCTATGAATTTATTTATAACGTATACCGCGAATTGTTGTTCCGAACGTAAAAAGGGGAGGCAACCATGAAAAATAGAAAAGTTTTATATGTGGTGCTCGGTGCTCTCCTTCTTACAGGATTGATCATCGGCACACTATTAATAGTTAATAAAGGAGCTCCTACGACAGATTTGTCTGCATTGGCGCTTAGTGAAACACTTGAAGATGGGCAAGAACTAAGCTCAATTAATGCAAAAAGCTCTGCGAAGGTAGAAGATATGAAGCTTGTAGTAGACAATGGTGAGTTAGCGTTATTCATCAATGAGAAGTCAACGGAAGTTGCGGTGGTCAATCTTGCTACAGGAGAGATTTGGTATAGTAATCCGCAGGAACGAGCTAATGATAGTCTAGCTTCGACTTATGAAAAAGCATTATTATCTTCACAACTTATCTTGCAGTATCGAGATATGGTAGGGAATTTATACACTTCATCTAATTATGATAAAAGCATTGAAAGCGAGCAATTTATTGTAGAGTCGATTACTGATGGTGTACGTATCACTTACACATTAGGCGATGTATCTAAAGGAATAGATGCACTGCCCAAATATATTAGTAAAGAAAGATTTGAAACAAAAGTTCTTGCTAACTTGCCTGAGGGATCAGTTAATTACGTAAAAGCACGTTATATAGAGAGGAAAGATAAGTCGGGTGTAATGGAACGATTAGATGCGCAAGTGCAAAAGCAACTTGTACTTAATAAAATGATCAAAGCATTTGAAGAGTCCGGCTATACCGAGGAGGATTTGGCGTTCGACGAGGCAGAGAATGGTGCAGGAGCAGGTCCTACTGCAGAAAAGCCTAAGTTTACGATTTCTCTTGAATATCGACTTGATGGGGATCAATTAGTTGCCAAAGTTCCTGTAGCAACGATTGAAGAGTCTCCTGGTTATCTAATCCGTAGTATTGATATATTGCCATTCTTTGGTGCTGCAGGTATGCAGGACGAAGGGTATATGTTCGTACCAGATGGTTCAGGAAGTTTGATCTACTTGAACAACGGTAAAGTGAAAGAAGAACAATATGTACAACGTGTTTACGGTAATGATCCGAATAATAGTCGTTGGTTGCGCGGTATGGTTAGTGAAAGTGCTAGAATGCCTGTGTTTGGATTGGCACGCAATGATGCAGGTTGGATAGCAGAAATGACGAATGGTGAAGCTATAGGCAGTATTACTAGCTCCATTAGCGGAATGAAAAACTCTTATAATAACGTGTATGCTTCATTCAGCTTGCGCGGAGAAGATTGGCTTGAACTTTATACAGGTAATGTATATCAAGATATTCAAATCTTGAATGAAGAGCGTTATAACGGTGATATTGAAGTTCGCTACAGCTTCTTAAGTGGAGAGAAGGCGAATTACAGTGGCATGGCAGAACGTTATCGGGAACATCTTATTGAGGCAGGTGTATTACAGCAGCTGGCATCAGAAGTAAATGTTCCATTCTACCTTGATATCATTGGATCATATGATACACGTGAATCGTTTCTTGGTGTGCCTTATCGTGCCGTCGATTCATTAACTACTTTCAAAGAAGCTGGCACGATGGCCGAGCAATTAAGTAGTCAAGGAATTAACAATGTAAACATGCGATACGTTGGCTGGTTCGACAAAGGCATCAGACATGGAACACCAACTCGTACAAAAATTGCTTCCCAGCTAGGTAACAAGGACGAAATGCAACAATTAGCTGCACAATTACAACAAAATGGTGGTAATTTGTTCCCAGATGTCGCATTCCAATTGATGTATGAAGATGATCTAAGCTTTACACCATCATCAGATGCTGCACGCTTTGTTACGAGAGAAGTTGTAGAACTACATCCGATTAATCGTTCGTTTAATTCAATGAGTCCTATGCTAGGCAGTCATTATTTACTATCACCATCCAAATTACCTTATTTCGTGGATAAGTTTCTTGATAGCTATAGTCAGTATAATGTAACGGGAGTTTCTTTACGTGATCTAGGAAATGTTCTTGGTGCTGATTATCGAGTCTCAAGAGTTATTCATCGTGAAACAGCAAAAGAAGTTGTAAAGCAATCACTTCAGCACATATCTGAGCAGCAAGAAACATTGGTTGTTGGTGCTCATGCATACGCTTGGGCATACGCAGATCATATTATCGATATGCCATCATCCTCTAGCAACTTTAATATTACGGATGAAGCGGTACCATTCTATCAAATGGTATTACATGGATACATTCCATACACAAGTAAGTCTGTTAACTTATTAGATGAGCAAGATGCACAATATCAGACGCTAGTTGCTATTGAACAAGGAGCATATCCACATTTTATATGGAGCTATGACGATTCCTCTAAATTGAAATTTACTAGCTACGACGAGTATTTCTCTACGCAGTATGAAATATGGCTGGAGGATGCTGTAACGATGTATAGCGAAGTTAATGATGTGTTAGCAACGGTAAGTAATGCAACAATGAGTCAACGAATTGTTCATGACCCAGGAGTAGTTGAAGTCCAATATGATAATGATCAAGTCATTATAGTCAACTATAACGATCATGCAGTGACGGTGAATGGTGTGCAAATCGCACCAAGAAATTACAGTGTAGGAGGAGATCACCCATGAAATTGAAAAAAATGTCTCTACATCGTAAGCGCTCGATGCTAGGCTTTTTCTTCATCGGACCATGGTTAATAGGCATAATATTGTTCTATATGTCTCCTCTAATCCAATCTATTAAATTTAGCTTTTCTAAGATGCAAATTCAATCGGAGGGTTATAGCTTACTTTCGGTCGGCTTAGAAAATTTCCGAACTGCATTATTTGTAGATGCTACTTTCAATCGACTGATTACAAGTTCAGTATGGGAAATGATATTATCTGTTCCAATGATTTTATTCTTCAGTTTGTTCTCTGCGACGTTATTGAATCAGAAATTTCGTGGTCGGACATTATCTCGCGCCATCTTTTTCCTACCCGTAATATTAGCTTCTAATGCGATTGCATCCGCAGAGCAAAGTGGCTTAATTAGCTTAATAGGTAGTGCTACTTATGTTGAAGAAATGCAAGGAGCTACATCGTCCTATAATGTATCATCAATCGTCTACATGCTACTTGATATTGGAATACCGTTATCATTTGCAGATTATATAGTTACAGCAATTTTGCAAATATATAACATTATTACAAGCTCAGGCGTTCAAATCTTAATCTTTCTAGCAGCACTACAATCTGTTCCAAGCTCCATGTACGAGGTAGCTAAGATTGAAGGTGCTACTTCGTATGAATCGTTTTGGAAGATTACATTTCCGATGGTGAGTCCGTTAATATTAACGAATATCATCTATACCATCATTGATTCATTCAGTGGTAGTCCAATAACGAATCTAATATATTCTACCGCATTCGAGACACATAATTACGGTTTGAGTGCAGCAATGTCTTGGATCTATACGTTGGTAGTTACTATATTTTTAGCTATTGTCGGGCTAGTACTTGCCAAACGAATACATTACAACTAATTATACGTTAAAGTGATGAAAGGGGCGTGGTCGTAGTGAGTAAAAAAATTACAGATCAACGATATTATCGTAATCAACGGATAATACAAAAAGTATTTGATCTTCTTTATGTAGTATTTCGTACATTGCTTGTTATTGGGATATCATTCATCATTCTCTATCCAATAATACAAAAGATAGCTGTTGCCTTTAAGGATAAAGTGGATATTTATAATCCTACCATTTATATGATACCTGTAAATTTCACTTGGGAAAATATTGTATTAGCGATGGGAATTCTTGATTACTTCCCAATGTTAGGGAAAACATTAGTCTTTGTCATTGTAACAACATTGTGTACAGTAGCTAGTTGCGCTTTAGCAGGATATGGATTTGCAAGATTTAATTTTCCTGGCAATGGGATATTATTCGGGCTTGTTATTATAACGATACTGGTTCCGACAACAACACTGATGCTTCCTTATTACTTGCATTTCAAAAATTTTGATGTTTTTGGGATATTTGAAATGATAACTGGAAAATCTGGTGTTAATCTCTTAAATAGTTATTGGCCGTCAGTTATTACTTCAGCTACTGCAATTGGCTTGAAGGCAGGATTATTCATCTATATATTCCGTCAATTTTTCAAAGGCTTGCCAAAGGAAATTGAGGAGGCTTCACTTATTGATGGGGCAGGAGGAATACAAACCTTTTTCCGAATTATGCTACCTAATGCTATTCCACCAATTATTACGGTTGTGTTGTTCTGCTTTGTATGGCAGTACAACGATACATTCTATACGACTTTGTTTATGAATGGCATGGAATTGATGTCTTTGAAAGTAGCGACATTACCGTCTCAAGCCAATCAATTTATACCCGAATTAATGGGGTATTCGCCTAGTTCAGGTTTTAAAGCTGATCAGAACCATGTGGCAATGATTATAGATACAGGGATATTACTTGCGATTCTACCATTACTAGTATTGTATCTTGTTGTACAACGATACTTCGTTGAAAGTATTGAAAGAAGCGGTATTGTTGGATAAATAAAAAGTTTTAGGAGTGATGGTAATGGATACTAACAATAAATCAATGTATTATAATGTGCAGCCTACGCTTATTAATGATAAGGCTTCTGCATCTGCAAGAAGGTTAATGGATTATCTCTGTAGTGTATACGGTGAAAAGATACTTTCTGGTCAGCAGATCGGTGTTATTGGTCATCCTGAGATTGAAGTTATTCGGGAAACGACTGGTAAGTATCCCGCGGTGTATGGATTTGATTTTATGAATTACACACCTTCACGGGTTGAGCGTGGCTCAACCTGTGAAGATACCGATATTGCGATTCAGTGGTGGAGGGATGGAGGGATTGTCACTTTCTGTTGGCATTGGAATGCTCCAGTTGGCTTAATCGATTCTCCACCTGAACGGAGCTGGGATCGAGGATTTTATACCGAGGCTACGACCTTTAATTTTTCCGAAGCAATGGCAGATAAAGATTCTGAATTATTCCAACTCTTAGTTAGAGACATCGATGCGATAGCTCAGCAATTATTACGACTTCAAACTGAGGGCGTTCCTGTATTGTGGAGACCACTACATGAGGCGGTTGGTGGGTGGTTTTGGTGGGGAGCTCATGGAGCAGAGCCATGTATTGAATTATGGAAATATATGTACCATCGATTAACGGATTATTATGGATTGAATAATTTAATTTGGGTATGGAATGGTCAACATGGCGATTGGTATCCTGGTGATGAGTATGTAGATATTATTGGTGAAGATATCTATGCACCTGTACATGACTATAGCTCCCAGTTAGATCGCTTTCTTCAAGCCCGTTCTTATTCTAATAGTAATAAACTAATTACACTTTCGGAAAATGGCGTCATCCCCTCAATTTCAGAAATGATCAAGGACGATGCGTTATGGCTATGGAACTGTACATGGTATGGTGAATTTGTCTATCAACAGCAAGGTGATCAAATTAGCTATAGTGAAAAGTATACAGAGCGTAAGGATCTGATTGATTTTTATAATGATCCTAGAACAGTGACTCGAGATTTATTACCTAACTTTATAACCTTGTAAAGTAAATTGTTTATGAAAAGTTGAAGGAGATATAGAGATGATATTTCCATATTGGATAGAGAGAGAACCACTGACTGCTTTTCAACATCGTATTGCAGTCGGCACAGTTACTCTTGGATTTATAGGTGGATCAATTACAGATGCTAGACCACGCTCCAATTGGCCAGAATATGTCGTGCAATGGTTAGTTGCTCGGTATCCTAAAGTGAGATTTCGAATAGAGAATGCAGCAATAGGTGCTACAGGTAGTGATTTTAGTGTATTTAGAGTTCAACGCGATTTAATTGATCGTGGCTGTGATGTAGTCTTTATTGAATATGCTGTCAATGATGAGGAAATATCGACGGTGAAACGTAATCGAAGCAGAGAAGGACTCATTAGAAAACTGCTACAAGGGGATGTTAGGGATCTGATTCTAGTATATACATTTGATGATTCGATGATCATGCATATGGACAACGACAGCTATCCTCCATCAATTGAAGAGTTTGAGCAGCTAGCGAATTATTATCAATTACCATCCATTTGGGTAGGGAAGTACGGACTAGATCAAGTTAGATCAGGTAAACTATCAATGGAAGAATGGCTACCGGATGGAATTCATCCATCTAAAGTAGGTAGTCGTATGTATGCAGAGTGCGTTATTTCTTATTTACATGAGCAACTTCAAGCTAGCGACAAAATATCGAAGCTAACTAATCATGAAATTCCACATAATAGATTAATTGATCCAATGAATTCATTATGCTGGGAATGGGTTCATGAATTACCATTCTCACAAATAGTTACCAAGGGACGTTGGGTGGAACAACGCTGGCATGATTATGAATGGATTGATACTATTCTAGAAACTACGGAGATAGGTGCTACTCTAACCTTCGTATTTGAAGGAAGAGGACTAGTGCTTGCTTTTGATTTTGGTTATCAGTCTGCAGAATTCCATTATCGAATAGATAGTGGTGCATGGTTAGAGTCGAATCGTGATTGCCCAGATTGGGTAGGCGCAAGTGGATGGTATAGACTTTTTGATTGTGGAGATGATCTTCAGCCAGGGGAACATCGATTTGAGTTAGTCGTGCAGCACCGAGATACAGAAAGAACTCAAGAAACTTATTTTCGATTAGGAAAAGTAGGGATTATTACATGACTCAACCGAAAAATGTGAAGAAGCTAGGCATTGCTCTTATCGCGATATTATGTTTGACGTTAATACTTGTTATTATAACTGGGCAACGTCAACCAAAAGAGATCAAGGAAGTAGGATCAATCTTAATTTTTGAAGCGGAAAGAGGTGAAACAAGTGGCACTGAATTGATGACTTCTGCTTCGGGTTATTCGGGTGATGGCTATGTAACATCATTTACCGATGAGGATGATCACCTCGTCATACCGATTCATGTTGATCAAGAGCAAATGTATCAATTAGCGATTGGATACCGTGCTTCGGGTGGTTATAAAGAGTCTGAGCTTTATGTGAATGATGAACCGTTCGGTAAAGTTATTTTTGAAGAGAGCGCGGTGTTTACTGAAGTAAAGGCTACTCGTCTAGTTCTGAAAGCTGGCGATAATACGATAACGATACGCAGAGGCTGGGGATACTTTGATATTGATTACGTAGCTTTACAAACTATTGATATAGCAGACTTAGCAGCAGCTCCTCTTACCGAACAATTAAGTAATCCGAATGCTACACCAGAAGCTGTACAATTAATGGAATACATGAATGAACAAGCAGGCAAGTTCGTATTGTCTGGACAACAAAACTATACTCATATTATTGATATAGAAAATATGACTGGTAAACGTCCTGCTATTGTAGGTTTTGACTTTATTGAATATTCGCCTACTAGAGCTGCTTTTGGTTCACGATCATCAGAGGTTGAATCCGCTATTGCATGGCATAAGCAAGGGGGAATAGTTTCCTTCTTATGGCATTGGAATGCACCGACAGGTCTTATTAATGAACCAGGTAAAGAGTGGTGGAGAGGTTTCTATACTGACGCTGTTACTTTCAATTTGACAGATGCGTTAGCAGATAAGAATAGCGAGCAGTACCAATTATTGCTATCAGATATGGATGTTATCGCTGAGAAAATCAAAATTCTTAAAATTAATGATATACCGATACTATTTAGACCATTGCATGAAGCTGATGGAGGTTGGTTCTGGTGGGGAGCAAGTGGCCCAGAAGCAGCTGTTGAGTTGTATCGCATAATGTATGATCGCCTTGTCAATGTACATGAACTGGACAATCTTATCTGGGTATGGAATTCAGTAACTCCGAGCTGGTATCCTGGTGATGATGTCGTTGATATTGTTAGTTATGATAGTTATCCTGTAGCAGGTGATCATAGCGCCATTTCATCTTATTATGACAAACTTATCAAGCTAACAGGTGGTACGAAATATATTGCTATGATGGAAAATGGATCAATTCCTGATCCTGATGCCATGGTACAGTACGGAGCTAATTGGGGGTTGTTTATTACTTGGAACGGTGATTTCCTAATGGATGGTAAACATAACAGCAAGGATTTTCTCAATAAAGTATATAATGATCCTAGAGTAATAACGTTAGAGGATCTACCATGGTCTCCCTGAAAAAAAGGAGACTTTTTTTTGTGAATGTAATGGAAAAAAGATAGAGTTATTGACTATAAAGTTATGTGCTGTTATCATTTGTTATATAAAATGTTATAATAATTATAACAAAAATAACAAAAATACTTATGTGGTTTTATTCATTACATTAATTTCTGGACGACTATAATTGCACATTACTGGAGGATGTAACATGAGCCAAACAATGTTAATAGATTCATGGCGTTTTAAGTCAGAGAAGGATAATGAGTGGTTGCCTGCTAATGTTCCAGGTTGTGTGCACACTGATCTATTGCATAATGAACGTATTTCTAATCCATTCTATGGTACGAATGAGCATGATCTACAATGGATTGACAAACTCAACTGGGAATACGAGACGTATTTCACGCCATCAGCTGAATTTTTACAAGAAGAGCGTCAGGAGCTTCACTTCAAAGGCTTGGATACGTATGCAGATGTATTTGTGAATGAAAAGCTAGTGCTTTCAGCGGATAATATGTTCCGAGCTTGGAAAATTGATGTAACTGGCTTATTACATACGCAAGAGAATCATATTCGAATATTATTCCGTTCTCCGATTCAAGAGGATTTACCGAAATTACATGCGTTAGGCTATCCTTTACCTGCATCGAACGATCAATCTGAATTAGGTGGATTAGGTGAGGAGAAGGTGAGTATTTTTGCTCGTAAAGCTCCTTATCACTATGGTTGGGATTGGGGTCCGCGCTTTGTTACAAGCGGAATTTGGCGCGAAGTAGAATTAGTTAGTTGGTCAGGTGTTATTGTAAGAGATTTATTTATTGATCAACTATCGGTTACTGCGGAATCTGCTCTGCTGGCAGCAAAAGTAACGGTGTCCGTAGAACAGAGTGGCTCGTTACAATTGCAAGTTCAGTCAGATAATAACACTTGGGATTTACATATTGATGTCGAAGCAGGCGAGCATAATCTAACTCTTCCGATCGCAATTGATGAGCCGAAGCTATGGTGGAGTAATGGCTTAGGGGAACCTAATCGTTATCAGTTTAATGCTGTAGTCACTTTGCAAAGCGAAGGTAGTTCTCATTTGGCGCAAGAGACGGTTACTACAGGACTACGCACTGTCAAATTAATTCGTGATCGAGATGCGGTTGGCTCGGGCGCAACTTTCCACTTTGAGCTTAATGGAGTAGCTGTATTTGCCAAAGGAGCGAATCATATACCTAATGATAGCTTTATCTCGGAAGTTACTGAGGATCGTTACCGTGCCGAGATACAGTCTGCAGTAGAAGCGAATATGAATATGCTCCGTGTATGGGGCGGCGGCATTTACGAAGCGGATGCATTTTACGATTTATGTGATGAGTACGGCATTATGGTATGGCAGGACTTTATGTTTGCATGCAGTATGTACCCTGGCGATGAGGCATTTTTGCAAAGTGTTCGTGCAGAAGCAATTGATAATGTAAAGCGTCTACGTAATCACCCATCTATCGTACTATGGTGTGGGAACAATGAAATCGACTCTGCATGGGCGCATTATGATGAGGATGGAGGCTGGGGTTGGAAGAAGGATTATGAGCCAGCAATTCGTGAGAAAATATGGGCAGATTACGAGAAAATCTTCCATGAACTATTACCTGATGTTGTAGCAGAATTACACGCTACAATTGATTATTGGCCGTCATCTCCGATTGTATCTGTTAGTCACGATCAAGCGCAGCATGCACATCCGTTGACCAATGAAGGTGATGTACATTACTGGGGTGTATGGCATAATGTAGAACCATTCGAAAACTATCAAATTAAGCTTGGACGCTTTATGAGTGAATATGGATTCCAATCGTTCCCAGAGTATCGTACGATTCGTAGCTTTGCCGAAGAATCTGATCTAGCAATCGATACAAAAGTAATGATGGCTCATCAGAAAAATGGTGATGGAAATCGTCTCATTAAGGAATATATGGATATATATATGTCACAGCCTACTGATTTCAAAGGCTTCTTATACCTAAGTCAAGTACTTCAAGCAGATGCTATGCAAATGGCGATTGAAGCACATCGTAGAAAAATGCCATACTGCATGGGCTCCTTATACTGGCAAATGAATGACTGCTGGCCGGTTGCTTCATGGGCGGGAATTGACTACTATGGTCGCTGGAAAGCACTTAACTATTATGCTCGCCGCAGCTTTGCGAGTATACTACTATCGACACAGGTTGAGGATAGTGAGCTAGCGATCTACCTTGTATCTGATAAGCTCCAATCCGTTAGCGGAACATTACAAGTTCAATTACGTCATATGTCAGGTGAGGTATTGTACGAGGAGCAAGCTGTGGTCGCTCTTCCGGTAAATACATCACAAGTCGTTAAACGTCTAACGATCGCTGATTTACTGAAGGGATACAATGAAAATGAAGTATTTGTCGTTGCATCGTGGTCCGCTACTAGTGGAGAAGCGGCACAAGCAATCTACTATTTCGTGAAAAATCAAAAACTATTGCTGCAACAGCCAGAGATTAAAGTTAGCGAAACAGTAGAAGACGGGGCAACGATTATTACTTTACAATCAAAGGCATTAGCCAAACAAGTTGTTTTGACTTCGGAGGTTGATGGCATATGGTCTGATAATTATTTCGATCTTATTCCAGGTGTACCTTATACTGTAACGTTTACGACTTTGGATCGAACTGGTCATTTTGCTGGTAAAGTTGAAGTGAAATCAATGATCGATTTTATTGTGCAGGATGCTACAGTGTCTGCTCAGGTGTAACGATAAATAAAGTAGATTTTAATTTACAGCCCGTAAGCCCTGATTTGTTGGAGCTTACGGGCTTATTTGTGGAATTAACCTATCTTTTTACGGCCATCTAATCTGTCATATTCTGCTACAATTAAGTGAGAAACAGTGAATAGGAGATGATTATGACAAAAGCGATTTTTTTTGATGTAGACGACACACGTATTTCATATTTCATAAAGGACCGCGCAGCATGGATATCATGGGGCCTTAAACTTGCATCACTGATAGAAGAATACGATGAGGTTGATGTTCGTAGGATGGGATTCAACGAAAATTGGAATGATTTATTAATAAAGCGCTGATGGGGCTTTTTATTTCCTCCAAGATATTAAGGAGGCTAGTGAAGTGTTCAAAAATTGGTCTAACTAAAAGTAGTATGGTAAAGTTAGTTTTTTCGATGTTGAGCTGAAAACTAATGTTATATAACTATTTAGTAGTTACTTATTCACAAAACCCGTATTTTGTACATATGTCTGTGTCATTTTAAAAATAGTTCATCGTCCTTCTTGTTGTCTGCTGTCCAATGACATTATTGTTCCCATATTAATATCATTAATCTCCCTACAATGTTTGTTTCTAACCCTGATGGATTAGGACCTCTACTTCGGCTAAGGCACTATAAAGGGTAAAGTTACCGAGTGGATTTGAACCACTTAGATTGTGCGACTGTGAGGCGCACAATCTAAGAAGCCTGATTTCTCAGGCTTCTTTGGTTCTCCATCATTTTTTTGTCTATTCACGAGTGTGTATGTTCTCTTTTATAAATTTCTGCTTGTTCATCTAATTTCTTTAGCCCATACTTAATGGTGCCAAAAGATTGCCAGCCTTTGACCGCTCGTCCGCAAATCGCTAACATGGGGTCTTTACTATTGTCACTCCACTCATCATTGTACCAAAGATATAGTTTTTGGTTTACGATTGCGATTAGTGCACCATCTTCGCGAAGCGTAATGATGTTATACGCCCAGGTGTGATCGTCTTTCAGTGTTGGCGGACAAGCAATGGATCGCCATGCATCATCATCCACTCGCCAAATCGCCTTTCCCTTCGGGCTGTCGGCAGGAACCTCACTGTGCAATTTACTCAGCTCGACGATTCGCAGGTCCTG
The DNA here is from genome assembly GCF_056786405.1 of Paenibacillus sp. Y859. Classification (NCBI taxonomy): domain Bacteria; kingdom Bacillati; phylum Bacillota; class Bacilli; order Caryophanales; family Paenibacillaceae; genus Paenibacillus; species Paenibacillus sp. Y859. The sequence continues at coordinate 50,053 of NZ_JBXCIZ010000009.1, read as the reverse complement.
CCCGTCGTAGAAACAGAGTTGATTTCCACCAGTCGCAACAAACCCGCGTGCGGGACCCTTACCTTCTTGAAATTGCAAAGGCCCTTCATACTGGCCGTCACGCACGATCAGTTGAGGCTTGTCGCCTGATAGAAGGCCGTAGAATCGACCATTATCATCGACTGCGCTCACGATTCCAGTATGTTTAGCAAATATTTTTACATTACCTAAGAGGATCAGGCCCATTTGCGCAAAATCGGCTGTTGCACGAACAACCTCGGCCCCTCCTTCCATTGCGCGTCCATTCGAAAATGCGTTGACGGCATTGTAGATGGACTCGATTCCTCCCGTGAGGCCTTTCGTAAAAAGATCTGCGTTGGCGTACTCCGTGAGATCGCTGGTGTGGTCCTGAATGGTGTTTAACTGGCCTTCCGCTGTAACCATGGTCCCTTTGAGATTGGTTAGTATGGTTGACGTTGTCGAAGAAACCCAAAATGTCGATGTCTACCACATAATGAATCAACGCCTGATTGATGAGAAATTTAACTCTTGCAATGGCATGGCATGAATAGTTCTTCGCTTTCGCTCTTCATAAATCGGTTTAAGCCAATCCTTTTCCAGAGGGGTAAATTCATTTCCTTATTTTGTGAAAACGATGAAACCTACACTTAGGCATCTCGTTTACGGTAAAATACAATAGCTACTGTAATAAAGATCAGTGTCCATAACATTGAAATACCTGTCCCTTGCATTGGTGTAAGGACATTTATTTCATCAGAGGAAGGCGGCATATACATATAATATCCTGCCGTATCCGGAAAATAATTTAAATAATTTTTAATACTAGGTAGAAAAACTCTCGTCAATGGACTGACAATGAAATAATAACCAAGTAGTACCACTAAAGCAGGAGTGGTTCTTCTTAATAAAGCACCTATAGCTGCACTGAGAAGTGTAGTTAATGTTAGATAGCCTGTTGCACCTACTAATGTTACTATCATTGTGTCTATTTCAATCACTACTGCTGTGTCTCTCATCATAATAAAAGTATATAGTACACCTGATGCAGCAATAATAAACGCCACGGGAATGGTTATAATTGCCAATGCCAAATGCTTCGTGGATAATTGAAACCCACGCCAAGGTATCGTAGTTAAAGTAGTTCGAATCTGTCCACCTGTATACTCCGAACAAGTAGCTAAGATACCAAGAATAATGAACCCTGCTTGAAGATATACCATAGAAGCAAGTCCTATATTCAGTATATTTTGCATTTCTGCTGCCCCTTGAAGACCAACAGAAGTAAAAGCTGCGGCTAAAGCTAAGTTAAGAATGAATGTACCCATAAGAGTGAGCCAAATCAATGGTAATGTAACTAATTTATCCAGTTCAGAACCAAGGATTTGTGTTATCTTTCTACTAGATGAGACACTCATGATGCAACGTCCCTCCTATGGAATACAATAGCTGCAACAATGAAAATAACGACTACCCAGGCAAACATGACTAAACCGCCTGTGAACGGGGTGTGAAATCTGTCGAATAAACTGCCTGTGAACGTGTCGCTCGTAAACATAAACATATCAATGCCAGCCCTATCTGGTAAGTAAAACGCCAACTTTGTAACCCTATAAAGCAGGACACTAAATGATACAACGGATGAATTTATCATGAGCACAGTAAGCGGGATGATTCCATTCTTAGTTAGCAAAGTAATCCCAAATGCTAAAAGAGCAGTAAATGCCCAGTAACAAACCACGCCAATAAGTCTAGATGCTTCAAATGCAGGGGCGTACTCACCAAGAATAAGATGTGTTGCTGACGCAGTTGTCATCATAGCAACAATACAAAGCAGTATGCTGATCACTGTCACAGCGCCTGCTTTTGCCAGCAAAAAATGAAGTCGGGATGAAACAACAGTTAAACTTGTTGTAATCTGTTGTCCTCCACCAGATTCACTGCTCTCAGTCAAATACTCACTGCTGACAGCAAGCACACCAAGAATAATGACACCTTGTACACCAAAAGCTAATCCAGTATAGCCAACTTCCGATAGCCGTGTGCTAACTCCAGCTATAATTTCCTCTTTTTGTGCTATGATGTCCAAGGCAGCAAAGACCGCTGGGGCAAATGCTCCAATAAGAAAGGCAAGCCAAATGCTCGGCAGGGAGAACAGTTTAGATAATTCCGCGTTGAATGCTCTCATACAACATCACCTGCATGTTCAGAGGTCAGGGCAAAAAAGGCTTCCTCCAGCGTGGAATGGTTACCTATTACTTCTTCCAATGTTCCATCTGCAACGATTTTTCCATGCTTAATAATCACCACATCATCAACAGTCTCTGCAAGCTCTCCCATTAGATGACTGGATAGTAATACCGTGTTTCCAGACTCAGCACGTTCACGTAAAAATGTCCGAATCCAACGAATTCCTTCTGGGTCGAGCCCGTTTACGGGTTCATCTAAAACCAATATTTTTGGATCACCAAGAAGTGCAGCTGCTATTCCAAGTCTTCTCCCCATACCAAGGGAATAACTCCCAACACGTTTGCTAGCTACATTAGTAAGACCTACTATTTCCAGAACTTCCTCAACACGTGAGCGAGAGATTCCTGCGGCATGAGCAATCCAACGCAAATGCGCCCGTCCTGTTCGCATACGATGAGCTCCAAATCCATCAAGTGCGGCACCTACTGTTGCTAGAGGATTATGTAATTCTGCGAATGGCTTTCCATTAATTAGTGCACTTCCTGAGGTGGCACGATCTAATCCAAGCAGGATTCGAAGTGTAGAACTTTTACCTGCCCCATTTGGACCTAAAAAACCAGTTACTCTACCTGGTCTAGCTTTAAAACTAATACCTGATAAGATTTCTTGAGTTCCGCGATGTTTGACTAAGTTATTAATTGTAAGCAACCATAACACTTCCTTTCTGTTATGGTTCTAATTATATAGAAGCAAAGTTACATCTCGGTTATCATGTTGTTTAATTCTGGGTTACCTTTAGGTTAAGCTCTACCAATAGCTACTCTTGTGCCATTTTCATTTGATGTAAAGTCAGCTTTCAGCTTCATTTTTTTCAACATATAATTTGAAGTCGATAAACCAATCTCCGCCCCACGCGCATAGGAAGAGTTATCCATACCTGGACCTCTGTCTGTAACAATGATCAGTTCTTTTTCTACATCAACCACAATGTTTGCATATTTCCCCTCTGCTGCATGGCGAAGAATATTCTGAAATAAATTATCCAGAACCCGTGTCATCCATTTAGGATCTGCTTCCCAATAAAAAGTCTCCTCTGTCGGTAAATCAACATCGAGCTGAATTTCTTTTTCTTCAAATACAGGATACCACGCAGCAACAGAAGCTCTTACTAAACGTCCAATGTCTGTTGAAGTGGGCCCGAAAGGATGTTTCCCTGATGTAAGCAATGTATAGGAAAGTAAATCATCCATTAAATCTCCGACTCTTGTAATCGTATGGTTGATCTCTGTTAATGAGTCTTGTCCTTCTAAACTCATGGATTCTTTATTTAATCTGGTAACATGTCCTCTCAAAATGGTAAGTGGCGTTCGTAAGTCGTGAGATAAATTCGCAATGAGTCGATGTCGTAATAATTCCTCTTCACATTCTCGCTTGCGACTGTCTTCAAGCTGCTGAATCATCCAATTAAAAGAACTTCCTAACTGGTCAATTTCATCCATACGATCACTTTGAACAGATATTGGTTTAGGAAATGAATTATTATTAGCTGAAAATGACATGACTTCCTGTAAGCGGGTGAGACGATTACGAAGTCTCAAGAAGAAGAGCCAAGATATTACAACAAATGTGACAATAATAAAACCAAACAAAAGTAATGTAACGTAAAATTGATTTAACCTATTCGGATCTTCTTCATTGATACCGCCCGAAAAATCAATGAACGTAAAGATGAAAATAAGCACAATTGGAGGAAAAAAGATAAATAGAAAATGTCCTTTTAGGAAACGACGAAATAATGATCTAGTCTGTTTCATAGTTTCACCCGATAGCCTATTCCCTTCAACGTTTCAATAATCTCTGGGGAATCAGGATGACGTTCCAACTTTTGACGCAATCGATGGATATGCACCATTAATGTTTTATCACCAGTGATATAAGTTTCTTGCCAAATTGCTTCATAGATTTGTTCTTTTGGTAATACTTGATTAGGGTGGCGTAAGAAGTACATTAAAATTTGATGTTGTTTCCCTGTCAATATAATTTCTTCTCCTGTGATTTTGTCCAATACCATTTGGACTTCTGGATCTACTTCAATATGATTTCCTAATGAAATGCGTTCGGAATGTGTTCCACCACTTCGACGGAATAATACTTCTAATCTTGCAACTAATTCATCCGTATGGAATGGTTTCGTTAAATAGTCATCAGCAAATTGTAAACCATCTACCTTGTCATCTATCGATGTTCGAGCAGATAACAACAAAATGGGAACAGCAGGAGCTGCCTTTTTTAATCGTTTTCCCACAGTAAATCCGTCTAAACCGGGTAACATTATATCCAAAATAACGATTTCATACTGATGTACTTCTTTTTCGGCTCCTTCACCAGAAAGCAGCCACTGAACTGAAAATCCTCGCTGTTCCAATTCTTCTTTTACCCAACTACCTATTTTCTCATTATCTTCAATATATAATACGTTTCTTTTCAAGTAACATCCCTCTCTCTAAATTGATTGAGTTCACTATTAGTTTAAACTATGTCCTCAGTATCGTCCTGAAAACCCCATATTTTTAAAAATGAATATCTTTCTATAACATGACTAATCACTAATTGGCATATCTGAAATCGTTGCGTCATTGTTCAAAATATATAAGTGAACTTTATTATCTTCAAGGTTAACATAAGATATCGAATACATATATAATTCATTATTTTTCCATTCAATATATAAATAAGCTCCAATTTTTCTGTTAATCAGCCCATTTTTTCATTAAATAATGCTTGCACCTCTTCCTTTGTTAATCCCAACTTTAGTTTCTTTTTAATTTCTATCATTTTTTCAACTACTTTTCGATCTTTTATTTTAACTTCTTCAGCAATAGGATCAGCTACTACAGTCTCAGTAGCAGTTGTTATACCGATGGTTTTTAAAGCCTTATTCCACTGAACTTGTCCGCCAATTGCCTCCACAATTGCTTCTGCAGGTAATATAGTGGTGCCATTGATAATAACTGCAATCTGTTTCCATAATAAGTTTCCTAATAACATTATCTCTTTAAACAATCCTCATTTACTACTATTAAAGATAACTCCCTCTATGAAGAATCAATTTGGCACATTCGTTTTCTCTGCTAAATGTAAGCACCGCTACAATGTAGGTGACTTTATGTCAAAATCCCACAATGTGGGAAGATTAGTGCATTTTAGCGTGACATCAATTTGCCTACACAAAAATAAAAAAGCCTGATTTGGCAGGCTTCACAGATAATGCTTATGTAGGTAATTTAGTATCGTTGGACACTAAATTAATCATGTCGGAGGACAAGAACTTGGTCCCTTAGCTTAATGAAAACGGCAGCCGATTGTCTGGTCGGCTGCCGCAGTATCCTATGAACTCTATTATTTAACTAATCACTGGAAAACGAATCATAACGGTCGTACCACACCCTACCCCGCTGCTAATGTGGACAGAACCTTGATGTTGATCGACGATCCAACGCGCGATCGATAGCCCTAGACCCGCTCCATGATCCCCTCTATTTCTAGAGGAATCTCCCTTGTAAAAGCGACTAAATACGAGTGGCAATTCGTGTTCCGAAATACCCACTCCGTTATCCTTGACGGTTACGAGAACTGATTTCCCTTGCCTAAGACACTCAAGATCGATTTGCCCATCTGCCTGCGTAAATTTAATGGCATTGTCCAACAAAATCATGAACAACTGTATGAGACGATCCTCATCTCCATTCATGAGCAATTCCGAGCCTTCGACATGAAGCTGTAACCGCAACTGCTTGTAATCCATTATCGGTTCTATATTTTTTGCAATCTCTTTAATGATCCCGTCAACTCGCACAGGTTTGCATGAGATGACTTCCTCATGTGAATCGCCTCTTGCCAGAAGAAGTAGCCCGTCTACCATGTTGCTCATTCTTTTGGTTTCTTTCAGAATGGCTGAAATTGGAGCGCTTTCTTCCTCGATCCTATGATCGGGATGGCGTAACAATATTTGTGTTTGCCCTCGGACGACCGAAAGCGGACTCCTCAACTCGTGAGAGGCATCTGCAACGAATTGCTGCTGCTTGTCCCAAGCCTTCTGAATCGGAATGAGCGCCCGTCTAGCCAATGCGTAACCTACGATGATAGATATTAACGCACCGATACCGATTCCGATACTAATACTCCATAATAACCGATTCAAATAATACGCCTCGGCAGAAATTTCCGTATATATCTGAACTGTTTTCAAGGGCCTGTGTGACAGCTCCTCGGCGAATGGCAAATTTCCCTGATAGGGTCTGCTCACGAATCGATAGGTTTTCTTATCCACGCGTATTGACTCGGGTCCCATGTTGTTTTGTTTTTCCCGAAGCATCAAACTCAATTCGATAAATGGTCCTTTATAATAATAGCTTTGAATCAAGGTATCGTTGGAATTCCAATAAAATGGCATCATAAAACGTTCCGGTTCCTTCGAATCAATGTTAATAACTTGCTCCCCGCTACTTAGAGAAATTTGTTGCATATGGTCAATATTAAATACCAGCTGACGGTCAATGTCGGAATATATCCGATAATGCGCCAGCCCGTATAACGCTCCCCCCAGTATGATGAGCAAGCACAATACGACCGTGCTGTTCCATATCGTCATTCGTACTAACGTGCGTTTAATCATATCGGGGTCTGCTCTCCTTTTATTTGACGGACTTGATGTATTGATTCACTTGCTGCTCCAATATCGGAAATGGCATATTACCGTTTCGAAGAAGAACGGAATGAAAAGTTTTAATGTCGAAACGATCATTGAGCTCGCTTTCCGCTTTCTCTCGAAGGGATTGGAATTGATCATATCCGATGGCATAGCTCGTTAATAGTCCGGGAAAAGCAATGGTGCTGTCAATCAAGGGATCGTTCCCCGTTCCGATGACACTCACCAGATATTCATTAGCTTGTTCTCTTGTCCATCTCAGCCCATTAATACCCGTGTCGATAACGGTTCCAAGGTACAAAGAAAGCAAATGAATTTGTACCGTGTTCTGATCAAGCAAGCCCATCTCTACGCCTATAGATTCCGCATAGGTTGCCCATCCTTCTGTGAATCCGGGTAAATTAGTTATTTTACGGGCTAATGGAATTTCCGGTTGGTTGTATTGAATAGAAAATTGAAAATGATGTCCTGGAACGCCCTCATGCATCGCAAACATTTTAGCTTCCTCTTCGGAAAACCGTCCGGCGGGCGGGAAAAAAAATCTTCCATTCCTATCGCCATTAATAGAAGGGGGGAGATAAAACGCGCCTGCAATCGACAACGGAGCCGGATATAACCGCACATCCACGGGATTGTTGGGAATAAGCGCTTCTTCAAACCAATCGGACAATTGAGGCTTTATTTCCGACAAACTGCGGTTAACCGTTTGCAGTAATTCATCTCCTGCTACGTGTTGGTTTACAGCTGTAGTCTCTTGTGCTTTCCCCGGGACTGGGCTTCTTAGCTCCTTTACAATCTCTTCCGCTTTGCGTTTGGCGATCTCGTGAATTTCTAGAGGACTTAAGTCCGTGCCAGTGTAAAGTCTAAGCAGAGCAGAATAATACTCGCCGCCACCCGGCTGACTCCAAACCCCCTGACCCACGGATGCTTGCTTCAGAAGATCATTTTGGATCAAATCGGTAAGTTTGCCGTAAGAAGGTAGTACATGATCACTTAAAGTCTGTAGTAACGCCTTTTTCAGTTCCTGTTCTTTGGACGGTTTGAGCTTTATCTCCGATAATTTCTCTACATATGAAGTGTACAAATCCATTTTTTCCGGATTTTTTCTCTTCAAATTGTCATAACCCATGAGTATTTCATTCAAAAATTCAGAAGTGGGGAGGAGCCCTTTCTCTTGTTTGTCCTGAATTCTGTCTATGTAATGTGCGACCTTGTCCGAAAACCCATTCAGCGCAACAATATAATTTTCTGCATCTGCTTGGTTACGAATCGGATAGTTGTTAGTGAAAAACGACGAGAACCTGACTAGGGAAACATATCCGACTGTGTTCAAATCCGAATATTTGTTCAATTGTTGTGCCGCGCTTAGTTGCCATTTGACGATATCGTAGGTAAGCTTGTCTTCCGAGGAAAGCTTGGCAACGTCGTATGCATCCAACTTTTTCAAAAATTCTTCGGTATCATCGTTAATTTGTTGGTAATAGGCATCCGAGTAGTCGGAAAGCTTAGTGGGATCCCATCGAAGACCATTCACTTCTTCCGCACCATAATAAAGCTGAGACTCGGGGTCCTCATTCAGGGTGGCAACCGCCATCTTTTGAATTATGGTGCCGAAGTCCTCTGATTTATGTTGATCCGGCCATAACAAACCAGCTACAGTCAGCAAGACAAGTAATCCTGCTGCCAATAAAATAGTCAATCTGGTGTTCTTAAACATCTTTCTTACAAGGTTCATGTATTAATCTCCCCTTTGATAGATTATAGGAAGAGTATAAGAGATGAACCTTTGATTTTCCTTTGAAAAACTACTCGTTTATTTTTATTCTGAGTATGTAGCCCAAACCTCTTACGGTTTGGATATATTGATCGGCATGCCATGGAGACAGCTTCTTTCGAAGATAATGGACATAGAGCTCCACGATGCCAATTCCCGCTTCCGAATCGAGTCCCCAAATTCGGTAATAGATTTGCTCCTTCGTCACGATCTGCTCTTTATTCATGAGCAGGTACTCAAGCAACTCATATTCCTTTTCTGTTAACGTCAGCTCTTCTCCTGTGATCGTAATTGCTCGATTTCTAACTTGAATAGCAATCGGGCCATAGCTAATCTGCTCTTCTTGATTAATCTTGCCATAACGGCGCAGCAGCACTTTAACTCTGACGATCAGCTCTGGAATCTCGAATGGCTTCACCACATAATCGTCCGCTCCGATCGTTAACCCTTTTACCCGGTCGTGTAATCCGTCTTTTGCCGTCAGACAAAGAATCGGGGTATCCACTCTTTGCTTCCTCAGCTCTTGGATGATTGTAAAACCATCAACCTGAGGCAGCATAATATCCAAAATAATTAAATCGAACTCTCCGTTCAATGCGTGATGCAAGCCCTCTTCTCCGTTATGACACTCCGTAATCTTATGCCCTTCATCCTGCATAACTCTTGCAATTGTATACGAGATCCCAATATCGTCCTCTACGATCAACAGTTTCATAAGCTCCTCCATGGATGAACAAATATAGTGGTGTTGAACTAAACCGCTACGCGGTAGCTTTTTAAATCCTACAATCTCTCACTGCCAATTCCTAAACCTTCCTTTATCATCTAGTGAAAAAGGAGGTTATTTATTTATGCAAGATTTAATTCAATCTATGACATTTTCAATGGAGTTACGAGGGTTCGCCAAAGTCAATCTTGTAAGAACATAGTGTGATCCATCCTTTTGTTGAATTGTGAGAGAAATCTGCTTTAAGGAAATTATTCGATAGGGATATCAACATATCCTGCCTATACAAAAGTAAACAGGTTAATCCCGACTACCTTGTGAGAAGTATGCTTGTTTTTAGCAATCACTCGAAAGACGACTTGGTTCATTTCTCTTCTACTGGAAATAACTAAGTGACCCTTCTCAGCATGATCATACTCATCGTAGGGTACCCGAAATTCCCAGATGCAATTTACTGCTTTTTGCGCCAACCCATCAGTCGTTCCTTGGAAAAGAACTTGTCCGTTGTTTAGGACGGCTACCTTTTCACAGCTAGATTCGCTATCACTAATAATATGGGGAGATAGTATAATGGAATAATCCTTACTTAACCTCTCGATCACATTTTTCAACTTGCAGATCAATATCCTTTAATGCTTGAAAATTCCGATAGGATTTATTTAATCCTTCAATTTTTATATTAACCATATGCTTCTCTCCCTCAATAATCATGTGCATGTGTCTATGCTTAACACGAATAGAGGCAAGAAATTGTTTCATTCATAATTTTTTCTACTATAGAATAGGTCCCTTTCTCACATACGGGGTATCGCCCCCGTATACTGTGTTTTTTTCCATGTAACCTTCTAGCTACCTACCCGATCTAATATATGTAACGTTACAAACATTCTAATACTTTTAGTCAAGAAAGCAGGTGAACCCTTGTATAGAACTGCAAGGTCCATCGTCAACAAAGACGAAGATTGTGCAGATGCCCTGCAGGAGACGTTTGTGTTGAGATATATTTCACCTCAACCCGAATAACCTCACTTCGAACCTATCGATGGCTATTCGCTAATTCAATCTTTAACTCGTATAATCCCGCTGCTTGCCTATAATCTTGGTGTAAGCCGTCCACGGTTAGGAGTTATAACTCTCAGTTTCTGCGTATCTACAAGCTTACCATTTTCATAGAGTCTATAGATCGTCCCGTTATCTTAATATGAAAATCATGTCCCTCAGACAGGATATTTGACACAGACTTCCTTCAGATTCTACCTCACGATGATACCCTTGTCTTTACCGCCTTCTTCATTAGGGATTCATACTCTATAGATAGCTCCCATGTTGGATGCACTATAAAGCATAAGCTTGATAACTCAAGCTTATGCTTTCAGTTTGTTACCGTTGGCGGTTCACATCTCAAGTGTTCACACAGTTACATCTGTGTCACCCCATCACCCAACCACCAGTCGATACAATATATTATCTTGCCCTACATAGAGATTGAGTTCCCTAAGAGATTCACTATAGTTTCGACGCATTTGTGAGGAAATCCGATCTAACGACTGTCGAATATCACAATCTACTGCATCTGTCATGAATTATCCATCCCTGTCATCCGAATGGTATTTAGCAGACTAAAAGTATCACGGTGATATACAGGTGTCAATTCACCTTAGAGCTACCTCCTATTGGGGGCAGCTCTAAGGTTCAAAAAGTTTGAATTTGTCTGAAACTTATTTTTTGGCAAATCCTTGCTTGTTTAAATAGTCCATCATTTGAGGCTGAATACTTCTCTGGAGATGATCCTGGATGTGGGCACTCCATCCTTTTACTTTTTTTACGGTGAAAGGGGCACTCACCGGACGACTTTCATAATAGTTCAACATGGTTTCATCATAGATAGCTAATTTCTCTTGATCAAGTAATTGGTAATGATTTTCAAGTAACACCATGGATTGAGGCAGCTGAGGTCTCAACTCAGGTTTATCTCCAGCTGGATTACCGATGTATAACCCCACCAAAGGATCACATATTTCGGTAAATTCAATACGTCAGATAGTTCGTTAATTGCACCTGATCGCTGAGGAAACGATTTTTTAAGCATTAAAAATATTGACGTTCACCGGTCTGTGCTGATTTTTCGACGGCATCAAGTAACTGATGAAGCTTCACCGCATCCGCGAAAGTAGGTGTTAAGGCTGTGCCTTCTTGAATATCTTGGGCGAACTTACGATAAGCCTGAGCCATATTCAGAACAAAACCTGAATCACTTTTTAGAGAAGGTGGAGCCCAGTAATAGGAATCGGGAATAGTTAGTTCATGAAGCTCGTTGTCAGTAGTTCCTGCACCGCGTAATTGGTGTGATCCGAATTGAATGGATGCAGGCGCACTTAGCACGATTGTACCCTTATCTCCGAAAATTTCAAGCGTTAGTCCTGTCTGATGTTTGACTCCACCTTGAATATGAATACTGGCTACGGCACCACTCGTTAATTTTCCAGTAATCAGTATTTGATCATCTGTCGTCTTCTTGATGACTTTCTGAATATCCACCAATTCGACTTCAGGAAACTGCTGTGCTGTGAGGGCAGAAAGTTCGGTGAATTCCCCAAGCATGTAGGTAAATGCATCCAGATTATGTCCACCTACAATGGTCAGCAAGTTCCCTCCAATCTTCCGGTCAAACAAGTACGCAGTGGACTTGTCACCGACGCCACCCATACCATCAATGGAGATCTTTAGATTCGCAGACAATACGTTTCCAACATAACCTTCTGCCAATAAATCTTTCACATACTGAATGGCTGGGGCTTGTCTGGCCTGTAATCCAATCGCATTTGGCAATTGGCGGGACGTCACCCATTCCTGCATTTCAAGTGCTTCACCCGTATTTGATCCCAGTGGCCATTCACAATAGATCGGTTTTCCAGCAGGAGCAATGGCTTTAACGGCATTATAATGTTCCTTGACGTTAATACTGACGACGACCATGTCCACATCAGGATGTTGGGCCAAATCCTCCATGTTATCAAACCCGTGATCTGCGTGGAAGGCTTCTGCGCTCTTCATTGCACTCGCCATATTGCTTGTCCCCACTGCCGTAAGCTCAAACTCATCTAAATGCTCAATTGCTGGAATATGCGTGCCGCTTGCCCATCCGTTATTAATTGAAGCACCTATGACTCCTGTACGAATTTTTTTATTCATTGAAAAACATCTCCCTTATTTTGAATTTTAAATTCTGGTATGTTGAGCTTCCTCCTGTTTAAAAAGGAAGCCTCTCCTCTTGAGATCTTCATCCGATTGATTTAACAATTTCAACAATCACTTCTTGACACGTTAGAATTTGCTGAATGCAACCGGCTGATTCAGAAACACTTATGGTTCCATTGATCAGATCGCCATCTAACATTCCTATTTTGAACCCTTCTCCATAATATGTGTATGCTTCTTCATGCTTTCCTTGATTAATGAGTTCTAACGCTTTTTTGCCCGCTTCTGTTGGAATGGTTCTCAAATGTCCTATACCTGATTTAAATTCAATAAACTCTTCACTTTTCACCTTAATGATGGCTTTTTTTGTTTCTATACTAGCCGGATTTTCATTAGTCGCTATGAACCTTGTTCCCATATATACACCTTCTGCACCCATAGATAGTGCTGCTTTCGCTCCCCGGCCATCTATAATCCCTCCGGCAGCAATCACAGGTATTTTTACAAGTGAAGTTATCTGTGGAACAAGCGAAAGAGTACTAATTTTATAATCACTCATATGGCCACCAGCTTCATAACCTGTAACGATAAGTGCATCCACTCCTGATTTCTCAGCTTCTACAAGCTTTTCTACGGTTGGGCTTAAGTCTCTGTAGACTACCTTAATGTTATGTTCTTTAAGCCGTTTCAGTTCACGATCGACCACATGTTGTCCAATGGCAATAACGTATTTCACATCTTCTTTTATCAATACATCAAAAACTGCATTAGTAAATGGGTCTTCTATAGCCTCTCCCATTGGGAAAATGTAATTTACAGCAAATGGTTTATTCGTTAAGGCTTTAACCTTGCGAATTTCTTGGGTTAGTCGATCTGCCATATCTTCTGTACTCGTTGCTTTTTCGGTTTGGCCAGCATTTGGCCCCAATACGCCCATACCACCTGCATTGGATACTGCTGCAACAAATTCTGCAGAGGTTACCCATGTCATTGCTGCTGAAATAATAGGTGCTCAATTCCAAGTAGTTGTGTAATTCGGTTTTTCATAATAAAATCTCCTCTTGTTTGTTTTATTGTTTATTGCCTTTTATACCTGTTTTCAGGGTAAGGTAGCCCTAAATTCCCCCGAAGTGTATCCGCCTCATATTCCTTTCGAAATATGCCTTTATCTTGTAATATGGGAACAACCAATCGGATAAAGTCCTCAAATCCGGCTGGATGATCTTGTCTAATCAGCAAGATATCCATGATGCCTGCTCGATACCAATGTTCTATTGTTTCGGCAACCTTCTCCGCAGATCCCATTAATAGAGGTTTCGGCACTCGATAACCTTTAGGCATCCATGATTCGATTTCCCTTAGCTTGTCCAAGGCTTCTTTTTCCGTTTCACCAACGATGGGATTGTGAGAAGGCATCATCAGCAGGTCGTTTGGTGAACGCCCTTGATTTTGCACTTTACGTTTAAGGTCCGCAGTAAATCCCTTGAGATATTCAAAATCATCTCCAGGTGCCATGATGACTTCAGCATGCTGTGCAGCAATATTCATGAATTCCGGGGAGGTACCGGCTTGAAAGATGACCGGTCTGCCTTGTCGGGATCGACTAATATTTAAGGGTCCCTCCACTGAAAAGTAATTCCCGTTATAATGTAGCGGATGCATCTTATGCGGGTCATAGAATACCCCACTTTTCTTATCACGTATGAATGCATCGTCTTCGTACGAATCCCAGAGGCCTTCAACAATCTCTAGAAACTCTTTTTTCATGGGATAAAGATCTGCTTTCCTTAAATGGGACCGGCTGTAATTGGCTAATCCTCCGGGATTCGAGGTGATCGCATTCCACCCTGCTCTTCCCTTGCTAATCTTGTCGAGTGAGGCGATTTGTCTGGCAACCGTAAATGGATCAGCATATGAAGTCGCTATGGTTGCGGCCAAACCAATGGAGTGAGTTACCATACTCAATGCAGACAATATAGATACGCCCTCAAACATGCTTAGATAGTGAGGGATCATGCCAGGTCCAATATGACTTACGTCCGCTAAAAAGATGAGATCGAACTTTCCCTGTTCAAGTTGTATGGCTTTCTGTACGTAATACTCAATATTTTCACTGGCATCTGCTGGAATATCGGGGTGTCTCCAACCCGTGTAATTCCAACCAACGCCATCAATAATTCCTCCTAATTTAAGCTTTCTTTCTTCCATGGTTGAATGATCTCCTTTTCACGAGTTCACTTATTTCCCTGCGATAAACCTAATTCCTTAGCCAATAATTCATGCCCTTTCTTTCGGCTTTCTTGATTAGGATAAAAGTCTGCAATCATGATTTCATCCACTAGACTTGCTTTCGCAATTTGTTGAAGTTGCTCAGCAACCTGTCTAACACTTCCAATCACAAAGCGTTCTTTATTTCGTTCCCTAGCCAGCTCTTCTTGAGGAGTGTATTTGTGATATTTGGCTTCTTCAGGTGTAGGGAAAGTAAGTTTTCTCGTCCCTGTGCTCATCTGGGCCCACATAAACTCCGCCGGTCCTGCTATATATTTAGCCTCTTCTTCCGTCTCAGCTGTAATAACGATCGTCGCTAACATACTTTGGGGTTCACTTAAATAGGACGAAGGTTTAAAATTCGAACGGTAAGCTCTTAACATAGGAATAGCCAGTTGTGGTGCCAAATGAGCAGCAAAAACAAACCCTAATCCTTTTTCCAAGGCAAAATGTAATCCGCCCTCGCTAGATCCCAGCATAAACATATCTGGAACCATTGATTTATCTCCAGGAGGATTGATGTGACTAAACGGGTGGTTTTCTTTAAAGTTACGGTCAAAAAAGGAAAGCAGGTTATCTAATTGCTCTGGAAAATCATTAACCTCCATTAATTCCTGGGACCTTAGCAATGCCCACATGGTTCTGCCATCAGTACCTGAAGCCCTGCCAATCCCAAGGTCAACACGCCCTGGATATAATCCTTCGAGAAGAGTAAAGTTCTCCATAACTTTCAAGGGGCTGTGATTAGGCAACATGATCCCCCCGGAACCGACTCGTATGGTTTTGGTGTGAGCTGCTGCATGCAGGCTTAGCAAGTCTGGTGAAGTACTCATCAAGGTTGTTGTGTTATGGTGTTCAGTAAACCAATACCTGTTGAACCCCCACTGTTCTGCTAATTGAACCATTTCCGTTATATTTTGGAGACTTTGCCTAGCGTCAGATCCTTTATAAATATGAACAAAGTCTAGAATAGAAAGCTGTAGACTGTTTCCTGTATTCACTTATCAGCAACTCCTTTCTGTGTTAAATTTACTTAGCTTGCTAAATATATGTTTATAAAAATAGAGAGCCTATAATATATTACTCTCCATTTTTTGAATTAATTGTCTTAATATCAGCCGATCTTCCGTAGAAATGGAACGCAGTAATTTTTCCTGCTGCTCCCACCATTTAATCTCAACTGGTTTTTCTAATTCTTTGCCTTTATCTGTAAGGGAAATCCGCATAACCCGTGCATCTTGTTCATCTCGTTTACGGTATATGAATCCGTTCTGCTCCAGTGATTTAACCATATTGGTCACGGTAGGGGGTTCGCATTTTAAGTGTTCACATATTTGCATTTGTGTTACCCCATCGCCTAACCACAAACGATACAATAAATTATCTTGCCCGACATAAAGGTTAAGTTCCCTTAGAGATTCACCATAATTTCGACGCATTTGTGAGGAGATCCGATCTAACGACTGTCGAATATCACAATCCACTGCATGTGTCATGGACTAACCTCCACCATTCTAAATATATTTAGCCTACTAAATATGTCGCGGTAAAAAACGGATGTCAATTATAAATGGGAACTGCCCCTATTCAAGGGCAGTTTTTCCAGACTAAAGATCATTATACTCGACTTCGTTAAACTTATTTTTTGGCATATCCCTGCTTGTTCAAATAACCCATCGTTTTGGTCTGAATACTTCTCTGGAGATGATCCTGGATATGGTCACTCCATCCTTTTACTTTTTTCACTGTGAATGGAGCCTTAACCGGGCGGCTTTCATAATACTTCAACATGGTTTCATCATAGACGGCTAGTTTCTCTTGATCAAGTGGTTGATACTGATTATCTAGCAAGACCATGGATTGCGGTAACCGTGGCTTAAGCTCTGGTTTATCTCCCGCTGGAGTACCGATGCATAGTCCCACCAAAGGAATCACATACTTCGGCAAATGTAATAGGTCGGATAATTCGTTGATATTTGCTCTGACTGCACCAATAAACACACCGCCAAGTCCCATGGATTCAGCAGCGGTTAACGCATTTTGTGCCATCAGTCCCGCATCAAATGCTCCAATCAGGAGAAATTCAATATTCTCGATGTCCACATCCGGGGCAATTTGATGATTACGGTTGAAATCTGCACAGAAAATCCAAAACTCTGCTGCTTCTTCGATGTAGGGTTGATCCATGCAGAGGTGCATCACTTTTTTTCGCAGATCCGGATCTGTAATTCGAATAATGGACACAGCCTGCAGGAGACTGAACGATGAACTTTGATTAGCTGCTTTAAAGATTGCATTAACTTGTTCCTCTGTCAGTGGTTGATTTGTATAAGAACGAACAGATGTATGATTATGAAGCAATTCAAGGGTATTATTCATTTGTATCTTCTCCTTTATTCGTTATTACTATTTCAGCATTTCCGTATTGATAAGGAACCCCCATATTCTCGCGCAGTGTTTTCCCCTCATATTCCCTGTGGAACAAACCACGCTCCTGCAAAATTGGGATAACTAAGTCCACAAAATCAGAAACTCCATCATAAGATATATCAGGAACAACCGAGAAGCCGTCAACTGCACCGGCCAAAAACCATTCTTCCAAAAAGTCAGCAACTTGTACGGGGGTACCTGCAACTACCGGATGATAGTTAATGACACCATGGGCAAGAACATCCCGAATAGTTAGCCCTTGTTTTAGTAGCTTTAAAACTCTGGGTGAACGTGGATCCCGTGGATTGGCGTATGCATTCTTCAACAAGCCAATTGATAAAGGCTGATTAATATCGACAGAGTTCATAGATAGCGGTAAACCAATCATAGAACCAAGGTAACTAACCCTACTTGGAATCTCCTCAGGATTAAAACTCATAAGCTGTCTTCGCCGTTCCAAAGCTTCGTCATCAGTTGAACCTATGGAAAACATAAAACCTGCATACATCTTAATATCATCGGGATTTCTGCCAAAACGGGCAGCACTTTGACGAAGTGCTTGTCTGTGTTCACGGGCGGACTCTATATCATAAGGATTTGCATAGACACCAGAAGCGTACCTCCCAGCCAATTCCAATCCTTCATCCCCTCCGCCTGCTTGGAAAATAAC
Source organism: Paenibacillus sp. Y859 (assembly GCF_056786405.1). Classification (NCBI taxonomy): domain Bacteria; kingdom Bacillati; phylum Bacillota; class Bacilli; order Caryophanales; family Paenibacillaceae; genus Paenibacillus; species Paenibacillus sp. Y859. Next base: position 32,091 of record NZ_JBXCIZ010000009.1, on the reverse strand, counting down.
GGGCTGACCCTGCTCTGAGGGAGGGATGGGCAAAGGACCACGAGATGCATAATATTGCCCTTCAAGGTTTATAGGTCGAATTTTGTCCATGTCGGCAAACTTTCCACCTTCTACATCTAATGTCCAAGCGTCTGATTCCCAACTCCCCCACAAGGCTTGGACAATTTGTATGGATTCATGAGCCATGTCATATCGTTCTTTGCGATTAGAAACCTCAGCACCAAAATTCGCCGCCGCTAATGGGTGGGATGAGGTGACCGCATTCCATCCTACACGGCCATGACTTATAACATCCAGTGCTTTGAACTGACGTGCGATGTTATATGGATAATTGAATGTCGTGGAGAGGGTAGCAACAAGCCCAATATGTTTCGTTTCTCTGGCTACAGCCATTAGTGCTAACATAGGATCCATAGGGAACATAGGAGTCTGAGGACCTAAGTCATTGTATAATGCAGGAGTATCCGCGATGAAGATCATTTGAAATTTCCCTTTTTCAGCTAATTTGGCTCGCTCCACATAACTATCTATATTGGTGTAAGCTGCTGGGTCGGTCCCAGGCATTCTCCAGGCGCTGAATTCAGCGCCATACCCGGAAACCATCTGTAGAGCCAACTGCATCTTCATGTATCTCTTCTCCTTTATTCAGGTTAGGTGAGTGTTGGATCACTTTTTTGTGGTACAATAATAATTAGTCTGCTAACTAAAAATTGAACAAAGTTATTCTGTTTAGTGGCATTGATACCATCATAAATTCATTTGCTTTATCTGCAAAGAGGGCAATATAAATGAACATAGTACAATTTTTTGTACCAATAGATAAGGAGTAACAACAAATGAGGGTCTGTAATGAAGGATTTGATAAAGAGTTTAAGGATGAAAAAGGGGAGTTGTACACGATTGCCTTTACTCAAAATGTTCTTTCAGGACGTTGGAAATATTTTATATTATGGTATCTAAAAGGTGAAACACGCCGTTATACGGATATAAAAAAATTTCTTGGAGGTTTGTCACAAGGCTCTCTCACCAAGCAACTTAAGGAGCTTGAGAACGATGGGGTTATTAAACGTGAGGTTTATCCGGAAGTTCCTCCACGGGTAGAGTATTCGTTAACGGACAAGGGAATCAAAATACTGCCGGTCCTTGAGAAAATGGAGGACTTCGGTAAAGAATACGGCTAAAAACCCGAGTTCGATGAGGGGTAGAACAAGAAGAAATCGTCCCCTAAGCAGGTTTCTCTGCAAATGGGACGACCTCTTATACAGTTTCGATCTTGACCCTGCTAAACTCCACAGCACCCTGACTGATCAACATGGCAAGCTTTCCTTGCTGAATGTCGTACATTCTGGCACTCAACGCCACATCACCGCCGACATAAATTTCGCAGATTGTCCGAAATCGACCAATCTCCAACGATTCCTGAATCACTGTTGCGCTATCATCACCCGGATATTGCTTTAATGAGCTTATGTTAAAATAACAAGTAATCAGAGAGCTGGATTGAAAAAACTCTATTTAAGTGAATATCAAATCAGCAATAAGACCATGTTCTTGCCCTCTTACTATTTCAAGGTTATCAAAAGTACATTGTAAAATTGCTTTTGTAGCTTCAGTTTCGTAACTCTTCCCCCAATATTTACGTCTTAATCTCCATCCAATCTCAAGGCCCCGATTACAAGCTTTGCTATCTCAGGAGTAAATTTTACAGCCTCTGGATCATTGAAATATATGGCTAGCTAATTTAACCGGAAAAGCAGTGTACACTTGCAAGTGCTACTCCAAAAGTCGATGTTTTCTTTAATTAAATTATAGATACAATCCTTTTTTTAATTCCATTTTTATTAAAACTATTATATAGAGGGGTCATTTTATGGCTTTTTTCAGCCAAATTTATAAGATATAAAGCATATTCTGATTTTGCTTCCTCTCCAAATAGTCGAATTTTGAATCAAATTGGCAATCGGACAAGAACTTGGTCCCGTAGCCAATCCCCTCCGATTCCGACACAAAAAATCAACTCGTTTCAAATGAGTTGTTTACTAACCATGTTTTGTAACAATAGAATTAATGTAATTCTTTAGTTCAAGATCCTCCGGAAAATCAATGACTATATGTGTTGGCATATTACTTCCCTTGACTGGCTGGATAGGCGCAGTGGCCTAAATTAAAGCAATCCTGTACTTGCACCTTCACTTTAAAGGGGTAAGGTGAAGATGCTGCTAATTACTGTATCCTGCATATATCAATGATTGTTACGGATTATTTCTGTTTCACGGATTTTAGAGCTTTAATGCTTCCAGCCTTTTTGCTCGCTCAAACGCTTTATGTAAAAACTCTTTAGCCGATAAATCCTCATAATCCTAAATTCTGGACTCTATTGTAGTTGAGCCTGAATAATCCGTTTCCACAATTTTTTTCGTGGTTGTAGACTAATCAATCGTGCCGTCAAAGGGTAACCCGTGTTCGCTATGACTTCCGTTATTATCATGTAAATGTACTACAATCAACCGAGAACCGTACTTGGATAATAAATCATTGCCCATTTCTCTTCATCTGTACCTTGCGCTTTGGCTGGATCATTAAATCTCCAATGTTCAAGTTTCACTTTTGGAGGCGTAATCGGGCATTTGTCAGTAGCATCGCCACATAAGGTAACGACTAGATCTGCGTTATTCAAAAGATTGGGATCAATCATATCCGAGGTTTGCATAGATATATCAATATCTACCTCATTCATAGCTTTTACAGCTTTAGGGTTTAAGCCATGGGCTTCAATGCCAGCACTATAAATATTCCAAGTCCCCCCTAAGTATTTCTTAGCCCAACCTACGGCCATCTTGCTCCGGCAAGAATTTCCTGTACATAAAAAGAAAATGGTACCGATCTTCCCATTCCCTATTCTCTAAATTCTTCATAACTCGTTAGAAAAAGACCCGGGAGTGAAATGAGGTTCCGACTTCCCGGGGATTTAGATAGGCAGTTAATAATTTATTTGGCGTAATATCCGCCGTCGATTGGCAGTTCAATTCCTGTAATATAGGAAGAATCATCCGAGGCCAGGAACAGCACGCCTTTGGCGATATCCTCAGCTGTACCGAGGCGCATCAACGGAGTCTGTGAGAAGAACCACGGCTTCAATTTGTTTTTATGGAAGTTACTTCAGCTCTTGTGTTCAATGAGAAACCAAATAAAATATATTTTTATCGTTATATCTAATAAATTTATTTTCTAAATATTCTATCTAACTAAGTTTCTTAAGAATGATAATTACTTTGACATCCGTAATAGGCCTGCACCAAAGTCAAAATAATAATTAGACTAATCCAGCGACCCAAGGTGATAACCGCAAGCTTACATCACTTGTGTTTATGAGATCACCAACCGTAAAACCCGTGAGGTTTTGAGCTCTAAAATTGATTGGGAAGGCATCATTTACACTTCCTGTTCCCGTAGTACTACCACCTATTGAAGACCCATTAATTTGATTGTACACAGCCAGATAATAAATATTATTACCTAACAGCGTAATAGGTGCAGTTAATGGCAGGATGAACAGACCTGGTGTAAAGGACATTGATACAGTAGTCACAGCAATAACCGAAGCTGTTGTTGAACTGACTGGTTGTAAAACAGCCATCTGAAACCTACCTGTATTACTACCTAATTGTGTAACAAAAGCTGCAAGTCTACTGATCGTTGAGTCTTGCCCATTAAAGGCAAGAGCGCCAATGGCTTGGTTGTTTCCAGAACCTTCGTTAAAATCAATTAGTGTGTCTATGTCTCCCATTTTTACGGTTTCAATAAATGGTGATCCATCACCCGTTACTCCAGTTAGTCCGGTTGGTCCTGTTGCTCCAGTTACGCCTGTAGCTCCGGTTACTCCAGTTGCCCCTGTTGCGCCAGTTGCTCCGGTTACTCCCGTTGGTCCTGTTACTCCAGTTGCCCCTGTTGCGCCAGTTGCTCCGGTTACTCCCGTTGGTCCTGTTGCTCCTGTAGCTCCTGTTGCGCCTGTTGGTCCGGTTGCTCCAGTTGCCCCTGTTGCTCCTGTTGCTCCAGTTATTCCCGTTGGTCCGGTTGGTCCTGTTGCTCCTGTTGCTCCAGTTACGCCTGTAGCTCCCGTTGGTCCTGTTGCTCCTGTTGCTCCTGTAGCTCCTGTAGCTCCTGTAGCTCCTGTAGCTCCAGTTGCGCCTGTTGGTCCTGTTGCCCCTGTTGCTCCTGTTGCGCCTGTTGCGCCAGTTACGCCTGTAGCTCCTGTCGCTCCCCCTGCGGCTCCCGTTTCTCCTGCGGCTCCTGTTTCTCCTGTTGCTCCCGTTGCTCCTGTTGCTCCTGTTGCTCCCGTTTCACCACTATCTCCTGTAGCTCCTGTTTCTCCTGTTGATCCCCCTGCAGGTCCTGTAGCTCCCGTTGCTCCTGTTTCTCCTGTTGCTCCCGTTGCTCCTGTTGCTCCCGTTGGTCCTGTTGCTCCTGTTGCTCCCGTTGCTCCAGTTGGTCCTGTTGCTCCTGTTGCTCCTGTTGGTCCTGTTGGTCCTGTTGGTCCTGTTGCTCCTGTTGGTCCTGTTGGTCCTGTTGCTCCCGTTGGTCCTGTTGCTCCAGTTGCTCCTGTTGCTCCTGTTGCTCCTGTTGCTCCAGTTACTCCTGTAGCTCCGGTTACTCCGGTTGCTCCTGTTGCTCCTGTTGCTCCAGTTGCGCCAGTTGCTCCTGTTGCTCCTGTTGCTCCTGTTGCTCCTGTTGCTCCTGTTGGTCCTGTTGCTCCTGTTGCGCCAGTTGCTCCTGTTGGTCCAGTTGCTCCAGTTGCTCCTGTTACGCCTGTCGCGCCTGTAGCTCCGGTTACTCCCGTTGCTCCTGTTACTCCGGTTACTCCTGTTGCTCCTGTTGCTCCCGTTGCTCCGGTTACTCCAGTTGCGCCTGTTGTTCCGGTAGCTCCGGTTGCTACTGTTGGTCCTGTAGCTCCCGTTGCTCCGGTTACTCCAGTTGCTCCGGTTGTTCCTGTTGCCCCTGTTGCCCCTGTTGCACCTGTTGCCCCTGTTGCCCCTGTTGCACCTGTTGCACCTGTAGCTCCAGTTGCTCCTGTTTCTCCAGTTTCTCCTCTAAACCCATGTGGTCCTCGCTTACCTCGCTTACCTCGCTTACCTCGCTTACCTCTAGATCCTCTTTCACAACACTTCTTGCTTTTCTTTTGATTATTTATCTTACAAATAATATCCTTATTAATGCAAATTCCGCTTCTTTTTAGACACTTAGTTCTTTTTTTATTGCTCCTATGGGGTTTATGTTTCTTCAGTTTCTTCTTACATAAACTACGATAACTTGACTTGCATTTCATGAGAATTCTCTTTTTTTTGTTTGAATAAATAGTCAACTTAGAACACCTCCATGTACCTATAATATGGGTTTTAGTAAACTTGGATTGGGTATAAACAACAATAATTACCACTACGGGTCGAAAAATTTGAAGTTTCTGAACTAACTTTGGAGCGAGCTGGTTTCAAAATTTCTTTGTGTATTCATGTACTAGATGTCGAATGAATTTACATCATTAAACTAAAATTTATAATACACACTGGAATAGTGACTTTTATTTCACGAATTCAATCATTACTATTTAATCATAGGAGATTCTAAAATGGCTGCTGTTACCACATTTATTTTAGCGACTGCTCATTTACAATCAAAACTAATTCACCGAAAGAAACAGTGGATGAAATCATACAATTATTGAAGATCAAGTGCCCTGTTGGAGATACAATTGTAAATCCAGTTAATCTTAAATTGGCAAACATCATTATCGAAAATTAATCGCTGCCTCAGCGTACTTTTTTCCGCTATGGCGATTTCTCGATAAAAGGGATGTGTTGTCGGAACATCCAAACAATAACTTATTTTCTTATTCTCTAATATTTACAAATTATTACATGTATGTTATGTTCGCTATGTAAGCGCATCCATGAAATGTTAGATGTCACAAATATTTATCAATTTAACATGGAAAGGAATGATGATTATGAAAAACTTGTTTAAAAAGGCAATCGCAATTATGCTGGCGTTTACCCTACTCCTTGGGTTGATGACAGCGCCAGTACATGCAGACATCCCACTTTTCACGATTGAAAGCGAGAACGCTCAGCTCACCTCCGATCTTCAAGTGGTGACTGAAATTTACGGACAACCTAAGCCTGGATTCTCCGGGAGCGGATTTGTCTGGATGCAGAATTCTGGCACAATAACCTTCACAGTGACTGTCCCAGAAACGGGCATGTATGCGATCTCCACCCGCTACATGCAAGAGCTCAGTCCTGATGGCAGACTTCAATATTTAACAGTCAACGGCGTTACCAAGGGCTCGTTTATGTTGCCCTACACGACCACATGGTCTGACTTTGAATTTGGATTTTATAAGCTGAATCAAGGAAGCAACACCATTCAACTGAAGGCTGGTTGGGGATTCGCTTATTTCGACACCTTCACTGTTGATTATGCCGATCTTGATCCTTTGGATGTGCAGCCTATTCTTACCGATCCTCAAGCAACACCAGAAACACAGATGTTGATGAATTATTTAACGGAGGTTTACGGCAACCATATTATCTCTGGACAGCAGGAGATTTATGGAAGTGGAAATGACGGCGATTATGAGTTAGAGTTTGATTGGATCTATAATTTAACCGGAAAATATCCAGCAATCCGCGGCTTCGATTTTATGAACTATAATCCGCTCTATGGCTGGGACGACGACACAACCGAACGGACCATCGAATGGGTGAATAACCGCGGTGGGATTGCCACAGCTGCCTGGCATATCAATGTGCCTCGCAATTTCACCACCTATCAGCTTGGGGAGTTTGTAGATTGGGAAGACGCCACCTACAAGCCGACGGAAACCAATTTTAATACTGCCAATGCGGTGGTTCCTGGTACGAAAGAATTTCAATACGTGATGATGACCATTGAGGATTTGGCAGAACAGCTGCTGATTCTCCAAGATAACAACGTGCCGGTTATTTTCCGTCCCTATCATGAGGCGGAAGGCAACGGCGGAATAAATGGTGAAGGCGCGTGGTTCTGGTGGGCTTCGGCAGGCGCAGAGGTATAAAAGCAGCTGTGGGATCTACTCTATACCGAACTTTCAGAGACATACGGCTTGCACAACTTGATCTGGACCTACAATAGCTACGTGTACAGCAATTCTCCTGCTTGGTATCCTGGAGATCATCAGGTTGATATTGTCGGCTATGATAAATACAATACGATCTACAACCGTGATGACGGTTTGTCCGGCGTACCCAATGAGGACGCCATTACCTCGACTTTCTATAAACTTGTTGATTTAACCGATGGCACTAAAATGGTAGCCATGACAGAGAACGACACCGTCCCAAGTGTACAGAATCTGATAGAGGAAAAAGCGGGATGGCTCTACTACTGCCCTTGGTATGGCGAGCATCTCATGAGTACCGCCTTTAATGATCCCGCTACCTTAACAACGCTTTATCAAAGTGATTACGTAATCACATTAGATGAGCTACCTGATCTAAAAGTCAACAATCCAGTCCCAAGCTCATCCATTACACCTACCAGCGTCGAATTTGACAAATACGCGGCCAATCAAAGTGACAAAGCCATCACCGTGAATTTTAACGGCAATACGTTATCCGCTATCCGATTAGGTACCAATGCATTAACCTCAACCCAGGACTACATCTTAAACGAAAATACATTGCTACTGAAAAAAGAATTTCTTGCTCAACTGCCGGTTGGAGAGCATTTGATCATCTTTGATTTTAATCAAGGACAAGATCCCGTATTAAAAGTTAAAATTGTCGATTCAACACCGAGCGCTGTGATTTCGCCAGTGAATGCGACATTTGATAAAGCATCGAATCTCGCACAGGATATCTCTATATCCCTTACTTTAAACGGACACCAGCTTGCAAGTATAACGAATGGAAATTACATTCTTATAGCGGATCAGGAATATACGACATCAAGCACTGCTATCGTTCTGCACAAATCCTATCTTTCCGCGCTGCCACTGGGCCAGAATACGATAATCTTTCATTTCAGCGGAGGAAATGACGCTGTGCTTACAGTAAATGTGGTGGACAACAGTGTTCCTGTACCCGCAGGAGAGTTGACAATCCAATCGTTTAACGGCAATACGAGTGCCTCCACCAACGGAATCTCACCCAAATTCAAAGTAATCAACAACGGTGATTCGGCGATTCAGTTAAGTGATGTCAACCTCCGGTACTACTATACAATTGACGGCGAACAACCACAGAATTTCTGGAGCGAATGGGCCAATATCGGGAGTGCGAATGTAACCGGCAATTTCGTTAAACTGGAGACTCCGGTTGCGGGAGCCGATTATGTTCTGGAAATTGGCTTTACGAGTTCGGCTGGAACGCTTAATCCTGGCCAAAGCGCAGAAATCCAAACGCGTTTCTCCAAAACCGACTGCTCCAATTACAATCAGGCTAACGATTACTCGTTTAAAGCATCCAGCAGTCAGTTCGCAGACAATGAACAGGTTACCGGGTATATGAACGATCAGCTTGTATGGGGGATTGAACCGTAAAGAGGTAAATAAAAAGGGTTGGATCGAGGGTTAACCCCCTGCTCCGACCCTTTTTATGTTTGCTGATGATGTGTCTGGTCGCAAGCTCTGCTTGCTCCTCGACCAAGCAACCCGCGTAATCCAGTTTATTTATCCTTATGACTTCGCGAAGTTCTTCAAAAATTAGTTTCAATCTTAAATGATCATATAATTACGGTATAGATCTTCAAAATTCTCGTATTTTTCTACTTCTCTTCCTACCCTTTCATACTCAGCCAAATATTCATCCATAACACCGAGAAAAGCCATTTTCAATCCAGGGAGATTATTGGCATCAAAATACTGCATCAGATCGAATTTTTTTATTCCTCTGTCCATTGTCATTTCGTCAAGATAATTCTGTGCACCCATTGTTACAAGAAATGCAAATGATTTATCGCTCGCATCAACACTCTTAATTATCTTGTTTCGGTAATTGCACCATAATTCCTCATATGTTCCCCGAAGATTGTCATAAGTTGGTATCGTATTTTCTACAAACTTTTCTAGCATGGTATCATATAGAAGAACAACGCTTCTCAATACATCGAGTGATGCTTTACGTATTTCATGAATTGAATTTGCGTCTATAACTGCCATATACAGTGTTTCAAAGTTCTCAGGAATATATTGATACGCAAGTATTTCTTCAAGACACCTCTTAATTCCCCTCTTAATGCATGTGTTGTTCATACTGACTAAGGCATTTACAAGATTATCTACCACACAAGCAGATGCGTACTTTACTGATCCAATATCGTTATATAACATAGATCCTGTATATTCTTGCTTGGCTATATCAATCCACTTTTCTGCTCTTGTAAGGCAGTCTTTCCCAATTGGCTTAGAAAGTTCATCAAGCGCCTTTTGCTTATAAACGTTGAATCTCTCCAAATACTCCGGCTTCGCGCAATAAAGTATTTTCATCTCCGTTAAGCTGGAAACACCAGGACCTTCCAGGTTTGCTTGCGCCTGTATTCTGGTTTCCCATGGAGTGCAGTATATGTCGTACCCAACATCATCCCAAATAAAGCAAGAAGAAATGTTCCACCCTTGATCTGTGTTGTTGATGATTATCAAGTCTAGGTCACTTTTTTCATGAAAATCTCCCGTACAAAAAGAACCGGTAAGTCCAATAATGGCTATATCGTCAGGAAAGTCTCTCTTAGCACGTTCAACAACCATGTTGATTAACTTTTCATTCTTATCCATCAACTTTTTCTTAATAGATTCATCCATTGTTTTCACTCCTAATATTGCATCTTTTATTTCCATAATCATCTCCCCCTCCATTCAATTTTAATGTACATCAAATAACGTTTGTATGAGAGGGATAAGTTGATTTAAGTCGTCTTTTACACAAAAAAGTCCGTTAAGCCAATCAATTTGATCGGCCGAACGGACTTGTCTAACGTTTTTGATAAACTATCTTTCTAATGCTATCTATGGATAAAAAATATTTCTCAGATAGTTCTTTGATTTGAATTCCTTTTCGATAGAAAGCTTGAATTTCTACATTTCTATTCGCAATCATAAGCTTGCTTTGGGTATTGTCTCCCCATTTTTTATGACTCTCTTTTGGTTTTGGTATATATATCAATTCACCTTGCACATATTCCTGAATTACAATAAGCAATTCTTCTGGAAAAATATCCTCTGCTTTTGAATACTTCAACTTGACTCACTCCCTTATTAGTAAATAAATAAGGTGCAAAGCCAGTCGGAAGAAAGTTATTTACCACAATGGTAATATTGTTTCCTTATCCTCTATACAAAGCATTACCATTTCTTCCGCTAACTTTGCATAGAGTTGAGCATGTAAGAATCCTACACCGATCGTTTCCAAAAGTCTCACCTCCGCAAATTAACTTCCATATTTTTCAACCAATAACGAAAATAATAGGATGTAAATTTTAACATATTTTTATCTTACTCAATAACCTGGTTTAATTCAAGGCATATTAATGGCTCTTGTGCACCAGTGGGAAGCGAAATAAAGTGCTAAATATAAAGTAGAAAAACAGATCGTTATCTGGACACTATGAACACTTTGATTCCAAATGATACGAATCCTGCGAAATGAGGAACAATTCGAAATCATTGTAATAAATAAGCTTGCTGAAGCAAGTGGCGTTCATCGCTTGCGAATCCCACGAACTCCATTCGCCGTTGACCGTCATCAGTTCCAGCATGTCCGCTATGCAAAAAGCCTTTTTCTCGCTTATGAGATGTTCTTAATCCAGCTCAGCATAGGTTCTTCCGAAGGTAGCCAGCCCAGCAGATTTCTTGCATGTACTGCACGTACTCGACTGTTGGATGCAATGGCAAATCGAGCCCAATCGCCCAGTTCTGCAATGGCTTCGTCGGCCGGCCAACTCATCGTTTTTCCTGAAAAGCCAAGTGCTTCACTGATGGATTTGGCAATATCCTGAAATGACTCTTCTCCATTCTCTGCGAAGAAGTATGACGCAGATGGTGCTTTTTCTAAAGCCAATCGATATAATTCCGCCAAATCCTTGATATGAACATTGGACCAGCAGTTCACACCTTTGCCGACATGAACGCCCGCTCTCACCGCTTTGGACTTGAGGATAACCTGAGGCAGTTGATCGCTTTCCGTCGGCAATCCAAGTGCATCGCCATAGATCATGGAAGGCACGATAACCACAGTTCTAACCCACTCATCTATTCCAGCTTTGCGAACCAAATTGTTGATAGCGACCCGGTCAGCGCGAATATCCATGGGAACAAACGGCGTCTCCTCGTCATAAATATTCTCGCTTTCAGAATCGCCCCGAGCATCATCTCCGACCACGCTGGAACCTGATGTATGCAGGAATGCTTTGCCAGTACCACGTAAGGCGGCGATAAAGGTCTCCACAGCCCCTCTGTGATCCGAATCGGCGGTATGAATGACCGCGTCACTCAACTTAGCATACTTGGTCAGCACTTCATTATCTTCTAATGTTCCAAACACGGGCTCAATACCGAGTTGCTTAAGCGCATCCACCTTCTTTGGATCACGCACCAGACCGTAGATATCATGTCCGGCATCAATCAGCACCTTCGCCACGGATCCGCCAATATAACCAGTAGCACCTGTCATGAATACTATCATTGTTTCTCTCCTCCTATATCTTTGTTAGTTACTCAGCTAGTGTATTCCCCCTCTATCTATAAAACCAATTATATTTTAATGGATTAACAATAAATATATTTATATATAATATAGATAAAGATCCCCCAACAGACACTGGCTGATCTTTATCCCTCTTCGTGTATGACCGCCATAATCTCGCGAATCTGGACGCCTCATCATTCAGATAGGTAGTTATCACACTAAGCCCGGTTCCATTACCTATAGCCTTCAATATCATATGTAAATTCGGAATGACATACTTCGAGATCGTCTGTGTCTGGTATTTCATATTCCTGAGGGGCCACAATCACAAATTCCTCATCCATTAATTTCAGGTACTCGATGCAGCCGGGGATGTATTTTTTCCGTATAGAACTCGTGTGCAGTGCCTATCTTGATCATGGTGAGCATCGGTAGTGAAGCCGTCCTGAAATTCACCGTTGTCTCCTCCAGCGACTCGATTAGTGGGGCCAACTGGGAGTATTACTCCTTCCCTCGTTCAGTGGGCAACATCTTCCGTGCCGTTCGAATAAAAAGCGCTTCACCCACTTCGGCCTCCAGGGAGGCCAGATGTTGGCTCATGGCCGGCTGTGTCAACATGCGGGTCTTTGCGGCTTCGGACACCGAGCTATTCTTATAAATGTTGCAGAAACTGCTTGCGGTAAGCGGACGCCACTCTGTAAATGAACCAACGAGATTAGCGGTTTAATCCGCCTTTATTTGCTCATACTTAATCTTCTAGCCTATTCTCTTCTAATGTGAAGAAAATGGGTTTTTGTGCATCATCACCTATACCAGTAATAGTGGCTGACGCAAATGAGCGTTATCTGGATCTACTTTCTATGTATATTACGGTAGATAGACAGTAGCATTTAGATCATCATCGTTCATAACACTGCAGGGCTAACCGTGAGGCCAGTCCTGTTCTATACGACAAACAATAGATTTAACTATTCTGATTTTTTACTCCCCACTCACATAATCCTTCCAAAACGGGTAATAAGGTTTCCGCTTTCTCTGTGAGACTGTACTCGACTTTTGGAGGTACTTGAGGGTATTCTATCCGTTTTACCATCCCATCTGCTTCCAATTCTTTAAGTTGTGAACTCAACATTTTATAAGTGATAGCTCCGACCTGTCTCTTAAGATCATTAAAGCGAACCGGCCCGTTTTCAGCCAGGAGGTAAATAATAACCATTTTCCATTTTCCTCCAATAACTGATAAAGTATATCCAAAAGGCGTATCTTGAATATTTTTAACTTTACCTATAAATTCAGCCATACTCATGTTTACACTACCCTTTCTGGAAGTACCTATCTAAAAAGTGCGTACTATTTTTTTGTATGTCTTTATTTTATACTAGCTTTACATTAAGTAAAGGGGAGAAAAAAATGACTAAACAAACAATACGCTTACTGATGCCACAATGGCAAGGGGGAAACAACCCTAACTACTCTTTTGGAGCTGAACTGCTTGCTTGGCTAGCCCCTGACAATGATCAGCCCCTTATTCATGTCCCTGTTCAGGCTTATGACGGAATTCCGCTTGAAAACGAGAACGGTACGTATGGAAGAAAACAGCTGCTTGAGCAATTAGAAGCTGCTCATCATATCATTGATGCTTATAAACCGGATCGTATTGTTATGTTTGGTGGTGACTGCTTAGTCGAACAAGCCCCATTCGCCTATTTAAACGAACGATATAATGGGGAATTAGGTTTGGTTTGGATCGATGCTCACAGCGATTTAGGAAGAATTGTCGGGTATGATTATGGGCATACCTTACCTCTCGGGAACTTGTTAGGAGAAGGCGATGAAGAGTTCGCCAAACATGTGAAAATTCCTCTAAAACCCGAAAATGTGTTTATTGCGGGTATAAATGAACAAACAGATCTAGATACAGAAATCATTCAACGACTAGGTATTAAAACTGCTGAAACCCAAGAGTTAATGAACAGCACTGAATCTATAAAGGATTGGATTAAACAAAGTAACATTAAGCACCTAGCGATTCACCTTGATCTAGATGTGCTTGACCCTAAGGCATTTCGTTCTTTATTATTCGCCAACCCTGAAGTACCATATGATCTTTCCGCTGCTGGAACCATGCAAATGCCCGGGCTCCTTAATCTGATTAAAGAGCTATCTGAAGAAACAGATGTAGTTGGATTAGGTATAACGGAGCATATACCGTGGGATTCTATCAACTTGAAGAAACTTCTTGGAGAAATACCTATTTTAAATAAGTAAAGTCATAAGGGAATGATAATAGAACAAGATTGTAAAAATGCATCCGGCAGACGATCGTAGAGCCACTGCTTCTGCTCCTCTCGTGCTGAATGGACTGAATCATCAGCATAATGAGCCCTGGGTCGCTCGTGATCTGATCATTGAGAATGTCCTACTCGGTTTAGGTGCATTTTGTGCGAAAGCAGATGGTTGTATTTCTTCTCCCGCTATGTGCAACTGGCTAACGATTAGGCTCAATCAGAAGCAAACGAAGGGTTCCATGACAACGTTATGTCGTGGAACCCTTCTCTACTGTTTCCTCAAACTCGACAACTCCGAGGTAGTGCTTGCTTGATGTATATAGCCATTTACAATATTTCGATATACCCTTCTGTTCCATGTACGCGAATTCGCTACCCAGACTACCAAAGATGCAATGTTTACTGCTCCATTTTTATTAAGCGGGTGGAATACTTTGCGGATTGTTAAACACATTATGTGGATCGTATTTCGCTTTTACTTTCTTCAATCTAGCGTAGTTCTTTCCATAATAGACCGGACCTGAGGGTTTAATGCCTTGGTCTGGAACGTTAATATAAGAGCCTACAATATATGGTTGAAGCTTCTTCCTAGTATTTCGAGTTAAGGCAATATTTCTCGCGGCATTAGAAGGCTTCACCCATGAGGTGTTCCATTCGACATAAAATTTAGCTTTCCGCCAGTAGAATGCTGTGGCTGTAGGTGCGATACGACTTATGGCGCCACCCCAGTTAAGGAAATAGAATCCAGCTGGAGTCCCTCCCTCTGCTTTTTCCAGAAATTCGCGCATGGATTTAAAGGCTTTATCCGGGAATGGATGTCTGCCAAAGCCGCTGGAGAACTGGTTACTGAACTTTTGGGGAAGCACTGGATCGGGAGCTAACATAAATTTCGTAGCTTCTGTGTATGGCAGGGAGCGGATGATTTTTTGAGTAGGTGTACCGACACTAAGAATAGGTTCCAACTGGCGGAGGGCATCGCTTTTTGATCCAAGGTACATACCCAACATACTTACATTCCCACCTTTTTTGGGTCCGACGCTTAATTCGCTGCCCAACTTGGTGCTGGCATTAGGGGCCCATACTTGCCACTTTTTCACGACTTTTTCGAACTGAGCCCATGGCCAAGTAACACGGAATACGGTAGCTCTGGCTGGAGCGCGCAGTACTTTGAATTTATATTTGGTATATACGCCAAAATTGCCGCCTCCGCCACCGCGGGAAGCCCACAGGAGATCGGCATTTTGTTTTTTGTTCGCCTTAATGATTCTCCCCTTAGCGTCAACCATTTCAAGTTCAAGAAGATTATCACTGATAAGGCCAATCGTCCTTTGCAATGGACCTATTCCTCCACCAAGCGTAATCCCGCCGATTCCAACCGTTGGACTGTCACCAAATGGAGCAATAAATCCTTGGCGTGCCAGCTTATCTACGATTCTTCCTACCCGATTACCTGTCTCAACAACAACCGTGCCACTAGTCTTATTCAACTTAATGTTCTTCATTTCGCTAACGTCGATGACAATGCCTCCATTGACTTGTGAAAGGTTACCCTCAAGGGCGTGCCTCCCGCTTCTCGGTCGAATAGGGACATTATTTTTGCGGCCCCATCTTATAGCATTTGCAACATCCTGTGTTCTTTGAGCGAAAACAAAAACTTTAGGAAATCTGTTGGTGTGTGGATCCCAATTCTTGCGAGCCGCTTCATAGCCAGGATCTCCCTTAAAAATTACGTGCCCTGTCAGTTTAATGTCTGATTTCACCGATCTATCCAACTCCTTATGAATGAATGAACATCATTTTTAATAATTAATACGAACAAATTAGGCAGGTTCCCTATAACGTATGATGGAAGTTAATGTAGGGTTTGGGCTAGTGCTGATAGTACAGTGAAGTATTTTTGCTCCAAGTGATAATCAGTGCTCGCAGAAAACAATGGAGTATGAGGAAGGAACGATGTGGTTGACAGCCATCATGTTACGCTACACCGCGCGCTAGGAGCTATGTGCGGTGCGAAAGGTGACGGAATGAAATGGAAGATGAAGAAGCGAAAGCTTGCCCTCTGATTTCAACCGCTTCAAGCTATATAGCTACCAAGTTATTGATCTCAGCTAAGGACAAGACTTAATTTCTTATAACAAAAAAGCCGCTAAATTAGCGACTTCTAATGGGACTATGTTTAACCGCTACATCCGTTCATTAATGGCAGTGGTTAGCGTGTTGGCCGTTCGATATGTAAATGTTATATTCTTTGAATAGGCGTGTCTTTAAAATCGGTTACGTATTTCAATCCGTAGCCATCATCCGATCCATTCCGATATGAACCATGTGTATTCTGGTGAACTTAATTTTAGAGCCCTACAGTTACTATCCAAATAGCATTATGGATTCTATCCACTATGATAAAACATTACATATATTATTACTTTCATTTTCAAGTATACTATAACGAGATTGACTATCTAAACAAATATAGAGGAGTAACTTCAGATCATGATCAAACGACTCACTGCACTATTTTCGATTCCCTCTTATGCCCTACTCTTTTTATGTATGTTACTTCAGGGCATGGGTCTTTCACTCAGCTCACCTTTTTTATCCATTTATTTCACGGAACAGCTTGGAGTATCTGTCGGAATGTTTGGTATTTTTCTAGCCGTTACGTTAATTGCCGGGATATGGATCAGTACGCTAATCGGGAGACGCTCTGACCTCGGTATGAATCGTAAAAACATTTACATTGTCTCTATGCTCTGCAATGCACTGGCTTTTAGTGGATACTTGCTCATTAAGGATTTTACGACCTTGTTCATCTATATGACTGTGTTTACTGCCCTCGGTGCACCAGGTATGCCTCAATTATTCGCTATTTCTAGAGAAGCAGTGACGAAGAGTAATTTTACTGATCATGCATTTGCAAATTCTACCTTGCGTTCTGCTTTCTCGCTTGGTTTCATTATTGGTCCATTAATCGGTACTATGCTAATCGCTGCTGTTGGGTTTAAGGGGATTTTCTCGGGTACGATCGGAGTGTTCATGCTTGCTCCCTTACTTATATTCCTGTTTCTCGAATCAAAAACAGATGAACAGAAAAGAAGTAATGCTAAAGTGGAAGTAAAAAGTCTTCCTCTGGGTAAGAACCATAATATTCTGCTTCCTTTCCTGATTCTGACACTCATGTACATAGCTCACTGGACAAGTAGCCTTAATACCGCCCTCTTTATTACAAACAATCTTGGGGGAACGACTCGCGATGTTGGTCTAGTCAGCAGTATTTGCGCTGCGCTTGAAATTCCCTTTATGATTACATTAGGAATACTCAGTGCAAAATACAGTAATAGAATCTTAATGATGTGTGGCTCCATTCTAGGAGGAGTGTATTACGTCGTTGTCATGATTTCAGACTCCATGTGGCAGATGCTTGCAGCCCAAATTCTGCTTGCCGTGTTTGTTTCCGTTATTTCTGCGATTGGTATTAGCTACATTCAGGATCTTCTTCCAAGCAAGCCTGGGTATGCATCTACGCTCTACTCTAATTCATCCACAATCGGTAGACTGGTTGGTAGCCTGGTTGGCGGGGGATTAGCCAGTATTGTAGGGTACCGGTATTCATTTGTATTCTGTTGTATACTCATGATTATTTCTCTAATCATGCTTGTGGTAAGCGGACGTCACACCGTAAATGAACCGCAGAAGTTATCGGTTTAATACACGAAAACTAAGAAGAAGACTGCCGGTAAATTTTACCGACAGTCTTTCTTTTCGAAGCAGTTCTATTATGTTAGGAGATAAATACTAATCCATTCTTTTATCCTTCAAAGAGGTAGGACTGTGCTAATGAACAAAAGGTTGCTGCATTGTCTAGTATGGCACTTTTGGCCAAGCTTGCATTGATTGAGAAAGCTTTAACTTCCAGCCCATTCTTGGTTGGAAATCAAATCAAAAAAAATGGTTTGCGCGAATACAGTCTCCAAACACCTCGGTTATGGCGGTCCCCTACTGACGGGTATTCCTCTATTTAACCGCTCACGCTTGAAACATCCAATGAACGGTTTGCTCGCACGCCCCCTGCCGAAACTGAACATATGAAACCGCGTACTATGACGGCTCATGAGTTTCCATCCAAACGTGCCACCCTGTTCGTGCATGATGATTGCAATCATTTCGTCAAGCGTATTTGGGGCTCGTGCGAAATAGTTGCGGAGATAATGTGTTGCTTCCGTAACCGTGTCGATTCTGTCAACAAGTTCACAGACTTGGTACGCGAGCGCTATATATTCCACATCACTTAGGGCATCTAAATTGAGTATTCCTGTTTTCATTTGCACCATGAGTCCGTCCAGTTCAACCTGCGCCGTTATCCTACCGTGAGCATCCTTTGCTCCTACGATGGACCCCATCAGCATGGAAGATACGGCAAGTGTGCAGACGATTACTGCAATTGCTGAAATAATTGTGTTACGCTTCCTCATTGTCTCACCCCCTTATGAATATCGATTTTAGTTCGAGTTGGAAGCCGCAGAGGTTTAAAAGCAATGCTTCCATCGTTGTAAATCAATCTTACTAATGCCATATAAACTGAATTTAAACCCACACAGAAAAAGAACAATTTTACCTCGACAGGTAAAATTGTTCTTTTTCTGTGTTGAGTGCGCAATAACCCCCCGGTTATGCCGTGGGAGTGAGACGGTATTAGCTTCAAGCACTTGAATGTTGTTTTGAATGCGCTATACGCTTGGTACCAGGCCTTTATCCGTGTAAAAGCGCACGGCGTGCTCTGTGAGTCCCGTTATCTGGGCGGCTTCTTTGACTCTGTGCATGTGAAATTCTCCAAGATGCTGGGTACCTTGAGAGTAAATCTATAAACCTTGTTCAACCGTAAGCTCATCATGCGTTTATCCTCATCTATAAGAAAGGACAGGGCGGTCGCCCCTGTCCTTTCTTCACTTGAATAGTAAGCCTAAGAATAGCAAAACTGCTGATATGGTGTAACGAAATCTAAACTCCTACCAATACAGTTAACACAGGACCACTGAGATTTCCATAGCTATCCTGCCCCTCTTCTATGAAAACAGCAGGATACCCTTGCACCTGCTCATTAATGTGTATCATTCAGCTAAAGTTTCCCGTGAGTTGAATCGTCACTTAGTGCCGAATCAAAAATGCTCTTGGCTAGTGGTTGGCTACTACCAGCCCTAGCAGCGGACTTCACCGCCTAGGTAATCGCTATGCGTTGCACACAACGAAAAAGCACTGCCGAATTGTCGGCAGTGCTTTTTCGTTGTTGCTTGGCGGCGTCCCACTCTCCCAGGACATTTCGGCCCAAGTACCATCGGCACTTGAGGGCTTAACAGTCGTGTTCGGGATGGGTACGGAAACCCCTTCGCCATCACCACCAAGCAAGCGTTGTGCAAAAAACGCTACCGCGAGAGATTCGCTGCACTTCTACCTCAGGCCAATCATCCTCGACTCTCAGCTATGCTCCCGAAGCCAAACAGTTGATTCTCTTCATGCCGTTGGCGGTGATGTTATGGGGGTTCACAAAATTAGATCACTGCTTTTTCTTCTGTGACCATGACGCCGACAGAGCTGAAGTCAATGAACTTTTTTTCGTCGGGTTGAACCTTTTGTAGGTAGTTTACTGATTTGAAGAATGCATCATGGTCGGCCCAACTGTTGAACCAGATTTCAGTGAGCCCATCATACGCGGGTTGCGGATAGCCCTCGGCGGCAACCGGGTGAGACACCACATATTTTCGGACATACTTCTTGGCCTCTGGGATCGAGGTAAATAGAGGAGCGTGGTTAAGTCGATGATATTCTACGAAGTTATCGAAACTCATCCCCTCGATCCGATTGATCATATATACGAATTTTATCATGTCGTTTTCCACCTTTCTGTAATAGAGGCACATTCATTGTGTCTGTTGGTCGGCATGACCTTACCGCGAGACACCCCGAACGCACCTTGTCTGATGTGACACACAGATACACAGGACATATCTGTTTCAATTACGCACCTTTATGCGCTTAGATTATCAGTCATCCCGAAACCCTCGCACAGCAGATTTTACTTCCTTGGTCATTTCCATGACACAAGGCAGCTAATAGGAATTTACTAAAACACATTTGAGAGTTGAACTCTCAAAACTGAACAACGAGTGAATTTTACTCCGTATAGTCTCTTTCTCATCACTCAGTTTTCAAAGATCAACTGCGCTTGTCGTTACAGCCTTCTGTTCGAACAAATTATTATATTTCTAGAAATATAGAAATATTAATCAAAAAAAATCAAGTCATCAGATAGGACGCATATTTTTCCGCCACTCTGCGGTTCAGGCTGTAGTAAATAAATGTTCCTTCTTTCCGCGATTGAAGTAATCCGCACTCCGACAACTGCTTCAAATGATGCGATAATGTCGAGTTAGCGACGTTTTTCAACTTATCTCCCAGCGAGGCACAACATTGGTCCGGTTCGCTCGCAAGGAGTTGGACGATATTAAGCCGCGTCGGCTCTCCCAGCGCTTTATATACTTTAACGGCTTCGCGCATCTCCGAATTGCCTTCCATGTACAGTCCCCTCGATTTCTAAAATATTTCTTTATTTCCAGAAGTATAGAAATATAATAATATATTTTTTCTTATTTGTAAATCCCCATCCGAAATTTTTTTTTGCGCGTTATGGATATAGCTATGGTAAATCATTGCTCCATCAAGTCAACCAGTTGCTCCGGCATTCCGACGAACTAGTAATGGCCTCCCACCACCGCCACATGCTGGCTAAGCTACTATTATGCTATCCTGCCCGTTCGTATTATGAGATCAACCAGTTCTTTCTGGTTGATCCTTTTTCATTTGCATAGAGGATATTGACGCTACAACTCAGGGAATTAGAAGTGGATGGGAATATTCTTTTCCTTCTAACAGTGAAAGACCTAAAGTTTCTCTTGCCTTTTTAATTGCTTTTACGTCTTCACCCTCTTTTATTAACTTACGTAGTTCTTCATTTATTAGATTTTCAACTAGTCCCGATTGTTGGGTTAACTGGTCCAAGGTATATTGCATTCCTTTTATGCGACCTTCTAATTTCCCCGGCAGCGTCAATGAAGCGACGCTCCTAAAGCATTACCATTCTGAATTTTTGATCCCTCAAACCGACTCAGAAAATGTGCGCACCACAACACTATATATTCAGAATCAACGTCATACAAACAGCTTCATAAGTTTTACATACAGCGGATTAACCATATACCCAGGTCGGGCTTAACGAATATCTTGTCCCTGTTTCTAAACGACGAATCCTCTCCATTTCTTCATCGGTCAGCTCAAAATCGAACATTTCGCTATTTCCTTGATCCTTCGTGGATTCGAGGACTTCGGGATCACAATAATATCGCGTTGTAGGTGCCATCGCAAAATTATTTGACCTATTGATCTTTTGTAATGATGAGCGATTTCAGAAAGCACCGGATGAAAGGTAATGCCAACTCGCTTACCTTGATTACCGTATTATCAGCTCTAAATGGAGAATATGCTTAATTCCAATATATTCGGAAGTCAGATTGTAGTGTCAGAAGCCACTTTAAAAGATATTGAGGCTAGTGGTATTTCTTCTTCCATAATGATTTCTCGGATCTTCCTGCTGATATGACCAATTTGTTCACGATCTTCAACTTGTAGCATGGTTAGTTGATCCAGCAAAGCATAATATGTTTCGTTATGTTCGAGGGCTTGTTAATATCCCACAGTTGTCACACAAAATCCTTCGGGTACTTGAATTTCTTCTGTTTCTGATAATTTTCCTAAATTCAACCCTTTTCCGCCAACAAGCAATAGCTGCGTATGTTCCACTTCCTGTAATTCGAGAACCAGCGGCCTCATTGAACATCTCTCCTAACCATTAATTTGCGAACAATATTTAATAAAAGCTTTAGTGGCATGTACATTTAGAGTGAAAAATCCATTATTTATGTAAATATATACATCATTATATGCAAAATGATAATATCATCGCGTCTGTTTATATGAAACATGTAAGAACCTGAAGTATCCATCAGGTCCTTTTTTCATTTTCTGCTATGATCAATAACTACTTAAGCCGCTCTATCCGTTCGCTTCCACAACACGGCAATGGTACCTTCCACGATCGTGAATTCCAGGTTGATGTGCAGGAATGGTTGGATAACCGGGAAATCGATGTAGGACTGCTTATTCCTTCGGATCAAACGACGGATTTGTTTCCTATTTACCGGGAAGCTATTTGAGACTGCTAAGAAGTTGTTCCCTTTTGAAGTAGAACGAAAGCCCTTGATTAACCTTTGATGATGATTGTGTTGTGCATGACGTCCGGCTCGGGGAGGACAGCACTTATCGCGGTCCATGCCGATATGAGTCGTTCCGATTTCATATGTATTCCCGCTAATCTTTGGATTTTAATAAGTATTCATGTGTCTCCTGGGCACAGTTCATGGATTTTGGTGATTAAGTTTTCTGAATTGGTACGGAACACTTGGTTCGAATCCGTCCAGGCTGACTTCAGAAAATACGAAGCATGAAACTGCCATCCCAGATGAGCTGGATTAAATTCCATTTGAATTTCGCGTCCCGGTCTTCCTCGGTATACTATAGAACCTGGCTTACGCCAGCTACCTATTCGGGTAATCTTGTCCGGATTCTGACCAGTGATATAGATAAACCTGTTATTATATGCAATGTCCTTCAAATGAAACTTTGGACATCCTACTGCAAATACTTGAATATGCTGAAAACCGTTTTTTTCTTCCAAATCAAGTCCTGCCCGATAGGCGATTACACCTCCGGCACTATGCCCGATAAGGATTACCTGATCCGAAACTGCTGCATGCTCGCGAATGATTTGCGATACGTTAGTTACCCGCTTAGACTGGGCATGAGTTAGGTCATAACCAACTTGGGTAATTTGTCTTGCCAGTAAAGGGATTAATGAGGAACCCGTAGTTTCGTTTGCAATTCCAAAGGGAAAGATCATCACAACTTTGACATCTCGATACCTTTTGGCAATCTCACTGGCAGCATCTTCAAAATTATTGAGATACGTTAGTACACCAGCTAAAAAACAAACCACCGTACGGCACTTTGATGTACATGTGCTATGGGAGGATACGTAAGTCTCGATCATGATCTCCTTGTCCCCTCCTTTTGATGAACTAATACTCCCGAAATAAACGGAAGGATACGTATATGACAACCTCTCTTTCCATATCTTTTGTAAAAATGATAAAGGTGTGAGAGCATGTTAAAATCAAAAAACAAAATCAATTCGTGCTCTATACAATTAAAGGATCAACCATTAAAAAGTTTTTAATCTTAGATTTAGCTACGGGTTCCGTTATTTATTGGGTGGTCAAAATTATTTATTCAAGCATGTTGCTTGCGTCTGTAGGAAGTATTATTGGAACGGAAGGAATTAAAATGATATCCAAGTTCCAAAATAAACCATTTAAATTTTAACTCTAAAATATAGATTACGACACTTGCTAGTATGATTTCAACTTCCTCAATATACGATGCCCGTTTAATTAAAACAAAAAAAGCATACAATCATGAATGATTGCATACTTTCGGTACATGCATCCCTATCTACTACTTATCCTTCCCTCCGACTGCGATGGCAAGTGTGGCGTAATAGGTTAGATTCTGCTGCGCCTCAGGAGATATATAATTGTTATGTTTATTCTTATATTTATCAAGATTCGTAACAACCTTCTTCATCGATTTAAGGATATTTTTATCTGAATCTTTATCTAAATCCCGCTTCATCTGCTTCATAAGTTGACTTAACTCCTTCTGGATAGCCCCCTTCAATTCTCCTGATAAACTATATTCCTCTACTAAAGCATCCATGATGTTTACATGAATTGAAACAGAGGGGGAGAATGGTACTTTAGACCAATCCATGTCGGATGCCAAGTAGAAACTTGGATAGGATGGCTGATTATAGCTTGTGTTCTGACGCGCAATTCCTGTACGATACTGCGCATCGTGCATTAAAGTATACAACTTATGATTCGTAACCTCGGTGCTTACATACATCCGGATAGCAGAACTATCGGTAGTACGGACTAACATTTCCTCTCTCCAATCACCATATAGATCAGCGACGAGTGATGGTGTTCCCTTCGTATGATTGTTCATTCTAGTATCGGTAGCTGTAAGAAGGACGCCTTTTGTCCAATCTTCAATCGTCGGTGTTACTTCTATTGCTCCATTGACAATCTGGGTCGTCATGTCTGCTGACCATTTAATGTTCATATTTGTACCCGGAATTTTCGTGTTGATCTGTTGCCCATTTGCCGTCCATAGTCCAACAGCCCACGTCTCAAGTCCACGCTGGAATGGATCAACATCGCCGATCATTCCACGACCCGTATCTTTACCTGTATAACCACCATAAATAACTTTGCCAGTCTTCGCATCACGTAAAGTATAACCATAAGGAGCCCAACTGCCCCCCTCATGTACCATAAATATCTCCTGTCCAGGACGGTCGGGGTCAATATCCACAACATGAAGCGCATCTCCATGGCCTAATCTAGCTATCGTACCAGGTGCTGCACTTTGAGGAGGCATAACATCCATCGAACTGTACAAAAGACTACCATCGTGATCAATTGTTGCAGAGCCGTATACAATTTCATCCTTACCATCGCCATCAACGTCTGCTACACTCAATGAGTGAGCCCCCTGCGTCGTAAGGGTTGCAAATTCTGGGTCTGTTCCATCCCTACCATGTGGCCCATCATTAAAGGGATTACTCATCGGAGTCCAGCCACTGTCTACAAACCAGTGTTCCTTGATTCGATTTCCATCCCAACTATATGTTACCATTGTCGTTCTAGTATAGTATCCCCGCGCAAATACTGCATAAGGTATTTCTCCATCCAAATAAGCTACACCTGCAAGAAAGCGATCTACTCGATTGCCTGGTTCGATACGCGCCATCGCATAATCTCCCCACATTAGACCATCGTCATGCCGCCCTGGCTTATATGGAGCTGTCTGCAACTCCTTACCCGTCGCACCCTCAAATACCGTAATATACTCTGGCCCATTGATAATAAAGCCTTCAAACTCTCTGAGTTTATTTTTATCACTTCGGCTCGGAGCATAGACGTCCATGAAATAATCCGTGAGGCTTTCCGCATCTGTTTTCGTAAGCGGGTAACTATACTTCTTCTCGATCCCGAAGCTTTCTTCGAGTGTGGCTGGCCAATGGCCATTCAGAACTTCTTCATGCTTATCCCAGTTCATGAATATTTCAACCATATGGTTGTAGTAGTCTTCACTACTCATCCTATAATCATCTTGATGACTATAACCAGCCTGAATATCCTCTTTTGGCATCGTGACATATTGCTCTGAACTTACATTCCCTGCGTTATCATACGTTATTGTTTTAGTACCAGGAGCTGTCTTGAGAATCATTTCTGATTTACCATCCCCATCATAGTCGTATACCATAAATTGAGTGTAGTGGGCCCCCGATCTTATATTTACACCCATATCAATTCTATATAGAAGGGTTCCATCTATTGTGTAACAATCAATATAAGTCTCACCGGTATATCCTTTCTGGGATACATCCTTAGAATTCGATGGCGCCCAGCTTACAAATAGTTCATATTGGCCATCTCCGTCCACATCTCCTACACTCATATCATTCGCAGAGTAAGTGAAACTTTCGCCTACAGGAGTCACACCGTCTGCTGGTTTCTGAAGTGGCATATCGTAGTAGCTATTTGCCCAAGGTGATATCATAGCACTTTGCTCTGCTTCCCTACCATTAATAACCGTGGATACAGAATACTTCGATTGCATCGTTCCAGTTGCATCTAAATAATTGGTACTATCCTTAACTGTGGCAATCTTGACGTTATCCCGATAAATATTGAAGTCTACGCCTGTCAATCCAGTCGTCGAGTGACCCGTTACTTCATGGGTTAATAATCTCCAACTCAGAAATATACCATCCGATGTTGAAGCCGCGATGAGTCCCCTGTCTAGGTTTTCTAATTGTATGCCCCCATTCATCTTTACATCTCGGTTTGGTTTAGCATTCACATTAGGTATACCAACCATGCTAACCAATAGAATTACTCCGAAAGATACCAATAAAAATTTACTAACGATGCTCTTCTTTCCCATTTTTCCTAATCACCTTCTCCTTCTTTTTTTCAGACAAGACATTCTCGTTCATTCTAAATTTTTAAATGCGCTTTCATTCGTCGCAAATTCACCTCCTATGATGTTCAGTTCAAATTCTGTTCACTCGTAATTCACTTCTATTATACCGTTCCTATACGGACGAAAATATTCAATAAACAGTTGTTTTCCATTAAAAGTCAGTGTATTTTCATGAATAACATTTGCGAAGCTACTAAAAGATTATCTATGGAGTTCTAATTATGTCCACCAATCTGAGAGTAGCAAAATAAAAGGCACCCCTAAGGAGTGCCTTAATATACGCTTTAGATCATCAGTTATCCGTTCAAGTCAACGGTATGGTTCAGATCTGATTCATCTGATCCTTTTCCCGTAATTTTCGAGAATAGCTGCTTCACCATCTTCGTTTTATTTCCCGTTTCCCAATATTCGGCCGACTCCGCTTTTATCTTTAACAAAACTAGATTCGGATCGTCGGGAGTAGTCTCCAGCAACTTCTCGTAAGCAATGTTCCAGAATTCTTTTATTTTGGCTGGACTAGATACCAACTCTGCTTCTCCTCGTAAAGACACGTAGGACTTATCTACATAAGCTACATTCACACTTGGATTTCGGAGGAGTTCCTGATATTTGTTAGTATCCTTTTTCGTCAAGAACCACAGGTCACCGTCAAATTCAACTTCCTGTGTCTTCATTGGACGTGACACCAATCCTTGCTCCGTTACCGTCGTGAGCATAGCTGTGTCGATCCCTTTAATCAGATCCCTGACTGTCTCAATCGCCTCTTTGTTTGACAATGAATGATTCGACATGTGTTCACCTCATTTCGTTTTTATCTTCTTTATATCTTTTCCAATCCATAATCTTATTATTAAAAACAAAGACACTGACCCATAGAAGGTCAGTGTCAAGCCAAAACTCATACGTATTCTCTTATTGGAAGTCTGTATACGGAATAACAAACTCCGGCATTCCTTCCGCATAGGAAGTGTACTCATTTTGTGTAAAGTAGATGACAACCCCATTGCGATTAAGGAAATAATCACGATCTGCCTCTATCGTCTGGAAAGGGGGATTCACAGGAAAATTGTGACTTTTAATCTGAGACTTAATCTTATTGTTAATAATCGATACGTACTTCTCATTATTTGCGACCTCTTTCAATGAGAGTATATTTCCAGTTACTAGGTCGAATGTATAAGGAATGCGTGCAGTATCCCCATGAGCTCCCCCAGAATAGATGTGGTAATTCACGTATAGGCTCAGTTTACCCTGTTCGTTATAAGTTACCGTATAATGACCATCGAAGCTCGGTTGTCGAATCGTGGCTTTGGGATTATCGGCTAAGATTTGTTTGTTACCTGCTACAACCCGATCCATTTGCTTCGAACCAGCCGAGATATTCTTATCAGCTTCGTTCTTCAAAAATGTATTTATTTTCTGCTGAACGGCAGTATTCTCATAACCCGAGATAACCGGATAATACACAAGCAATGACTTGCCGTCTCCATCTGCACCGACTACTTCTGAGTTAATCTTTAGCTTATTCTCTTGAATTGCATGAATTCCAATCATTTTGGTAGCTTGATCATAGGAAACAGCATAACCCATCCGCTCTAACACGAAGCGAAGCGGCAGGTAAGTAGTATTGTCTTGAAGAAACGGTTCAGCTCCAAAGATAAGCTGCTGCCCGTTAAGTGTTGTTGAATTATTCTTTAGGCCAATCTGTAGTAACCGATTTCTACCCTCAATGTTAACCATCTGGGTTGCCTTCACATAATTCGTACTAAGACCTAAACTGTCATTAAGGTGGCGCAACGCAATGTACGTTGTGTTATTCTTATTAATCGTATTAATATTCGTACGAGTTCCTTCAATGCTAAACGGTGTTGCTATCGTCTTAAACTTTGAAATGGTAGTTGCCGCAGATGCATGCTCAACAGGTAATGACATCGCCATAGGACCCGCCAAAAGAGTTGCTACAAGTGTAGCCGTTAGTAGATTTCTTTTCCCTTTATTCGTTTTCAATTTACAACATCCCTTTCTCGTGTTAGTTACTTCCATATAGAGGTATAATCATTAGTTACCCTCTATAAACGTTAGATAATCAAGAAAGGTTGCAAATTCTACATAAATTTATTAATTCCATTAATTATTTAGATAATGAATAAGTAATGAATCTGAGCCTCATCCATTTATTCCTTACCCTTTTCTCGGCATCGGGTGTAATGGCGCATGACGCAGCATCGGATACGTGGCGAATAAAGCAGCCAGACTCACTGCCCCAACGCATGAAGCGATCTCCATCGCACTCATCTTGAAATTCGACATCCAGTCGAACAAGGCCGTAATAGTGCCTCCATAATAAAGAAATATGCCTGCGATCATTACGATCATGAGCATGATAACGCTCCGTGTGAATCCTAACCGATACACGATGGCATAGCCGAAGAAAGAAAGACCGAAGCCAACCATCCCCACCATCAGATCGATCCACAAATAGGTGAAGAAATGGTACTCCCCCAAAAACAACCTCGCAGCATGCATAATACCTGCCTCTACCGAATTCAATTGATAGATCGTCAATAGCACGTATTGGCATAAGTTCAGACATAATATGCTAAATATAACGCCTATCAAACCAATGCCGTAGAAAGCTCTAAGGAATTGTTTCCGCGTACTACCCATCCCGATTGAGATCGCAAAGAGGGATTTGAATCCGAAGAGGCAGAAAAAAGGGATAAAGAAATAAGTCGGCCCGGATATCGAAGCAAGTGTATCCTTATCGAGATCAAAGACCAAGCCGACGATGATCCATACGATCGTTAACGGAACGGTAATGAACAGCAGCAAGAGTTTAGCAAAATACCAGCCCACATCCTCGTACATCAACCGAAATACCGCGCTCCTTGCGTTCATACGTATACCTCCGCATCTTCCGTTATATTTAGCAAATAATTTTGCAAGTCTACTTTCTCAATGGTAAGCCCATGAGCTTGCGCTTGCTCCTTCCATTGCTTCGAGTATGGAGCGTCAAGCATCACCCTGATTTTCGTTCCCATCGTGCTCTGCTCCAGAACTTTATGACCGTCAATAACGTTTATCACCGCGCTCCGTTCGCCAACCAACCATATACCTTGCTCGCGGAACTCGTCGATCGGTTGATGATGCAGCAACTTGCCCTTGTGCATAACGATCAACGATTCGCAGATTGCTTGGACTTCTTCAATATGATGACTCGAAATCAGAATTAGACGAGGTGAATCCTCATGGCTTTCTCTTAATGCCTCATACAACTTTCTCCGCATCCCGGCATCCAGACCGTTCGTCGGCTCATCGAGTATCGTTACGTCAGCATGGCTAGATAACCCGATAATAAACTGAAGTGCTGACTTCATCCCTTTGGACAGTTTGGATACTTTCTTCTTGGGGTCCAATCTAAAAGTTTCGATCAGATGGTCTGCCGTAGCTTGATCCCAGTTGGGATTGAAGTATCGACCGAAACGTAGTGCATCCTGTACCGTCCATATCGAGCTGAACGGATGATCCTCCTGCATGTAGCAAACATGCCGAACTGCCACAGGGTTACCGTAAGGTGCCAAGCCCATAACTTGAACCGTTCCGCTGTGAGGTCGTTGATGACCGGCCAGTAGTCTCATCAGCGTAGTTTTGCCAGCACCGTTGCGACCCCACAGCCCCGCGATCACCGGTTCCTTCTCCTCAAATGATACTTTTTCGAGAACGGGTACGTTATCGTACGAATATGCGACTTCGTTTACGTATAGCATCAATACTCCTCCTCCTGTATTAACTGAACGACCGATTCCTTGCTTAATCCGATTCTCTTCGCTTCTTCCAACAAGGGAAGGATGAACTGTTCTCGATAATGAAGCTGACGTTCCTTCAACAATTGAAGCTTCGCTCCACTCTTCACAAACATTCCTATCCCTCTTTGTTTATAAATAATCTCTGCATCCACTAAAGCCTGGAGACCCTTGCGTACTGTTGCACGATTGATGTTATAGAAGCCTGACAGTTCATTTTCGGAAGGGATTTGATCCTCTTCGTTCAATTCACCTCCCACGATTTCGTCCATCATCATTTGGGCAATCTGCTGAAATATTGGTTGGGATTCATCCAATGTCGGTTTCATCTAGTACCTCTTTTCTCTAAAACAATTGACGTTGATCAGTTGGTTACTCGTGTAATCAACTATACATGATTTAGCAATTATTGTCTATAACCACAGCGGTCCAAATAAACGAAAAAAACCTTCTACCTCATGAAGAGACAGAAGGATACCGAATGTGCCACGAATACGACCGAGCCCGAACCTTCGCTTGGTCACACCGAACTTACTCTCAATTATGTTTTGCTCAGACGCATCCATATAATAGCTTCGACGTATTACCCTAAAAGTTGATCCCCGTATTACAGTGTACATTAAGTGGACTCTGGTTTTGATATGACTTTATTCTGTAAGTAGAATAAACGGTTCTTTACTATTATCGGAAACTAGAAGTTGTTATTGACACAAAATTTAACATTAACTAGCTTTATTTCATAGCCTTTCAACTCGTACAACTCCGATATTAATGGAAGTAGCTGCTAGCAGCGTTCCAGGATGAAAAGTGTTCTTCCAAGCGTGGTTGGAGAAATTATATTGGTGCTGAAACCTCGTTCATTATAAATCACTTTGAACCGTTGATAATGACACGAGGACAGGACTGGAAAAATCCGAAGCTTCCTCACCTTTTGGATTGTGAAGACGGAACACGAAAGCGTCCCCTGTTTCTGACTGCCACACGATATAATCGTTAATCCCTTCACCACTCGAAACTTGAAGATAGATCTCGGCGGAACCCAGGGGATGTTCAACAAGCTCACCACTAAAATCGGATACTTCGCCGAACTCTTCCAATTCCTCTTTCCCTGCAGTTTTAAGCTGTGCTAGATCATAATTGGCAGGTAGCGATTCGATTTCGACATCGTATTCAGGATTACTGCTAAGAAACAGGCGCCCTTCGGCAGCATCTAAAGTAAATTTTTCGAATACGTATAAGGAAAATCCTTCACCTTGATGCAATGTAGCCGTATGTGCTTGGTTACCATCACCCATCATCAAATCAAAAGTTTCAGTCATGGGACGCGTCACTTCGGGAGTTTTCTCGTTCTCAGATGCAGGAGCCGTGACCGCTTGATTATCCGGTGTTGAAGTTTCAGGGTTGGCGTCAGGCTCAGTTGCTCCTGAGCATGCTGATAGAGATAGAACGATGACGAAAATCGAGATTTTCATGATAGCAGAATACTTTTGATACACGTTTGATCACGCCTTTCTATTATAAGATTATTTATACGTTATTACCCATGTAAGGGATTTGTGACGCAAACGATGAAAACTTGTGTACTGCTAAGCATTACATAATTATCGGACTCGCCTGTTGTCAGGTCATTAACACAAAAAAACCTTGTCGCCTCTCATAGGCAAATCAAGTGTTTGAAGTTAAAAAGTTGATCGTATGGTTATCGGAAGTCTGTGTACGGAATAACAAACTCCGGCATTCCTTCTGCATAGGAAGTATACTCATTTTGTGTGAAGTAAATAACAACTCCAACTGAATTAAGAAATGCTAAAACCGTAGTCCTTATATAGGAGTACGGTTTATTTATTCATAATTATGGGAATGAATCTCTATTGAACTACTCACCACTTAACCGACCTTACGGTCTGTTTGAAGTGGGAGATTCCTAAGAACACCAACCTAACGGTTCGTTTTTGATTAGGCGATCCCCGTCATTCCAACGGTTAGAAGTCTTATGGCTTCATTTTTAATATTGATTCCTGCGTTAATATCTCTTTGATGATGGGTATGGCACTCTGGGCAGTCCCA
>NZ_JBXCIZ010000008.1:0-165014 GCF_056786405.1 Paenibacillus sp. Y859 | reverse complement strand
TCAGGAGAACCAAGTAGCATCCTATTATTATGATGCACGTGGGAATGTCATTAAATATGTTAATTATGCAGGTCAAACGGCGGAATACAAGTATAATGATGATAATCTATTAACGGAGAAAAAAACGCTAGCGAAATGATAGCCTACACCTACGATACGGTAGGTCGGCGTACAAGTATGATCGATGCGCAAGGGGAGACGAAGTATACGTACAGCCCGACAGACGGATCTTTGCAGACCTTGCGTTACCCGGACGGAGCTCAAATTGGGTATACGTACAACACACAAGATCGTACAGGCTACAAGTTTACGAGTAGTACGGGGGAAGCGATTCAAATACAGGGTACGCTAGATGAGATGAACCGCTTAGCGGAGATGGCTATCTCGAGTGGTACAGCTGGAGGAATCAGCACCTTTGCGGGGGCTGCATCGCAACAAATGACATTTGAATATGAAGCGAACAGCTTATTGAAACGTCAAGTGTCTTCAAGTAGTGCGAATACTACCTTTAGTTACGATGGATACGATTTAACAGGTGTGAACATTGGTGGAGGTGCTTCATCCCAGCAATTCTCCTATGAATATGATAACAACAAGAATATTATCAATCGTAATCAGAACGGGACTGCGGACCAGTTCACCTATGATTCCCTAAGCAGAATCGAGAGTGAACAAAGTGAAGGCAAGGATAAAACTTTCACCTACGATGATCAAGGCAATCGTCTGAATGTGGCAGGCGGCCAAATATCCGGGATGAAGAATGCCGAATATATCTTTGATTCATTGGATCGCTTGACTGGCGTTAAGGGCGAAGGTGAAAGAGGGGAAGCTGTTGATGTCACCTACAGCTATAATGGAGATGGCTTGTTATATGAACGTGTAGCCAAAGGTGAACGCGTTCGCTACTATTATGATGAGCAAGGCAAGCTCTTAGCAGAGGCAAAGATCGAAGCTGGTAACATAGCACAAATGACCTACTTCTATATCTATGATCTGAGCGGACGTCTATGGGCGCGTCAGAGTAAGACGGGTGAACTGGAGTATTACCAGTTCAATGGACATGGCGATGTCATCGGATTAACCGATAGCGCAGGTAATGAACTGAACACCTACAGCTATGACATCTGGGGTAACCCGATAGATGAGGAAGAAGACGTTCCGAACGTATTCCGCTACTCCGGAGAATATTGGGACAGCGATACTGGTCTTCAATACCTGCGAGCTCGCTGGTATGATCCGAATGCCGCGCGGTTTGTATCTAGGGATACGTATGAAGGGCAGATTTCGAATCCACTAAGTTTGAATTTGTATTCATATGTAGAGAATAATCCGTTGAAGTATACGGATCCAACGGGACATTGTGGATTAAGCAGTGTGAAACAAGTAGCGGATTGTGCATTAGACATGACGCCCTTTGTAAGTGCTGCGAAGAGTATTCAAGAGTTCTCAACCGGTAATAACTGGTATACTGGTGAAAAGCTATCAACCTCCGATAGGGCGTGGGGACTTGTAGGGATAATACCAGGTGGAAAAATTGCTACAAAAGGCGGTAAAATAGCTGTAAAAAGTGCAACAGCTACTTATAAAAAAGTATCAAAGTGGATTTCTAAAGGCTGCAATTGCTTTACTGCTGGAACGGAGGTTCTAACAGACGAAGGGGATAAACCGATTGAAGAAATTGAGGTCGGGGATAAGGTTCTTGCTAAGTCTGACGAAACCGGAGAAGTGGCGTATAAAGCGGTTGTGGGGCTGTTCCAAAAACAGGCTGATGAAATCTATAAGGTTCACATCAGTGAAGAAATAATAGAAGCAACGGCAGAACATCCTTTCTGGCTTGATGGCAAGGGATGGACACTTGTAAAAGACCTGAATGTTGGAGATTTGCTTGTTTCGAGTGATGGTACTACACTGGCG
The DNA here is from genome assembly GCF_056786405.1 of Paenibacillus sp. Y859. Classification (NCBI taxonomy): domain Bacteria; kingdom Bacillati; phylum Bacillota; class Bacilli; order Caryophanales; family Paenibacillaceae; genus Paenibacillus; species Paenibacillus sp. Y859. The sequence continues at coordinate 163,100 of NZ_JBXCIZ010000008.1, read as the reverse complement.
ATAGACAAGATTGAGAAAGAGCCACGAGAGGCAATGGTTTTTAATTTTGAAGTTGAAGATTTTAATTCTTATTTTGTTTCTAATCTTGGGGTATGGGTTCATAACTGTGCATTGCAAAATGTATATAAATCAATTAAAGATTCACCTCTATATCCAAAAGGATTCTCAGGTGCTAAAAACGGAATGGTTAAAAATAAAGTAAACAATGGAGAATTACTTGAGGAATTACGAGCAATTGAATCTGGAACATGGAACAAGATTTACAAGGATGGTGTGGATGCAAACGGTAAGAAAATCTCTGTCCATTACTTCCAAAGTCAATCTGGACAAGTGTTTAATGTCAAGACGAAAAATGGATGGAGTAACTCATCAAGTCAAATGCCCAAATAGAGGAGTGATACATTGAATCTACAAATTGAATTGGAGCATTCTGAAGAAATCCAAAGGTTCTTATGTATATTAAATCTTGGTATGCTTGATTCTTTGCTTGAAGGGGCATTGACGTTTGAAGATGCATATGCATATCTATACCGTCCTTATGTCGCACAACTTCTAAAACAAAATGATTCTGATAGGGATATAATAGAGTTGTTTGAAGAATGCTGCATGTTGGAAGATATACAGGATATTGCTCCCGAAAAGCTAAAAGACGCAATTAAACTGAAAAAGAAAGAAACATTAGATTTACTTAAGTCCATGTCTAGTACAGTTAAGCCGATGTATTGGCTTAACAAGTTTGACAAATGATATAAAGAGGCCGTGGGGATGGCGATCCTCAAGATTGATGCTTTTGGCTTCTTCAAAGAGCAGGTCAGTAGCTATAAAGAAGTATCTACGGGAGTTTTCGTCGGACAGGATGCTAATAGGGTTATGTTCACCTATCGTGCATTATCTAAATCCAGACTACCAACTATCGGCGTGAACGGAATAAGTGGAGTAAGAAAAATCAAGTTCTTGGAGGATTGATATGGAAAAGTCCACCAATAGCGTGACCCTTAAAGTTCTTGAGAGTAATTTCTTAATGGTATTTAAGGATAAAGAACCTTTTGAGGATGCTTTTACTGATGATATCCAAGCCAAATTACTTTTGTTTCCCAGGGATGGGTATTATCTTCAAGAAGAGCAGTTTAATGTTCTCGTTCAAGTAATCAGTCATGTTAGGGAGTAATTATATCGCATGAAGGACATGCCATTTTGGGTGGTAATAAAGAGTTGATAAAAAGGATTCAGATGTTATACCCTCAATATGAAACCTGCAAACAAAGATTTATCGAATATTGGGAGCATAATCAAAGAGAGTATAATTCTAATATCGACTGGGTACATGGTTATCTAAAACAGTTTTCCTAATTTGTTTCAGACCTTGAGGGTGGCAATCCTCAAGGTCTTTTTTTTGACCCACCCAGTGTCGAATGAATCGGGTGGCTAAGCCCAAACATACTTGCCCGCACTGGAAGTGTCAAATACAGCCCACCTTCATCTCCTAATCTAAATGTACAACAAACAAGCTCGTACAGGCTACAAGTTTACGAGTAGTACGGGGGAAGCGATTCAAATACAGGGTACGCTAGATGAGATGAACCGCTTAACGGAGATGGATATCTCGAGTGGTACAGCTGGAGGAATCAGCACCTTTGCGGGGGCCGCATCGCAACAAATGACATTTGAATATGAAGCGAACAGCTTATTGAAACGTCAAGTGTCTTCAAGTAGTGCGAATACTACATTTAGTTACGATGGATACGATTTAACAGGTGTGAACATTGGTGGAGGTGCCTCATCCCAGTAGTTCTCCTACGAATATGATAACAACAAGAATATTATAAATCGTACTCAGAATGGGACTGCGGACCAGTTCACCTATGATTCCCTAAGCAGAATCGAGAGTGAACAAAGTGAAGGCAAGGACAAAACATTCACATACGATGATCAAGGCAATCGTCTGACTGTGGCAGGCGGCCAAATATCCGGGATGAAGAATGCGGAATATATCTTTGATTCATTGGATCGCTTAACTGGCGTTAAGGGCGAAGGTGAAGGAGGGGAAGCCATTGATATTACTTACAGCTATAATGGAGATGGCTTGTTATATGAACGTGTAGCCAAGAGTGAACGCGTTCGTTACTATTATGATGAACAAGGTAAGCTCTTAGCAGAAGCAAAGGTCGAGGCGAGTAACGCACCACAAATGACCTACTTCTATATCTATGATCTGAACGGACGTCTCTGGGCCCGCCAGAACATGACAGGTGATATGGAGTATTACCAGTTTAATGGACATGGCGATGTCGTGGGATTAACCGATAGTTCTGGAAATGAACTGAACACCTACAGCTATGATATTTGGGGTAACCCGATCGATGAGGAAGAAGACGTTCCGAACGTATTCCGCTACTCCGGAGAATATTGGGATAGCGATACAGGGCTTCAATACCTGCGAGCTCGCTGGTATGATCCGAATGCTGCAAGGTTCGTATCTAGGGATACGTATGAAGGGCAGATGTCTAATCCTTTAAGTCTGAATTTGTATTCGTATGTGGAGAATAATCCGTTGAAGTATACGGATCCCACTGGACATTGTGGATTAAGCAGTGTGAAACAAGTAGCGGATTGTGCATTAGACATGACGCCCTTTGTAAGTGCTGCGAAAAGTATTCAAGAGTACTCAACCGGTAATAACTGGTATACTGGTGAAAAGTTATCAACCTCCGATAGGGCGTGGGGACTTGTAGGGATAATACCAGGTGGAAAAATTGCTACAAAAGGCGGTAAATTAGCTGTAAAAAGTGCAACAGCTACTTATAAAAAAGTATCAAAATGGATTTCTAAAGGCTGCAATTGCTTTACTGCTGGAACGGAGGTTCTAACAGACGAAGGGGAGAAACCTATCGAGGAAATTGAGGTAGGGGATAAGGTTCTAGCTAAGTCTGACGAAACCGGAGAAGTGGCGTATAAAGCGGTTGTGGGGCTGTTCCAAAAACAAGCTGATGAAATCTATAAGGTCTATATCGGTGAAGAAATAATAGAAGCAACGGCAGAACATCCATTCTGGCTTGATGGCAAGGGATGGACACTTGTAAAAGACCTGAATGTTGGAGATTTGCTTGTTTCGAGTGATGGTACTACACTGGCGATAGACAAGATTGAGAAAGAGCCAAGTGAGGCAACGGTTTATAACTTTGAGGTTGCTGATTTTAATTCGTACTTTGTATCTAATCTTGAAATATGGGCGCATAATTGTATTGTATGGCCCAAAACTATCAGTGGTAAGGATGCTATTAAGCTTCTTAAGAAAAGTGGTTTTAAAGAAGTTAGGCAAAATGGTAGCCACGTTGTATTAGAAGGGCCAACTGGTAAACATGTAACTGTACCGAAGCATAGTGAACTTAAAAAGGGCACTTATGGACAAATTAAAAAGGATGCAGTAGCGGCAATGGAGGAATAGTTTAGTTGATTGATATGATTATAGATATACATTGGAAGCATTTCGTCATGGATTTATGGTGACGAGATGCTTCTTTTCCATATAGCTATTAATTATCTTGCTCTGAATTCTCTAATAAATTTTACTTCATTGATTTGTATTGCTCCGCTCACTCCCTGATAAGATATTTCTCCCCAGTCTGGATGATTCCTAAGCAAATTAAAATCGAAAATACTTTGCCAACTTTCTTCTTTTGGTATGTTGTTAAGTATCGTATTAGGGTTGTCATGAGAGTCCTCGAATGTAAAGGTTGCATCGGAAAGCACAAAGTGCCATGCTTGAAAATCTGATAGTAAAACTCTATTATTATCTATTTCTACTATTAATAAGACCCCGACTTCACCTTTTGGTAAATGGCCACTCTTTCTTAAGTCAGGGCGTTTTGTCCATAACCAAATTGGATATTCACCCGTATAATTGGGAAGACGTTTATGCATTTGAGCCATCATCCATTGGTATGGTTTAATGAATTCTTCCCAAACATATTGTCTAGCACCAACTAGCACTCCACTTTTCTTCGATTTTTGCCATGCTGAGGATGTTTGTATAGTCCAAAAAGTACTCATAAATTGCTCTTCCTCCTCTTTAAGATCATATTCTAATAATTGTACTTAAGTCCAACTATTTATTCAATTAATGTTGCCATTTATATTCCCACCCATTGCCGAATGAATCGGGCGGCTATTACGAATAAAGCTTTACCCTCATCCATCGACAAGGTCGAGTTCGTTAAATTGGATAAGCCAGTTACGGTTTACAATTTTACGGTTGCGGACTTCCATACGTATTATGTAACGGATATTGGGATTTGGGTGCATAATACGCTGTGTACTGATAGTAAGACGGCCGCGAAATTTATTATCGGCGCTGATCGTAAAGGTTCTGCACTAAAGGATGATAAATATCATCGTGCCGCCAGTTTCTTATCCGAGGGGCAGCTAGCCAAAGGAACAACATATACGATTACAGGAAATGATGGGGTAAAACGTACGCTGCTACAGGTTGGTGGCGAATTTAATGGTAAAAGAGGAATATTCGAGTATATAATTGATTCTGATGGTAAGGTGTCTCATCAATTATTTAAAGCTGGTGGTATTATAAACGGTAAATCAAACTAAAAAATGTATCAAGGGGCTGAACATGAACTCTTTAAAAATAGTTATACCGTATGAATATGTTGTTAAGTTGATTGATGTAGCTTTGAATGATATTTCATTTGCTATTGAACATGGATTTATGACAAGACAATCGGCCATTGAACATGCCTATCATGTCATTGGAAATGAACCGAATCCATCAAAAAATGTAATAGAGTTAGCTTGGCTAAAAGATGATAAGACCGTTTTATTCTATCTAGATAGGATAATTAACCGAACTGAAAGGGATGACGGTGTATGCAAGGTTAAATTTTTATTTTTGGTATTGAATTGGGTATACGAGCATAAAGATCAATATCTTGACCCACTTGGTATGGTCGAAGTGATTTATGCCGATTTTGATTACCCAACTGAAATTTCAGGATTTGTTCGATATATGCCTGCACAAGACCCCATTTCTGATTCGATTGAGGAAAATATCGAGCGGTTGTTTAAAAAGTGGGAATTATACTTAAAGCAGGAGAAAGGCAAGTATTTAAAGGACTAATTTTCTTGTAAAGACCTTGAGGAAACTCCTCAAGGTCTTTCTATTAATATATAAGAATTTATATGTTTTGGGTTAAGCGAAGCTTACCCCTTATTGCTGCAACTAGAAATAAAAACAGAAAAAATGATATAAGTACTTTATATCATGCAACTGATATTGCTGGATCAAATAATATTTTAAGTAATGGTATCGATATTTATAAAGGGAGAGATAATTTGGATTTCGGTACAGGTCTTTATGTTACGAATAATTATGAACAAGCTCAAGATTGGATAATCAGTAGGTTTTCTGGTAGAGGGGAAATATTAATCTTTAAAGTGGATTCTGGAACATTATGATTATGTGGAGGAATATAAGACCAAGGGGCATCAAGTAGCCATTAAAGACACCCGTTTAGCAATGGAATTATTTAAAGCATATATTGAAGGTTATTCCATACGCAATTAAAGAAATGAGGATGGATGTATATGGGGAAGTATGGATTTGAGACATCGAGTACAGCTGAAGAGTATTGTGATGATATTGCTAAAGAACTAATAAATCTTTTTGAAATTTCATATGAAGAGGCTATTGGAAGGGTAAAACGAAAATGGTCTCATCTTAGCTATATAGATGATGATAGTATGCTTTTTCATATGATTCCTGAAGAATGGGCTCATGAGATCTATTATGGTTCTGTCTATAATTTTAGGGCTAAGGAGTACCATACCTATTATGTTTCCAACTTGCATGTATGGACACATAATCAGGATTCATGTGGTAAAGTTAGTTATGTTGATGTATCTGGTTTAACGAGATGGAATGCACTATTATGATAATTATTAAAGGAGAGATCTAGTGTGGAGGCTTATCATATTCATAATTTATATAATAAGTCCGAAGATGAAAACAATATAGAGGTAATAAAATTACTTCATTCTTTTGTTGCTGATGGGGAAGAATTATTGTTTAAGACAAATGGAATAACTCAGTTTACTTCATTCTCAGTATACGAACGAAGAGTATTTGGAAATTGTGATTGGGTTTACCCATTTGATCCTCCATCAGGGTATTATTCTAATCAAATATGGTACGCTCCTAAAACAGATGAGGAAATTGAAGAAATCATAACAGAAGATTGGTACTTTACATGTATAGTTCATAAAGTAGGAAGAGCATTTTATGAAAGAACATTCGTATTGCATATGCACGATGAATTAGATGGCTACATCCTTTCGGTATACTGTGAAGAACCAAATTTGTTTAATGTAGTTCTACCCAGATTACAGATCTTTTTTGAAAATGGTCTAGAACTAGTCTAACATTTAGAGTCGACATGAGAGTAACCGCTTCAAGTGGCCTTTTGGAAATTGATATAGAAGTAACACTATCCAGTCCCAAATGGATTGGCTGGCCAAGTCAAATATGACTTAACTTTCGTTAGTGCATATGAAATAATCACAACGAATAACCTCTCAACAGCGCTGTTGAGAGGTTATTTATGGTTGTCCCAGCAGCGCATCTATATGGTTTGAGTCCCGAGTGACGAAGGCAGTAGTTAGTCGATGATCTAGATAGATTGAGTAAGGTTACGGATTCTGAACAGGGCACGCTGGATGAGATGAACCGCTTAACGGAGATGGATATCTCAAGTGGTACGGCTGGAGGAATCAGCACCTTTTCCGGGAGCCGCATCGCAACAAATGACATTTGAATATGAAGCGAACAGCTTATTGAAACGTCAAGTGTCTTCAAGTAGTGCGAATACTACTTTTAGTTACAATGGCTACGATTTAACAGGTGTGAATATCGGAGGAGGTGCCTCATCCCAGCAATTCTCCTACGAATATGATAACAATAAGAATATTATAAATCGTACTCAGAACGGGACTGCAGACCAGTTGACCTATGATTCCCTAAGCAGAATCGAGAGTGAACAAAGTGAAGGAAAGGACAAAACTTTCACCTACGATGATCAAGGCAATCGCCTGACGGTGGCAGGCGGCGAAATATCCGGGATGAAGAATGCCGAATATATCTTTGATTCATTGGATCGCTTAACTGGCGTGAAGGGCGAGGGTGAAGGAGCGGAAGCCATTGATGTCACCTACAGCTATAATGGAGATGGCTTGTTATATGAACGTGTAGCCAAAGGTGAACGCGTTCGCTACTATTATGATGAGCAAGGCAAGCTCTTAGCAGAGGCAAAGATCGAAGCGGGCAACACAGCACAAATGACCTACTTCTATATCTATGATCTGAATGGACGTCTCTGGGCCCGTCAGAACAAGACAGGTGAACTGGAGTATTACCAGTTTAATGGACATGGCGATGTTATCGGATTAATCGATAGTGCAGGTAATGAACTGAACACCTACAGCTATGATATCTGGGGTAACCCGATAGATGAGGAAGAAGACGTTCCGAACGTATTCCGCTACTCCGGAGAATATTGGGATAGCGATACGGGACTTCAATACCTGCGAGCCCGCTGGTATGATCCGAATGCCGCGCGGTTCGTATCTAGGGATACGTATGAAGGGCAGATTTCGAATCCATTAAGTTTGAATTTGTATTCTTATGTGGAGAATAATCCGTTGATTTATACAGACCCGAGTGGACATACAGTTGCGCCATATCCAATTTTTTAATAGTAGATGATATTAATACAATTATTGATCCCAATTCCTCCTCATTTAATAAGTCTTTGGCGATAGACAAGATTGAGAAAGAGCCACGAGAGGCAACGGTTTATAACTTTGAGGTTGCTGATTTCCATTCATACATTGTATCTAACCTTGGTATTTGGGTTCATAATTGTAAAGTGGATTTCAAGAATTTTTCCGCCAAAGAAATAGAAAGAAAATTTGACCTTAAGAAGGGACAGTTTCATAAAGTGAAGCAGGACATCATTAAAGATCTAACTAATTAAAATTCCCCATTTAAAGATAAAATGAAAAAAGTGGGTAATAATCCAGACATACACCTAAGTTCCGATGGAACAATTAGAATTATGTCCAGGGATGGGAAGACATCATTTGATACTGACTGGAGCATCAATGGATTCCTCCCATGAGAAAGGAGAAATAGAATGTCTTTTGATTTGGAAGTTTTAGTAATGAATCAAGCACATCCTGTAATCTTACCATTTCAATCTTTAATAGAAGTGATGAATGAGCAGAATGATGAGAATGTTACAAGATTTAATGATAATTGGAAAGTTATGAGTCGAACAAATGGAGTTTGGTATTCTTTAGTCAGGGATGATGACGGAGTTAAAAATGCGTACCTACTTTGTGATTCAGATTTTGAAGAAGGTATTGAACGAATACCTATTCCTTTTTGGATTCAAGATGAAGATGTGATGTATAATCTAACCCCATTGATTATTCGTTCAGAATTTAAAGTAGACTTTGAAAAAATATTAAGATTTTTTCTTGGGCAGTCTCCATCCAATTCAATTATGTTCTTAGCGAGATATCAGGGGGGGGATTACGAAATAGTCCAAGGCGTTCTAACTATTAGCGAATTTATGAGACAATTAGTCATGAAAAATATATTGTTCAACATTTGTTATATCATTGAAGAGTAATATCTAACCTTGAGGATTGCTATCCTCAAGGTTTTCTTTTTACATTCACCCAATACTGAATGAATCTGTGGCTGCATTCAATGGAACTTCACTTCACCTCCGGAGAATATTGGGACAGCGACACCGGACTCCAATACCTGCGAGCCCGCTGGTATGATCCTAATGCCGCAAGGTTCGTATCTAGGGATACGTATGAAGGGCAGATTTCGAATCCGCTAAGTTTGAATTTGTATTCGTATGTGGAGAATAATCCGTTGAAGTATACGGATCCAAGTGGGAATAGTCCTATTGTGGGTATTCTTCCAAAAATAGTTCAAAGGATACGGGCAATGGTGGTTGGTGGAACAATTGCTGCAGGCGGAATTACAATATCGCAAGCAAATAAAAAGACTAAGGATTTTGCGATACCAATTCCCGAGACTATTGCTGAAACTAGAAATAAAAACAGATAAAATGATATAAATACTTTATATCATGCAACTGATATTGCTGGATCAAATAATATTTTAAGTAAGGGTATCGATATTTATAAAGGGAGAGATAATGAATCTGCAACAGATGATGATATGTGCTTAATAAGTATTAACGATAACAAGATTGATATTGATAATACCATAGAACAAATTATCAGTTAACATGAATTAGGTCTTAAGGGTTTAAACCCTTAAGATCCTTTTTGTAGCTACCCAGGTGGAAAAATTGCTACAAAAGGCGGTAAAATAGCTGTAAAGAGTACAATAGCTGCTTATAAAAAAGTATCAAAATGGATTTCTAAAGGCTGCAATTACTTCACCGCTGGAAACAAGGTGCCTCATCCCAGCAGTTCTCCTATGAAAGGTGTGCATCTTGGATCTATGAACCCTACAACGGGTGAAATGTATAAAGGACCTGTTAAGGTAAGGGGAGGACGATAGAAATTGATTGATATTTTGGGAAAAATAAATAATAGAGAAATTTCGATTGAACAAGCTAATGGTATTATGAATGAAACTGTAGATGGACTTCACGAAGGGGAATTAGAAGGTGAAATTCATGAAATACTGTGTTTGGATAACTATGAATGGACAGCGATTTGTCATTCATTGGATTTGGGGAAACTTGCAGATTGGCGGAAAAATGGGTGGCCAAAAATTTGTTGTAAGTGTGGATCTGGAATTGAGTATAAAAAATATGGTTGGGTAATTAAAGATAATCATCTGAAGGGATTGAATTGCTGTAGATAATAAATCCTTGTATTTTATGAACAAACAGGTTGTTTATGGTGAAGTATCGCTATAAACAACCTGTTTGGGCAAGTAAGCTCTTAACTCAAATCTATGTCCTAGCATATAACAAAATAATAGTTGCTAGTTATTAAATCACATCAAGTAATAATAGTGATGGTTGGAGCGGAAATCGTAGGTTGAGTAGTTATAGTTGATGTTGTATTTCCGAAGCTTGCTATCTCAAGTAAGATAGGTACAGATACGGAAACATCAGTCGTATCTAATACTAGATTAGCAGTTGTTAGTGTAGATAGAGCGCCTTGTTGGAGCACACCATTAATATATACATTGAAATAATCATCTGAAGTTATTGCAGGAAGGTCAACTACAGGTGCGTCGGCATCGTCAACAAAACTTGCAGCAGGAATGGTAATATCTGTGGTTATCATTCCAGCAGTTATTGTTGCGAAGTAACGAGAGACAGTTGGGTTGACAGCGGTAGTAATAACTCCACCAGTCGATTCTGGAGAAGTAGAAGTAGCTGTGTAGACAGGTTTTATAACGGGCATGTGATCACCTCCATTCACTTAGAAATAACTGAGTGAAATCCTCGGTTATATTAATAGTTAATGTGAAAAAAGGAATTCTGAAACGGCAGAGTTACTGTTGTTTAGTTTTTTTAAAAATGGATTTTGATGATGTCCAATCTTTCACATAGGTAGATTACATATTATGAATAAACTGATGTGAGGAGGAGTTTTAAATGGCGCGTCGTAAGCTCAATAAAATAAAATGCAAAAAAACAGTGCGAAAAAATAAAGTAAGTACTAAAAATAGCCATAAGCATCAACAAAATACTACAGTGAAGATATATAATAGGATATATTCAGAAAAATCCAAAACAAAATCAAAATCAAGATCTAGACGCATTTGCGGTAAAGTAGCTAAAGCTAGATGTAGAGTAGGGATTCAAGGAGTTGAAGGTCTACGAGGTTTACAAGGTCCTCAAGGACTACAGGGACTTCGGGGCTTAGATGGAGTTAGAGGGGATCAAGGGCCAATTGGATTGCAAGGACCTCAGGGAATCGCTGGAATTCTGGGGCCAGTCGGACCCCAAGGACCTCAAGGTAATGCAGGAGCTACTGGATCTGAAGGAAGTATTGGTGCTACGGGACCTCAGGGAATCGCTGGAGTTATGGGGTCAGTCGGACCTCAGGGTATTCAAGGACCCGAAGGACCGCAAGGGCAGCCGGGTACAATATCAGGCGTATCTATTATACCTAGTTCGCAAAGATATTTTTATTTTGCTACTACCGATATTGATTCACTAATCGTCATCCAAGCTAATCAATTTTTTGACGACGAAGGAAATTCAAGCAATAGTTTTGTAGGTCTTGGCCTAAATAGTTATTCAAATTTATATATTAATGGCGTATTACAAGAAAGCAGTTTATACATTCTAACTGATAATACTTTAACGCTTATTGTGGATGGAGATATTATTTATTTAGGCACTCCAATTACTATTGAGATTGTCCAATTTGTTGCACGTATTATTTCATGAAGCGGATAACCGATGGTTTATACAGGATGAATCCTGAGTCTCAGTATGGTTTGTCTTGAATCATGAATAAGAAGCAGCCAATAGGATGCTTCTTACTTATTCTAGGGTAGACTTGTGTTGATCACGTATAACAAACCTTGGAATTACGCGTATGTAAATTAATTCTCCGATCAATTCTACAATAGTCTGGGTGACAATAACGGCTGCTGCAATCGTAGCCCATTCATCTGGCAAAGCCAAAGCTAAAGGAAGCACAACGAGCGAATTCCGTGTTCCTGAACTGAAAATAAGCGCTCGACCTGCCCCTACATCCAATCGGAATAGCACGAATGATAATATTGAAATCGGCATACACTTTTGCAATTTGGGATGCTACGATGACGATAAGGGCAAGTGCCATGAATGGGACGGGCAACCAAGCTGTTGCATTTAGTGCAGATTGACCCATCGGGTTGCGCCGAGCCCATATTTGTGTGAATACGGCAAGCAATAATGGGAACACAATTAAAGTTAAGAATGCCTCTACAAAAGGACCGATCTTCACAATATTAGCCACTTGCTCCCCCATAAACAGCCACATAAAGATCGGGAGCAATATCATTTGAACTACGAATAGAATAGGTGTTACGGCTAGCATTAGCTTCTCATTCCCGCGTCCAAGCTGTGTGAAGACAATGACATAATCGATACATGGAGTTAGCAATACAAGGTAGACCCCGACTAGAACAGGCGGAGACTGCGGGAATAATTGTATCAGTAGCCATACGATAATAGGTACAATAATGAAGTTTGTAAGTAATAATGCGCCAATAAATTTTCTATTTGAAAGAGACTCTCGAAGATGAAGAAAAGGAATCTGTGTAAACATTCCAAACAGAAGGATAGCCAGAATAGGAGAAATGGTGAAGTGAAGAGATGAACCTGCCGTAGGACTTGCTAATCCTATCATTGCTCCAATGAACAGGGATACTACATATAACCAAATTTGCTTATTCTCAAGCTGTTCTCTCGTGATCAATTGAAAGTTAACCTCCTAGTATTACTATTTTGTTATATAATGTTTATAAGCTCTCCTAAAAATAAGGGATTGGCTATATCTGCAAGTGAAGGTATTATAGATATAACTATGGTAAAGACCGATACATTAACTATTCTATATTATATTAACGGAGGATTCGTATGAAATATATAAGTACAAGAGGTCAGGTAGAAGCTCAAGGGTTTATTGATACCGTGCTCATGGGATTAGCCAATGATGGTGGACTAATGATTCCAGAAGAGATTCCACATATCTCGCCAGAGACGTTGAAGCAATGGAGTAAGCTTAGTTATAAGGAACTGTTTCTCCAAATTTTTGCCCACTATACGAATGATGAAATCCCTTATGAAGATCTCAAGGAAATGGCTGATAAGAGCTATGCCAGCTTCCGTCATTCTGAGGTAACACCTGTTAAGCGAATAAATGATTCACTATATATTCTAGAGTTATTTCATGGACCGACATTTGCATTTAAGGACGTAGCTCTGCAATTCATGGGCGAATTCTACTCGTATGTATCTAAGAAGCAGAACAAAATTATTCATATTCTTGGAGCAACTTCAGGAGATACGGGAGCAGCAGCAATTCAAGGAGTTCGGGGGAAAGAAGGCATCAAGATTTGTATTCTGCATCCCCACGAGAAGGTGAGTAAAGTACAGGAACTGCAAATGACAACGGTTGATGATAAGAATGTATTGAACCTTTCAGTTAAAGGGAATTTCGATGATTGTCAAAAGATTATTAAAGAGCAATTTGCAGACTTAGATTTTAAAGGGAAGCATAATCTTCGAGCAATTAACTCGATCAACTTCTTGCGGATCTTGGCACAAACGGTCTATTACTTCTATGCTTATTTCCAAATTGAGCAAGGAGACCAGCCGAAGAAAGTTAATTTCAGTGTTCCATCAGGTAACTTCGGGAATATTTACTCGGGCTTCCTAGCGAAGAAGATGGGTTTACCTATTCATAAGCTGATCATTGCAACGAATGAGAATAATATTCTTGAGCGCTTTGTGAAGACGGGTGAATATAAACCTGGTGGTTTCAAAAGTACGCATAGTCCTTCGATGGATATTCAGGTGGCAAGTAATTTTGAGAGATATCTTTATTATTTCTTGGGTCAAAATGCAGAGAAAGTGTCTGCTTACATGAAGCAGTTACAGGACGATGGTAAGATTGTCATCAGTGCTGAGGACTTAGTACGTGTTCAAGCTGATTTCGAAGCTTATGGTGCAAGTAATGAACAGTGCTTAGAATTAATTAGTAAGTACAAGGCAGATGATGACTATTTGCTAGATCCACATACAGCTTGTGGGATTGCAGCCTATGAAGCATATAACGCTGAAGATGAGGTTTGTATCTCATTTGCTACTGCACATCCTGCGAAATTCAATGAGGCGATAGAACAGTGTAATATTGAGCAACAATTCCCTGTGGAGATTAAGGAGTTATTCTCCAAGCCGCAACATCAGATTGTTCTAGAGCATAATAAAGAAGAAATCATTCGAGAACTTGTGAAATTTTACGAGAGCTAATCAAGTAAACTCTATTAGAAAAAAGGGAAAATGATATCCAAAGAAACAGCAGATCAAGAGTCCTTGATCTGCTGTTTTCTATTTCTACTCCATGATTTGAAATTCGCATGGATTAAATAACACCCAGTCGCATCCGGTAGCTGAATATAACTTCACGGGATTCTCCTGAGAAAGACTGTGACACAAGTTCACGGAACTGTATCACTTCGGAATGAAGCTCTTCTGCTCCTAATTTAAGAGCTGTTTGCAGCCCACCTTGGCTGAGGGCGATGTTCACATATCGCTCTGCATTACATTGCTCGCTGTGGTGGAAGACGATTTCTCTAGTGTAGCGGAACAATTCGGATTCCCTAATATGCTGTAAATGCCCATCCTTATTCCATTTATGTGCACGTTGTTCCTGTGGTGCTAATTGTGCTGCAAGAGCATCTGCGTGGGAGATCAGTTGTTGGTACTTATCATCAATCCTCCAGTCGGAGACAGGAGGCCAGTCGTAGTCATAGGCGGCAAAGATGCCACCTGGACGTAAGATGCGGGCGAATTCCTGTAGCGTACTCTGTGGCTCCATCCAGTGGAAGGACTGTGAACAGGTTACGATGTCAGCACTTCCAGATGATAATCCTAATTCATGGGATAAACCTTCTCTGAATTCAAGTGTTGACGGTTGTCCGCTGGCATTCCATTTGGATATGGCAACTTCTCGCATATCATCACTGGGTTCGAACCCGATGATATGATCTGCTGAATTAAGCCATACAAATGAGGACAGGCCAGTGCCACATCCGACATCTACAACCGTGTGTGGATGACCACCTAAATATGTGGTGAGAATATTGACGACTTCCATAGGTGCCACAGGACGATTCTGATCATATAGTTCTCCGAAACCAGCGAAACGCTCGACATTGTTGTGGCGTACTTTTTCAATCATGCTCCATTACGCTCCTTCATAATTTCTTTGGAATATCTAATTCAGTTCTACAAGGATATATGTTAATCCTTTTTTGTAAGGAGAAGAGAAGTGAGAGAATCGTTCTGATAGGGTATAATGTAAAGGAAGTATATACTAGGAGGGATTATGAATGAGTGAAGCATATCTATTCGGTCTAATTGCAAAAACGAGAGAGAACGTAATCAAACAAATAGAGAATATTGAGGAATCAAAAAGGGATATTGTTCCGCAAGGGTTCAACAACAATCTTCATTGGCAACTTGGGCATATCATTACGGCTGCAGACACCCTAATCCTTCGATTAGCAGGTATGGAATCTAAGATTCCAACCTCATATGGCAAACTATTCGGGAATGGAACGAAACCAGCAGATTGGCAGGACGAGCCTCCGAATTGGGACATCTTAATTCTTCAGTTGCGAGAGCAATTCCATTCTCTACAAGAATCGCTTTATGGTAAGTTGGAGGAACCTGTAGCCGTGAAGGATAACTTCGCAAAAGCAGAGACGATTGGTGAACTCGTACAGCTAGATATGTCTCATGAGAATTTACATTTGGGTATGATTACTGCAATGGTGAGAGTGCTGAACTCGAATAACTAATTCAACGTGGAACACATGCCTATATATGAAATGGCTGCATCATCCTTCAACAGGACAGAGCAGCCATTTTGTAATTTATATAACTATAAATTTCAGTTCAATAGGTCAGTCTAATTCTAGCCAAGTTGCTTGTCCTTGAAGCAGGCTTTCTTGGACATCGATTACGCGTTGATTCTCTGAACCACGCCAATCTAGCTTCAAATTCCGTTGTTCTAACATAAACTTTCCATCAATGAGGACGTCACAATAGGTGAGTAACTCCAACCGTGAATCGTCTGCTATCAGTTCTTCAAATGTATATCCAGACCATACCCAGA
Source organism: Paenibacillus sp. Y859 (assembly GCF_056786405.1). Lineage (NCBI taxonomy): Bacteria > Bacillati > Bacillota > Bacilli > Caryophanales > Paenibacillaceae > Paenibacillus > Paenibacillus sp. Y859. Next base: position 147,188 of record NZ_JBXCIZ010000008.1, on the reverse strand, counting down.
TGTTTTTGTTGACACATTCATTCTGTATTCTCTTTACTAGTGTCAATAATCCCTCTACATTCTGAAAAGGTTCACCACCAAGAATAGATAAGCCTGCTATAGCGACATAATCAATATTTAAATCACGAATAACCTGATCCTCGAATTCCTGTGTATATGGTATTCCATAATTGAAATTCCAAGTGGCTGCATTGAAGCAGCCGATGCAATGATGTTCACATCCGGATGTGAAGATGGAATGGCGAAGTCCCTTACCATTAATCACATCGAATTTCTTGTAGTCAGCAATATTCATACGCTCACATATGCTTTACGCGCGCGAGAACTTCTTTTTGCTTGCCCGCATTGAATGGTCTTTGACTAGGTTCGGATAAATACCCACAGCAGCGTCTAATAACGGATGAAGTCTTAGGATTACTATTATCGCAATTGGGGCACTTGAATCCTGTATTCGTTGCTTCGAATTCACCTTCAAATCCACATTCTAGACATTTATCCGTTGGAGTATTCGTCCCGAAGTAAGGTATATTCTCGTAAGCGAAGTCCCACACCGCTTCTAATGCGTCCGGATTTTTGACCAGTGAATCGAATTCGCAATACGTGATGAATCCACCATTCGCATGTTGAGGGTAATCTTTTTCGAAAGCAATCTTTTCAAAAGGAGTGACCTTCTTAAATACATCCAAATGAAACGAGTTCGTGTAATATCCTTTGTCGGTAATTCCAGCGAGCACACCGAACTGCTCCTCATCTAACTTACAGAAGCGATAGCATAATGATTCCGCAGGTGTAGAATACAGACTGAACCCGTAACCTGTTTCCTGCGTCCATTGTTGCGTCTTAGCACTCATATATTTGACAATATCTAATCCCTTTTGCCGAAGTTCTAGATCATCGAATATTTGATGACCGTAGAGAGCTAGAATGGTTTCATGAATACCAATATAACCTAGGGAGATGCTTGCCTTGCCATTCTCTAATAAATGATGTATTGTATCCTCCGGTTGGAGCCGACTACCCGCTGCACCTTCCATATATAGAATAGGGGCTACTTTGGCTTGTACGCCTTTTAGACGTTGAGCACGATACATCAAACCTTCCTTACAAGTATCAAGTAATTCATCAAGTAGAAGATAGAAGTCTTTCTCTGAACCGTTCGCTCTAATAGCAATCCGAGGCAGATTGGCTGTCACGACACCTAGATTGAATCTTCCATCATGAATAACTTGTCCATTCTCCTCATATACACCTAAGAAAGATCTGCAACCCATAGGGAACTTGAATGAACCCGTAATTTCCTTCACTTTAGGAACGGAGATAATGTCTGGGTACATACGCAGTGTGCTACATTTGAGAGCTAGCTTCTTAATATCATAGTTTGGATCATCGGGGTTGAGATTTACGCCCTCTTCAATCCCAAAGATAAGCTTGGGAAATACCGGTGTTTTGCCGTCCTTACCGAGCCCCCTAATTCTATTCTTGAGAATCGCAATTTGAATCTGTCTTTCCGCCCACGAAGTCCCTCTACCGAAGCCAAAAGTGCTGAAAGGTGTCTGTCCATTCGCACTAACGAGTGTATTGATCTCATATTCCAGTGATTGAAATGCATCATAGGTCTCTTTTTCAGTAAGTTTCTTAGCATACTCGAAGCATCTTGGATATTCTGTATGTAGTATATCGTTATCATAAGAGATGTCGAGGTCGGCGATAGCAGAAGTGTCTAGCATATACAACCATTCAAGACCAATCTTATAGTGTTTCTTAAATGAATAGCCTACATAGGGAGATAATATGACATCGATCTCGTTGATCGTATTACCACCATAAATATGACTGGCGACTTGAGCAATAATCTGTGCTGTAATAGCTGTTGCAGTTGTAATAGATTTAGGTGTTTCGATCTGAGCATTGCCTAGCTTGAACCCATTCTCTAACATACCTTTAAGATCAATAAGCATACAGTTAAAAATAGGGAAGTAAGGACTATAATCTTGATCGTGAAAATGTAGATGACCCGCGTTATGCGCTTCGACAACTCTCTTAGGAATCATATACGTCTGCGCGAAGTCCTTGGCCATAATTCCTGCAAGCAAGTCTCTTTGTGTTGGAATCGTAGCACCGTCTTTATTGGAGTTTTCTTTCAATACTTCTTCATTAGTAAGGTCGAGAAGCCCTTGTACTTTCTTGTCTAGGCTACCGCGTTCACGCCTCTTAAGTGTGCGTATTTCGCGATACCCTATATACTCTTCAGCAGCATCTTTTCTTGAACTATTCATGAGGGCAGATTGTACTTCATCTTGAATATGTTCTATATCAATCTTCTCAAATTTATATATTTTATGGGTTACTTTGTCGGCGATTCGCTGAGCGATGTCCATATCTATTTTCTTCTCAGTTCGATCCATAGCCTTGCAAATAGCATCAATAATTTTCTGTTGATTAAAAGTGACCTCTGTACCATCCCGTTTTATAACTAACGTAGTACTCACCCTTTCTAAAGTTCATGTTTCGTGAGTATAGCATCAAAAGTCACAGCAACTTAGCTACATTTGTCACATCGTTTTCATTAGGTTTTAAAATCTAAAATTTAAAGGGGATCTGCTTGACAAACATTCTAGAATGCTTGACTATTGCAAAATCAGGGGAGTATATATGGGAAGGGAGCATGATATATCGTATGGAGATATTCCAATATAATTCATTCTGGGGCATCACCGTTTCCCTTTTCCTGTGAAAATGTTTAAGATGAAATAAGTCAGAAGTAAAAGGAGAAATGATATATGTCAGAAGCGATTCAAGTATTTAGAGGGAAATATGTAGAGAGTACACATCACATTCATGTAGCCGTTGTAGATTATACAGGAAAGCTACTGTATTCATATGGGGATCCCCAAAGATTAACCTTTGCACGTTCGGCCATGAAACCATTTCAAGCGGTTCCGATTGTGGAGACAGGGACGGCGACGTCATTCGGATATAGTGCTTCTGAGATTGCACTTAGTTGCGCATCACATAGTGGGGAAGAGATTCATCGGAAAGCTGTATTGAATATACTAGAACGGGTGAATTTAGAAGAAGAAGATTTATTGTGCGGGACCCATGTTCCCAGAGACAAGGCTAGTTATATCGAACTAATCCAAGCGGGTGGTGAGTTAACGCCAGTCTTTAGTAATTGCTCAGGTAAGCATTCAAGCATGCTCGCAACAGCAGTACATCTGAATGAAGATATACATACGTATCCTGAAATTAATCATCCTGTTCAACAACGGATTCTCGACGTAATTACAGAGGTGTGCAGTATTCCCAGAGAGCAGATTGGACTTAGTGTAGATGGTTGTGGTTTGCCAGTACATCAAATTCCTCTTTGTAATACAGCATTAGGATTTGCTCGATTGGCATATCCAGGGGGGACGGTTTCTGCAGGTAGAGCAGGAGCACTCGAAATGATCCGTGATGCGATGATGGCGAATCCTGAGATGGTAGCTGGCAAGAAAAGATTCGATACGGACGTCATGAGAGCTTTTAAAGGTAATATTGTCACTAAGGTAGGGGCAGAAGGGGTTCAATGTCTGGGAATCGTTGACCGTGGTATCGGTATTGCTATTAAAATTGAAGATGGATCGGATCGGGCATCCGGTGTTGCGGCAATGGAGGTATTGAGACAGCTTGGAATTGGTGATGAGTCAACAAATGAGTTGTTGAAAGATTATATTCATGCACCTGTACTGAATGCGAGGAATGTTAAGATCGGTGTTGTGAAGGCGAACTTCGTTTTGGATTCGGCTACGGAGTAGGTGAGTAATATAGCGTTTCATAGAATAACAAGCGGAGTCCCAAATCATGTTTACTGGTTTGGGACTCCGCTTGTTAAATTTAATCATTTACTTCGATATGTCGTCCTGGAAGATCTTTATTAGAGAGCAATTCTGAGACCGTTACGAAAGAATAACCTCTCTTTATTAATTCTGGCAACAATACTTTTAGGGCTTCTACGGTATTTGTACCTTTATAAACGTAATCGTGCATCAATATAATATCTCCATTGTGAACGTTGTTGAGTACCCTATTCACGATTGTATTCACATCTGGATTAGCCCAATCCTTCGTATCTTGATCCCATGACCAGAGGACCATTAGCAGTTCATTTTCTTTACAAATGTTAACAGATGTTTCGTTATAGTTACCACCCGGAGGCCGAAATAGAGTTGCCTTTTGCCCAATAGCTTTATAAATAGCATCTTGGGTTAGATTCAGTTCTAACAGTAATTTATCTCTAGGGATATTAAGGAAGGAAGAATGGTCATAAGAATGATTTCCGATCTCATGTCCTTCCAATGATTCTTGCATGACAATTTCGGGAAACTTCTCAACTCGATTACCTAGTACAAAGAAAGTTGCTTTAGCCTGATATTGTTTGAGGAGGGCAAGTATTTGAGGTGTTTTATCGCGATCAGGACCGTCATCAAAGGTAAGAGCGACGACCTTACGATCTGAACTTCCCAAACGATATCTCCACGTTTCTCATAATAGAATCTATTTTTACTCGTTGGGGAATTGGGTTCCGCATATGTTACGTTGATGAATAGTGAACTGACAATGGTGAATATAATGATGATTCGTATCTTATTCAAAATATTCATTGAACCTCCGTCTTTGGGTCTTATTTTACACTTTGATATTATATTTCACCACTGTATAATCATTTATTCAGAAGAATAATGTCATAACTATCCCTTGCTGAAGCTATCTATAAACTTGGTAGCTAGAGATGAGATATATTTATCTTTTATCCAAATGGCGGCTATCCTCGTTCTCAATGCTTCACTCTTGATTTCTTTGTAGATCAGATTCTCATGATTGGCGAGAACGAGGGCAGACTTAGGAATGATTCCGATTCCAAGTCCAGCGTTTGCCCACAATAATGTTGTACGAGCATCGTCATTTATGCAAAAAAAAGTAGGTTCAAAACCTTCTTTCAAACAGGTCTCGAGAATGAGTTGCTCAAACCTGCGATAAATGATGAGTGGTTTCTCCATTAATTCACCGACATCAATCGTGTTGCGATGAGATGCCCAGTCAAAATTGGGGGTCATTACGGCAATCATGGGCTCAGATTCAGCATATCTACATTCTAGATTAGATGTGTTGAATGGGGTTCTGACAATGCCAACCTCCACAATCCCTTTCGTTAAGAGATCAATAATCATAAAAGTATTGCCTTCGTGAATTTCGAATTTCACACCCGTATAGGATTTGTGAAATTCGGAAAGCCTTTCCTTCATAAGGGTTGCACCAGAAGAGGATACTGTGCCAATGGAGAGAGTTCCTTCGCAGGATGATTCCCGCATCCGTGAGCTGCACACTTCGTGGTCTTCGCTCCACGAGCTTAACGCCAAGCTCCTCCTCGAGAAGCTTGAGTTGATGGCTTAGTGGCGGTTGGGCCATTTGTAGCTTCTTTGCCGCCGCTGTAATCTGACCTTCTTCTGCTATGGTAAGGAAGTATTTGAGTTGTCTAATATCCATATAGAATCCTCCAGTCTTGACATATGATTATCGTATCGCAAAGGAATGAAACTGGTATTTTTAATATGTGAGTAGTTATGCCATAATGATAGTCGGTACTGCATAATAGTCAATAGTTTGGAAGATATTTTACGATAGGTGATGATTAGAGTTGTTTAAGTTAGCTACATATTTAAGACCGTACAGGAAAGAGGTCATCATCGGGCCGATATTCAAGCTGTTGGAAGCTATATTTGAGCTACTCCTACCCACGATAGTCGCGCTCATTATTAATAAAGGGATAGGCATGCGTGATACGTCTTATGTGTTCAAAATGGGTGGGCTTATGCTCCTGCTGTCCATTATAGGGTTTGGATGTTCAATGATCTGTCAGTATTATGCTGCGCGCGCCTCACAAGGGTTCGGCACCACATTGCGTAACAAGATTTATAAACATATTTCCTCACTCTCATACGCGGACATGGATAAGGTTGGTACACAATCGCTCGTGAACCGGATAACGAATGATGTCAATCAGCTTCAATTAGCTGTTGCAATGCTCATTCGCCTCGTTATAAGAGCACCTTTTATTTGCGTTGGGGCAATAATAATGTCGATGATATTAGATTTTCGATTGTCACTTATTCTACTAATAGCGACACCTATTTTTGGAGTGATCTTATATTTCGTCATCACACGTACTTCACCGATCTATCGAAGTTATCAGCAGAAATTGGATCGAATTGCCCTTATTTTAAGTGAGAATCTATCCGGTGTACGGGTTATTCGTGCTTTTGCAAAGAGTAGACAGGAAAGACAACGATTTAATGAATCCTCGGAAGATTTAACTCATACAGCCATTCGGGTAGGTCGAATTTCAGCACTTTTGAATCCGCTGACGACACTCGTGGTGAATGCTGCTATTATCGCTATACTATGGGTTGGTGGTATCCATATCAATGAAGGTCGTCTCTCACAGGGGGAGATTATCGCCTTTATGAATTATATTACGCAAATTTTGCTGGCATTAATTGTTGTATCAAATTTAGTCATTATTTTTACGAAGGCATCTTCTTCGGCTGGACGGATTAATGAAGTGTTAGCTACGACATCGTCACTTCAGGATATGGGTAATATCAGTTCTCACTACATCGACAAACATGTGGCAGTGCCAGTTATTCAGTTCAACAACGTTTCCTTTGGATATAACAAGACGGGGGATATGGCGCTTGAGAATATATCTGTCGAGATCAATCATGGTGAAACAGTAGGGATAATCGGTAGTACAGGTTCGGGGAAATCTACATTTATCAATCTAATCCCAAGGTTCTACGATGCGACAGAAGGTGAAGTACGAATGGAGGGAGTCAATGTAAAGAATTATTCCCTTAAACAATTAAGGCGGAAGGTAGGTATGGTTCCACAAAAGGCAAATCTCTTCACCGGTACGATTGCTGAGAATATCCGCTGGGGTAACGAGAACTCAACGAATGAGGAAGTGGCTAAGGCGGCTGCTATTGCGCAAGCTGATGAATTTATCACTAAGCTTCCAGATGGATATAACACGATGGTCTCCCGTGGGGGACTCAACTTATCTGGTGGTCAAAAGCAACGTCTGACGATTGCCCGGGCAATCGTCGCTAAGCCAGAGATTCTTATCCTCGATGATTCCTCAAGTGCTCTAGATTTCGCCACGGATGCTGGGCTAAGGCGTGCTCTGAAGGCGAACGATATGTTGATGACTGTGCTCATGGTATCGCAAAGAGTTAGCACGATACAGCATGCCGATAAAATAATCGTATTTGAGGAAGGACGAATTGTAGGAATCGGTACGCATGATGAATTGATGATTAGCTGCGAGGTTTACAAGGAAGTGTACCTTTCCCAGCTTTCCAGTGAGGAGTCGGGCAAATGAATAATAAGGAAACATGGAAGAGACTAATAAAGTATATAGGACGATATAAAAAAATGACTGTATGGGCGATATTGTGTGCTATTCTCAGTGTTGTTGCCAGTCTGATCGGTCCATTATTAATAGGTAAGACTGTTGATCATATGATTGGTGTACAGCAGGTCAATTTCAGTGCAATGTTGGAACTGTTGGTCATTCTAGCGATCGTATATATCGTTGGTAGTCTTTTTGGATGGTTGTTGATCTATTCGACGAATCGTATCGCTTACCGGACTGTGTATGATATGCGTCGTGAACTCTTCGAGAAGATGAATATATTGCCGCTCAGTTATCACGATACTCACCCACAGGGTGACAGTATCAGTCGATTTGTTAATGATATGGATATCGTCTCAGATGGACTTCTTCAGGGCTTCTCAACATTGCTTACAGGTGTGATTATGATTGCGGGATCAATTGCATTCATGCTTTATATTAATCCGCTTATGACGTTAGTTGTTCTGATATCGGGTCCAGTCTCGTTCTTTGTGGCACGATTCATAACGACACGATCTCAGCAGATGTTCAAAGAGCAGGCTCGCATCTTAGGTGGATTAAACGGCTATGTAGAAGAAATGATTGGTGGACAAAAAGTGGTTCAAGCATTTCAGTACGAAGAGCGTTCGTTTACTAAATTTGAAGAGAAGAATCAAGCGTTGTATGAGGCAGGTGTGAAATCTCAGTTCTATGGTTCATTATCGAATCCGACAACCCGTCTCGTAAACAATATTACGTTCTCTGTTCTCGCCATGATTGGTAGTATATCTGTTATTCTAAATACCATTACAGTGGGGGAACTATCAAGCTTCCTAATCTTCTCTAATTTGTTCGCTAAGCCTTTCAATGAGATTACAGGCGTATTAACGCAGCTTCAATCGGCAAGTGCATCGGCACAGCGTATCTTCTCTGTTCTTGATCAGATAGCGGAACAACCTGACGCTCCAGAGGCTATTCATTTGGAACAAAGTAAAGGGACGATAACCTTTGATAAGGTGAATTTTGCATACAATGCTGATCGACCACTCATTACCAATTTCAGCCTAGAAGTTAAGCCGGGAACTCGTATTGCGATTGTCGGTCAGACTGGGGCGGGAAAAACGACACTTATTAACCTCTTAATGCGATTTTATGATGTGAATAGTGGCGCTATTATGATTGATGGTGTGAATATCAATAACATAACTCGTGATAGTTTACGACAAAGTTTCGGTATGGTATTGCAGGAAACCTGGTTATATGGCGGGAGTATTCGAGACAATATTGCATATGGTAAGCCAGATGCAACGGATGAAGAAGTTATTATGGCAGCGAAAGCGGCTAATGCACATAGCTTCATCAAACGGTTACCTAATGGGTATGATACGTTGATTTCTGGTACTGGGGGCAGTTTATCTCAGGGACAAGAACAGCTTCTGACGATTGCCCGCGTGATGTTAGTGGATCCACCAATGCTTATTCTTGATGAAGCAACAAGTAGCATTGATACTCGAACGGAGGTTCGTATTCAGAAGGCATTTCAGAAAATGATTGAGGGGAGAACCAGCTTTGTTATTGCACATCGATTATCGACGATAAGAGAAGCTGATTTGATCCTATACATGAAGAATGGCGATGTCGTGGAGAGTGGAAGTCATAAGGAGTTGTTAGAGCAAGGTGGTCATTATGCAGGGTTGTACAATAGCCAGTTTACATCGGCATGAATGAGTCTTGGTGTGATTTGAAAAAGGGGATGTGCGCAAGCCAAGAATTATGGCTTGAAGCACATCCCTTTTCTGTTGATGGAGTAATGTTGTTCAAGAAATATTAGGTCTAATTGATGGATTGTCCATTATACGATTTAATGTCTAGTGGTGCAGCTAAGAAGTTACCAGCCTTACCCACAAAAGTAGTGAAGTGCGTGCTAGCATTATGGATTGCTACAGCATCGGAATCTTGCCAAACTTCAACCATAATGAATATATTTTCTTTGTCAGTACTTTTAAATAAATCGTAAGAGATATTGCCGGCTTCTGCTTTTGAAGCGTCGATTAAAGGTTGAATCTCTTCAATAAATGCTTGGTGTTTATTGGCGATAATATTAAATGTGGCATGAATAATGATCATTGAATTTCCCTCCATTATCGTGAGTAATATGTCTTACTTCCATTGAGCAATTGTATCGATAGGTAAACGTACTGATTTATAACCTTGATCCGCTGCTTTACCTATTGAGATAAGCATAACAGGAACGTAGCGTTCTTTATCTAATCCGAAAGCCTCGGAAATTTGATCCTTCTCGTAACCACCGATTGGATTTGTGTCGTACCCATGAGCGCGAGCTACGAGCATGAGTTGCATAGATACAAGGCCACCATCAATGAGGACGGTCTCTCTATTATCTTGAGGATCCAGTGTTGCGAAATGGGCTGATAATCTAGGAAGTTGCATCTCTTTTGTCTCTAAGGGCATATAACCAAGTTCAACGGCCTTACCGTATATTTCTTCAGCTTTATCGAAATTATTCAGATCCCCAAAGACGGCGATGACAGCAGCAGATGTTTCAACTTGATTTTGATTGAATCGAGCAAGTGGTGCTAGAATTGCTTTTGCTTCAGGGCTCTCGATCACAACAAAGCGCCATGGCTGTAAATTAATTGAAGAGGGTGCAAGAGTTGCCTCTGTAAGTATTTCAGTCATTTCTTCACGGCTGATTTTTACGGAAGTATCATAATTTTTGATGGAGCGGCGTCCTGTAATTATTTCTGTGAAGTCATTTGTTTTAGTAGTTTGCAAAGTTAAAATCTCCTTTTGTCTGTTATTATAGTTGGTTAATATGGTGGATCATCCGGTTGAGCATATCAGATAGCGTAGATCGTTCTTGCTCGTCGAAATCTTTAAGCATTTGCGTAATAAACTGTTGCTTCTCTTTTTTATAAACGATGATTTCATGGCGTCCACGTTCCGTTAGTTTTACGAGTGTAACTCGATTATCGTCTGGATTAGTACGCCTTGAAACAGTACCTGCTACTTCAAGTTGCTTTAAGTGCCGCGTGACTGCTGCGCTGTCAATTTTCACTTCTTTTTGGAGTGTGGTTTGACTGATTTCATCTACTAGATAAAGCTGATGTAAAAGCTGCAGTCGTGATGGACTAATACCTGCGCAACGTTCAAATTTAGTACTGATCTGTTTACTAAGAGATTGCATTTGGTCAAAGACATATGCTTCCTCAGATGATAATGGGGTCAATGTTGGCCTCCTTATATCATGCGTAAAACTATGATTTTTATTAGTTGATGCATCAATGGTTGATATGTCAATTAATATAAAACATTTGAACCAATAAATCAAGTGTCTTTCACTTTCCAATTATTTCTGAACTAATAGGGAATATACAAAAGCAGAACAATGGCAGACCGAGGATAATACCGTAGGTCTGCCATTGTTCTGCACTATTCACTTGTAATGAGGGAGGACATAATTAATTATTATGATCGAGTAGTAATTGAAAGTCATTATTACGGATGAAGTCTAACACTTTATCGTATATAAGCTGATGTCCGTCTTTATTCGGGTGTATACCATCTATACAAATAAATTTAGTGAAATCAGGCTGCTCTAAGAAGGCGCTTCTTACATCAATTATTCTCGTCTGGGTACTCTCGGCAACCTTGAGAATCGTCGAGTTATACCGTTCCTGCCACCAATAAATTTTGGTGACACTACCTAACCATTTCAGGATATTTGCAGCTACCTCTGGGTTGTTGTGGCTGACCCATTTGAAATAATTCTCCGCATTAAGTGGAGGGAGGTTCATTAAAATAGGCGTAATTTGTTGGCTTTTTAATAATTCGATAGTATCTCTAAGCATTTTCTCAAATACATTGAAGTCGGTCTTTGGATTATGCTCCGCATCAGGATTATTGGCAATTTCATTCCAATGGAAATCACAATCATTGCCACCATACTCGATCAGCACGAAGTCAGGCTTTTCTTTTAGTATATCTTTTTTAAGATTTCCGATTCCTTTAATTAGCGTATTCCCAAATCTCGCCGTATTGCGAACAACACCTTTTAATTTACTTTGCATGAGAGAAACATAATTATCTTCTAGAATGACATACTTACTGCGAGATTCGTCATAAACAACTCCTTTGGAAATGGAGTCTCCCGTAATCATATACTTAATGGAATTGGCAGATAACTCTTCACGTTCTTTACTCATGATTTCAACTCGATTCTTTGAGAAGATTCAATATCTCTTTTAAAGTGTAATATAGCTTTGGGGATAAGTAAAATGCAGATGGGTCACTATAGGATTAAAATGTATACACTTTGTGAATTTCGTTGCAAGGGCATTTTATTTACTTAAAATTGTGTTATACTAAATTTATACAAATAGTCTTAGGGGGAAATTAAAATGAAAAAGTTAATGGGTCTGGGATTAGTATTGATGGTTGTATTACTAGCAGCTTGCGGAAATAACAATGCACCAGCAGCACAAGAACCTGCTGGAAATGAAGTGGCTGATGTAGTAACAACAGCTTCAATTGTAAACAATGAAGAAGCATTCTTGAATGCGATCAGCAAAGATGGAACATGGATTATTGCTACACTTAATGATTTGACGTTTGATCAAGATCTTGTATTAGAAGGAGAATTTACGAACAGAGACGTAGTCGCTCGTAAGATCGCTCTTTATGAACAAGATGCAGATAAAAATATAACAGCTTCGTATACACTAACCGCTCCTAAGTTAACAGTAACAAGTGAAAATGCAAGAATTCAAGGTGGAACTTTTGTTGGTGATGTCTATGTTGAGGCTAATGGATTCCTACTTGTTGATGCTAAGGTTGAAGGTAATATTTACTTTGCAAGTGAAGAGTTCAAAGCATCTTTTGATCCATCTGGGAATGGTGAAGTAACTGGAGTTACTGAAGTGAAATAAATAGTTCGTTTTATTAAAGAAGGGCCTTGAGGAGTTTAATCCTCAGGGCCCTTTTTTGACATAGTAGAGAGTATAACAAGAAGGATTCGTCTCAGCCTATACATATATGGTCTTGAATTGAGTGGTAACTACTGGAATTCCGATGTCATAATACAAATGCCGAGTAGGTATATAAGACTATCGAATGGAACGCTTATCTTGATTACTCTTTGTGAGAAGTGACTAGTAAAAAAGTCAGTAGTTACAACATTGTAACTAATTAACGAGACGGTCAGCCTTCCGTATTCTATTGTATTATTTATCCATAATGAATATAACATAGCAGTTCTTTATACCTTGATTTCATTTCATGAACTATGACTATGGACTGATTAACTAGCGGGGAAAAGCACTTTACAATGAGGACAAGCAAGTAGAAACAAACGCATCTTAGGAGGTAATAACATCATGAAGATTCGCACAAAAGTAATATCAGCATCGTTCGCAGCAGTAATGCTGTTTGGTGGCTTGTCCACAACCGTTTTAGTGCAACAAGTAGAAGCTGCAACCTCGACATCAAAAGTGACTTGGGGAGTTAATTTACGTAAGGCTCCTTCTAGTACTGCAAGCATCATTCGAATGCTTAAAAAAGGTGAGGAGATTGTTGTTCTGGAGAAATCCGGTGCATCATGGCTTAAGGTGAAAAATGTTGAAGGAAAGATAGGTTATATCTCTTCTTCTTCGAAATATACTACGAAAGCTTCAGGAAATACAGGTAACAATAACAACGCAAGCAGTAGCGTGGAGAAGGTCATTGCAGCAGGAATGAAGTATTTGGGAACACCATATGAGTATGGATCAAGCCGTTCTAATACGTCAACATTTGATTGTTCTGACTTCATACGTCAAGCTTTTATTGATGGAGTAGGAATAAAGCTACCGGCTGATTCTCGAGCTCAGGGAGCTTATGTGAAAAGTAAGGGAACAGTGCAGAAAGATTGGACTAAACTGAAACGTGGAGATCTGATGTTCTTCATGTCATACAAAGGATCAAGTGCGTCTGCCTATTCTGGTGTGAATAAATCAACAGCTAGAATTACGCATGTCGGTATTTATTTAGGCAATGGAAAAATCCTTCATACTTATTCTAAGGAATCAGGTGGAGTTACGACAGGTACAATTGATGGTAAGCACTGGGAGAAGAGGTTCTTATTCGGAGGAAGTGCACTTTAAGAGGAAGTTCAAAAAGTCATCTTTTGATCACGAAGCAACGTTTCATAGACAAGGATCCCACTTGAGGTTAATCGATTGGGATCTTTGTCTGTTGAAAATGTTATACTACATGTAAGAACACCGTTCAATACGGAACTGTACATAAGAATGGGAGAATTATTATGATTAGGAAAAATTGCTTACTGGATACGGATTTTCAAAGATCAATAACTTTTCAAAGAAATGTAGAAGTATGGGTAGATCAAGAATTAGTGATCCTAGGTATGGTTGAGTCCTTTACTACAGAATCCGTGCGAATTGATGGGAATGAGTATGTGAGAGCCTCCTGTACGTTTGTTATGGTGTAAATGCAAACGATAAAGGTCACTCTTTAAACTGGATATTGTATAATTCCGCATACAGTCCGTTCAACGCTAGCAGAGCATGATGCGAGCCCTCTTCAACAATGGTACCTTGATCTAATACGATAATTCTAGAGGCATCCCTCACCGTGGATAGTCTATGAGCGATGACTAACGTTGTTCGATCTTTCATGAGTAAATCAAGTGATTGTTGAACAATTCGTTCTGATTCGTTATCCAAAGCGGAAGTCGCCTCATCTAAAATAAGGAGCGGAGCATTACGAAGGAAGGCTCTCGCAATAGCAATTCGTTGTCTTTGTCCACCGGATAAGGTTGAACCATGTTCACCTAATATCGTGTCATACCCTGCGGGCATCTTTGATATAAACTCCTCTGCACCCGCGAGTCGCGCAGCTTCTTGAATATCATCTTCGGTTGCTTTATTTGAACTGAAGGCGATATTATCCCTAATTGTTCCTGAGAATAAATAAGGTGTCTGAGGTACATATGTAATCATAGAGCGCGCTTCTTCAAGGTGCTTATGAACAGACTTTCCGTAAATGGAGATATTACCGATATCAGGTTGATATAGACCACAGCATAAGCGAACGAGTGTCGTCTTGCCTGAACCGCTTGGTCCTACAACAGCAACAGTTTCCCCAGAAGAGATATTTATATTCATTCCGGCAAAGAGTGATGATTCATTACCATCAAGAGCATAGTGTCTGTAATGGATATCTTGTAAGGACAATGCTGTAACCTTATCTGAAGCCTCAAGAGACGAGGCAAGTTGTGATAATGTATTTACTTCACCTTCATCGGGCATCTCGAAAATATCGAATACACGATCAGCTGCACCTAAAGCTTCTTGCACCCCGCCCCAAGTCCGAGACATATGTACGAATGGCCACTGTACGCGTCCCATCAGAATGATAAATGCGAGTACTTCACCAGCTGTCGTTCCGCCTTTTAGAGCAGATAAAGCAATTAAAGCAGCACATGCAACCATCACTATATTATTGATAAATGCTGAGGATTGCCACAATAGTCCGTTTAAAATGGTTCTTTGCAGTTGTAATCGATTCAACTTCTCACGTTCAAGGACATATCGATTAAGAAGAGTCTCTTCTAGCCCAAATGCTCGCACCACTTTCATTCCCTGCAATATTTCTTGCAACAATCCACGAAGTTCTGCTTCCTTCTTATAAATGTTAGTAGATAATTTACGTAGCTTCCGATCAAAAAACCGACCAGATAGAAATACAATAGGACCTGAACCAAGAGCAAGTAGCGCGATCCATACGTCCATTTGGGCTAAGTATAGAAACGAAACAAAGCAGAGGAGAAGATTGTATCCGAGGTCGTATACAATGCTATTTATTACACCGATCGCCATACCTGCATCCTTATTATTACGTGAGGTTAGATCACCTGAATGCATCGATTGGACATGAGCGAATGAAATTCGGTGACTC
Source organism: Paenibacillus sp. Y859 (assembly GCF_056786405.1). Lineage (NCBI taxonomy): Bacteria > Bacillati > Bacillota > Bacilli > Caryophanales > Paenibacillaceae > Paenibacillus > Paenibacillus sp. Y859. The sequence continues at coordinate 131,782 of NZ_JBXCIZ010000008.1, read as the reverse complement.
TTATCAAAAAGATTTGCGCGAATATCCCATGACATACGACTCTGCACAACGAATCTAATATAATGTTGTAGCATGAGGCAACAGATAATAATGATACAGGCCATTGCACAAATGACAGTCACGCGGGTAAGTGAGTTCATATTCGAGCTATTGATCGTATCAATGAATACTTGCTGAATGACTGCAAAGCCGATGTCCATCACGAGTTTGGCAGAAAGAAGAAGAATGGCAACAATAAATCCGATTCGATAAGGAATGGAATAAGGAATCAATCTACGCAGAATGTAGCCCAGTTTATAATCGGTAGGTTCTTTAACGTTCATGTTTCGACCTCCATAGCCTCGGAAGAGATATTATCATTGTTAAAAGTGATCTCAACCATGGCTCGATACTTACCATCTGAAGCCATTAATTCATGGTGTGAGCCCTCTTCAACAATAGAACCGGATTCCATATAATAAATTCGATCAGCATCTCTAATGGTGGACAGTCTATGGGCGATCACTACGGTAGTTCGACCATACATGAGTTCCTGAAGGGCTTGTTGCACAATCTCTTCATTGTGGCTATCAAGAGCTGCTGTTGGTTCATCGAGAAGCAACAGCTTCGGCTCACGGACAAATGCCCTAGCGATAGATAAGCGCTGCCGCTCTCCTCCTGACAATGTAAGTCCGCGTTCACCGATGATAGTCTCATATTGTTGGGGCGTTGTCATGATGAACTCGTGAATGCCAGCTTTTCGTGCGGCTTTAATAATGTCTTCTTTAACGGCATCTGGTTTTCCCCAACAGATATTCTCATACAGTGTGCCAGAGAAAAGATATGGTTCCTGAGAAACGTATGCGATGCCAGCACGCCAGTCTCGGGGATGGATATTGCTTAATCGCAGATTACCACAGCGTATGATGCCTTCGTGAGGTTCATAAACGGCAAGTAGTAGATTAAGGAGCGTACTTTTTCCACTTCCGCTAGGACCTGCAAATGCAGTTACTTTCCCAGGTTCGATTGTAAGAGAGACATCGGTTAATACTTGATCATCTCCGTAGCGGAAGTTGACTTGTTCGAATGAGATTGCGTGTAACCCACTCGTAATCGGACTAGATGCTGAGGCAGAGCTCTTTATGTGAACGTCATAAAGGTCAGTTTCAAGATGGGCACCTTCATCCTTTAGATCGAGAACTTCAAACATTCGGTTACCTTGTGCCATGGAAGCTTGTAATTCAGTCCATAAGTTGGCAAGGCGAGATACGGGGTTCGTAATTTGCTCGAAACAGATGAGGAATGCCGCGACGGCACCTACATCTAGACGACCGTCAATGACGAGGTATCCACCATAGGACAGAACATATATTAATCCACCGAGTATAACTGCTAATGGCATATTATAACCTACCGCTTCTAAGCGAGAAACCGGCAGATGAATGTTGAAATACTGTTTCACCCGTTGTGCAAATTGCTGATGAAGCTTGGAACCCAGTGAGAATGCGCGTACCACTTCAGCACCCTGTACCGTATCTTGAATAAAAGCTTGTTGCGCACTTTCTATCTTCTGTCTTTGCTCATGCATAGAGCGAAGGCGGGAGGTGAAAGGAATCATGACTAGCGGAACGAAGGCGCAGATGACCAGAGTCCCGATGGTTAATACGTACTGGAGAGATAATAGATAAGTAAGGAGGAAGGCAATTTGCATCAAGCTGCTAAGCAAATCGATCGTTTTTTGATTGATCCCTTGCTGAGCATCAACGGCAGAATCATGGATACGGCTTATGAGATCGGCTGAATGATAATGGTCTAGATCCTTCATTTGTACTTTCAATAGCTTGGATAGCACCGATGCTTGGAGTTTGGCGATCGACTTGAATTCGAGTAGTCCTGTGATATAAGTTTTGAGGAACTGCCCGCAAGCATCAACGATAACAACTACTATTGCAAATATGGCACTAGATACTAGTACTGACATATCGTGATTTGTAGCAGCATTAATAATACGACGTAAAGATTCAGCTAAGCCAACATTCGCAAGTGATAAGACTGCCGCAATGGCACACAATAGGATGTACCAACCCAAATAAGGCTTTCCTAATCTCATGAGACGTTTCAAAGTGCTAGAAGCAGCGGCTGACGTTTCGTTATTCACAAACTCTTCTTTCGTAGTTCGACTCAAGTTACATCCTCCCAATGACTAATCAAATTCACTACTGTTTAGGGTCTACTCAATAATCTTCAGCCAGCATGACTCTAGTTGTTATAGCCAGCAATTCTCGCAGTTTTTCTGTATCGAGATGATAGTACATTCGATGTTCTTCTCTTTTTATTTCGAGTAGATTTAAGAAGAATAAGAAATTGGTATGATAATTGACTGCGGATGGTGTTATCCCGAGCTTTATCGCTATTTCCTGTCCATAGTGAGGACGTTCGCGCAGAAGTAATAAGATGTCTAGGCGTCTTTTATCTGAGAAGGCCTTTAAGAACAGCTCTGTCTTTTCTCGATCGGCAGCAGGTCCAAATACGCGATCATTATGTATGCCAAAAGTAACCCATCCGATCCAAGATGTTCCGGTATACAAGACTAGGCCGTCGCTACCTACTTGGCCCATGAAACTGATATGAAAGATTGTGGGTATGTCATACATATTGGGCTCGGTTCCGGTATGATCACGAATGAAACGTTCGGGATTGGCATGAAAAGTTTCTTCGTACCGTATTGCAGCTCGTTCAGACTCCACCCTCAAACGGTCTTTCCAGAGAGAAAAGGCATCATGGTAGAACTGCTGTATGAGTTGTAAACACCGTGCCTTGGTCTCTTCTGGATGGGCAAGACATTCAAGCAGTGGCTCATGAGCTGCGACCACTTCCGGTTGAGGTTTTGTATTATTCACGATCTCAAGTAGCAAAGGAATATCCCTTTTGACAACTTCCCAATCCATGCCCTGTAGAAGCTCATCCAATTTATCGCGATAAACACCATATACCATTTCTGCGACGATTCTTTCTGCTGGGCTTTGCTCTAGGCGCATCATCCATTCTTCTGCAGACAGCGGTTCCATCGATGAACAGATTGATTGATAGAAAGCGAAATCAAGTCCTTTGTGTAAAAAGTTATATTTGAAAAAAAACTCAAGCTCCCGAAGGGTATGCGGTGACAATCGTGCCCGCGTCTCTTCATGGAAAGACATAGCGAGTGGATCTAGTTCAAGTTTGTAATCCTCTGCTATTGCGAGCATTTGCTCTTCGCAAGCGATCATCCCCATGGAAACAATCAATTCAAGAGCTTCATTGTAGGCAAAGCTAATATTCTTTTTTAATAAATCTTTCATAGCCATCCTCCAGACACTGTTCATTGTAAATACTAAATGTTTAGTGATATTCAATAACATTCAGTATTTACTTAATGTTAGAATAAACCAAAATGAATGATCTGTAAATAGAAAAATAATGATCCTATTAGAATTGATGAAATTGGTGGTAGCTAAAGCGTAATAGCTCAATGGATAATGAGATACTGGAATGACATAATGAGTAAGAGAGTATGACATATGTCATACTCTCGACTTGACGTTTATGACTATTACATTCACACTTATTTGCCTATACTAGAGAGAGTAAAGTACGCTGAGCTTGTAACAAGTTGTCTTAAGCGTCGAATCTGAGGAGGAATACATGTAATGACCGAGGCTAAACAAGTCAACCTAAGAAAAAAGGTCGCCCCTTATGAAAAAACCGAAATGAAATCAAGTGTTAGACAGCTTATAAATACAATGGGACCATTAATAGTACTCTGGTACGCAGCTTACCTAAGTCTTTCTGTTTCATATTGGTTAACATTAGTATTTGCGATTGTTACTTCTGGATTTGTGATCAGAACCTTTATTATTTTTCATGATTGTACACATCAATCGTTCTTTAAAAGCAAACTAGCCAATAAGGTCATTGGAACGATTACGGGCATCGTTGCATTGGTTCCATACGAGCAGTGGAAATACAGTCATTCCATGCATCATGCAACGAGTAGTAACCTGGATAAACGTGGTACAGGGGATATGTGGCTTCTTACGGTGGATGAATATGCAGAGGCTTCTAAGATGAGTCGCTTGGCATACCGATTCTATCGCAATCCGTTAGTTATGTTTGGACTTGGTCCAATTGCTATATTCTTGTTCCAATATCGTTTTAACCGTAAAGGCGCGAAACGTAAGGAACGGATTAATACCTATGTGGTGAACATTTCAATTGTTGCTCTCTATGCTTTGTTAATTTGGGCTATTGGTTGGCAGGCATTTGTGATGGTTCAAGGTCCGGTCTTCTTCGTATCAGGATGCCTTGGAATTTGGTTGTTCTATGTCCAACATCAGTTCGAAGATTCCTACTTTGAGAATGAAGATGAGTGGGATTATGTGAAAGCAGCAGTAGACGGAAGCTCGTATTACAAACTTCCTAAAGTTCTTCAATGGTTCACAGGGAATATCGGTTTCCATCACGTTCATCATTTGAATCCGAAGGTACCGAATTACCATTTGGAAGAAGCTCACAATGCAACACCACCTCTGCATAAAGCGACAACGATTACGATTAGCACGAGTCTTAAATCACTAAGTTTCCGTCTGTGGGACGAGGAGAATAAAGTGTTTATCAGCTTCAGAGATATGAAGCGACGTCTTCGTGAGCCGAATTCTGGAGCGGAGAAACTGAAGGTTAGCCTTCCTAATCCATTAGAGAAATAATAACATGTGGTAAGCCTTATATGTTAAAATACAATCAATTGAAGTGGCATATAAAGATAAACGGCTTCGCCGTCCTTCGCTTATGCGAAGGACGGCCGTTTGTCCAAAATTATAGGAGATAAAAGTAACGAAAACTTATACTTTCCTATATTTCAAAAAAGAGGGTGGATGACCATGCAGAAATGGTATCAAAGTTTTCATAAGAGCACAGGACTAAGTCCATATATATGGGTAGTCTTATGTATCCTCCCTTTTTATTTTATATTTCGCTCGTCTTCTCCATTCCAGATCACTACTGGCATTATCATGACCTTTGTATTTTTGGGCTGCTATGTGATGTCCTTTGTAACGAAGGGATGGCCGATATATATATGGACGAGTGTACAGATTGTCATCTCTATAGGCATGACCTTGCTGTTCGGTTATGTCTATTTTGCTATCTTCCTAGCTCTTTTCATCGGAAATATTCAGAGTAAGGCAGGGTTTATTACGCTGTATTGTATTCATTTGGTCACGACCTTTTTAAGCATTAATTATGGCTTCTTCACTCAAAAGTCTCTATTCATTTCGCAGTTTCCATTTATCGTTATGTGCTTGATTGGTGTTATTCTCATTCCAATGAACACGTATAATCGCAATAAGAATGATAAGCTACAGGATCAACTTGAGGATGCGAACAAGCGAATTTCTGAACTTGTAAAGCTAGAGGAGCGTCAGAGAATTGCTCGTGATTTGCATGATACATTGGGTCAGAAGCTTTCACTTATAGGATTGAAGAGCGATCTAGCTAGCAAATTGATGAGTAAGAATATCGTACAAGCGCAAGCAGAAATTGACGATGTTCGTCAAACGGCGAGAAGTGCTTTGAAGGAAGTACGGGAAATGGTTACGCAAATGCGAGGAACAAGAGTGGAAGATGAAGTCTTTCGAGTGAGTCAAATACTAAAGGCCGCTGAAATTGAGTATAGCATTGAAGGTGATCCGATATTGAAGAACACCTCATTACTTACGGAAAATGTGCTAAGTATGTGTCTCAAGGAAGCTGTCACCAATGTAGTCAAGCATAGTGAAGCGTCCTCTTGTACTATTGTTATTGAATCAACACGAACGGATCTGGTTATTAAAGTTAAGGATAACGGAATCGGTATGGATCAAGATAATAGTCGACCCAAAGGAAATGGTTTGCGAGGAATGATGGAGCGGCTTGAATTCGTAAATGGGACGCTTGACATTAGTTCAGACCATGGAACGATGCTTGTCATTAAAGTTCCGAACATTATCAAGAATCAGGATAAGGAGGTGGGGGAATGATTCGCATAGTCATTGCTGAAGATCAGCGGATGTTGTTGGGTGCACTTGCTTCCCTGCTTGATTTGGAAGAGGACATGACGGTTGTTGGTAGGGCTAGTAATGGGGAAGAAGCGTTAGCGATGGTTCACCTTCACAAACCGGATATATGTATTATGGATATTGAAATGCCGGCGAAGACGGGGCTCGATGCTGCTGAGGAATTGAAGGGATTGGATTGTAAAGTTATGATATTAACGACATTTGCTCGACCTGGCTATTTCGAACGTGCGCTCAAAGCAGGTGTAAGTAGCTATTTGTTGAAAGATAGTCCGAGTGAGGAACTGGCTAGTAGCATTCGCAGCGTTATGGCAGGTAGACGGATCTATGCGCCAGAGCTCGTAGATGATGCTTATAGTGAGGAAAGTCCGCTAACGGAGCGGGAGAAGGAAGTTCTACAATTAATGGCTGACGGTAGAAATACGAAGGAAATTGCTGCTCAGCTATATCTTACAACGGGAACGGTGCGCAATTATATTTCTGTCATTCTAGATAAGTTCAAAGTCAGTAACCGAATTGAAGCCGTCACACGATTTAAAGAAAAGGGATGGTTCAAATAAAAACTGAAGTGAAAAATTCATTTCAGTTTTTATCTTTTATTTACGTGACAAAGTGCGGGATTTGTTGGATAATATGAGATAGTATAGGTAATAAGGAGGAGAGAGTGTATGAGTTTTTTTAACAAGTTGAAGGAAGGGGCTACGAAAGCTGCGGATAAAGCGAAAGAATCAGTGGATGTTGTCAGACTAAACGCCCAAATTTCTGCTAAGCAGAAAGAGATTGAGAAGTCTTACTTGGTGATTGGAGAGTCAGTCTTTAACGCGTATGCTGCTGATGATTTAACCATTGCGGAGCAAATTATTAAAGCTGAAAGCGAGAAAATCGTTGCTTTGCAACAAGAGAATCAAGCACTTACTCAAAAAATAAAGCAGATCAAAGATGAAAAGACCTGTTCCTGCGGAAAAGTTGTTCCAATGAATGCTAAATTCTGTGCATCATGTGGGAATAAATTTGAGATTATCGAAAGTGAAGAAGAAGTTGTCATTGTAGATACGATACCGACTGTTATTGTGTGTTCAGATTGTGGTTCCACAGTACCGACATCCAATGAGTTTTGTGAGAATTGCGGTCAAAAGGTATAGGACAGGGGAGATCTAGATTGAAACAGTTCTCAATAGCCCTCCAAGAAACGCGCAGATGGTTTGAAACATTGAAATGGTATTCATTTTTTCGTGAATTTGGGCTCCACCTTTTATTTGGTGGGTTAGGAGTCATGTTCTTGAGAGACTTAATATTCCAATTGCTGCCGTATAAATCTTATGGCACATTGAATTTTATCTTTCACACGATTCCGTTGAACTCATTAGCTTATCTAGCCTTCTTAATAGGGGCATGGTTAACGCTTGTATCTAGAAGCAATCTGAAGTATTTACCTTATGGATTGTGGGGATACGCATTATGTGTATTATTTCCATTCACTAGCATATCGCTGTCGTCGTTAATTACCCCATTAGTGTATATTTTTCTGGGATATGCGGTATTCAAGTATTCAGTCACTTCCTATGGGACAGAACTTGAAAAGTAGATGATAACCGTTGGATTGTCCATTGCTTTACATAAAAGGAACCCACAGCAACGGGCTATGGGTCCAAATTAATTATATATATACTAAAAGGGGTAACTTCATTGTAGCGTTATAACATTAAAAGAATATGAAAATTAGATTGCAGTTTCATTACAATTTATTGAAAGTTATGTTACTGCTGAAATGGGGGAATGTGGAGATGGAAAGAAATAAAATTGTTTTACCTGCATTAGGGGCTTTATTGGCTGCGATTATTGGGGGCGTAATTTGGGCAGTGATCGGGGTAATATCAGATTATGAATTAGGTATTATCGCTTGGGCCATTGGAGGATTAGCGGGATATGCTGTTGTATTATTCTCGAATAAACAGATAACTCAGATACATCAAGTTATGGCAGTCATCGCTAGTTTGATCGGGATTGTATTGGGTAAATACCTCTTCTTCAGTTACATAATCAATGATGGTTTTGAAGAATTATTTAGTAGTGAAGTCATCACAATATTTACGGATAATATTACTGAGTTCTTCGGTGGAATGGACATCCTCTTTGTCGTATTCGCAGTGGCAACCGCGTGGAAGTTACCAAGCCAAATGTCGCAGAAAGCGGATCAATCAGCTACGCAGCTGGAAGAACCACATATGTAAATTAGATCAGATTGAAGAGAAAAGTATATGATAAATTGAAACGGCTGTGTCCGTCCTTTAATCAGGATGGCACAGCCGTTGTTTGTATTTAGGATTTAATATACATTTCGTTGAAATATTGCTCTAGCATCCGCTTGGATGCAAACTCTTCGCGTGTAGTCTCAATGCTTTTCTTCATCATGGCAACCCACTTCGGACGATCTTCATAATACGTCGGAAGCACTCTATTGAGTAAAGTGTCGTATAAGGCTTCCGTGTCATGTCGGTCCAATTCATTGAAATCTGTTGTCTCGAAGCCATCGCCGAACTGCCAACCGTTCTCACCGTCGATACAGGCTTCTGGCCACCAACCGTCTAGGATAGAGCAGTTGAGTACACCGTTCATCGCCGCCTTCATTCCAGAGGTTCCGCTAGCTTCAAGTGGTCTACGTGGGTTATTCAGCCAGATATCTGAACCACGAGTGAGCATGGCGCCAATGGTCATATCATAATTTTCTAAGAAAACGACGCTCTTTGGATATTTCTTCATCATAGCGACGAGATTGCTAACAATTTTCTTGCCCATATCGTCCAATGGATGGGCTTTACCAGAGAAGACGATCTGGACTTTACCCGATTTCAGATAAGGTTCAATGATTTCAGGAGTTGAGAAGATAAGATCACTCCGTTTGTAAGGAGCTGCTCTACGAGAGAATCCGACGAGAAGATGGTCTACATTTAACTGAATACCAGAACGGTCCTTAATGAAGTCAATCAGCTCTTGCTTGATTTCCATATGTGCGGCCCACAGATCTCCGCCATCTTCAAAGGCGGCAGTGATGCGTTCATCAACCCAAGTTGGCGTATGGATGGCATTTTGCTTAAAGATATAGAGATTAACAATGATTACAAACGCTTTCACAGATATATTAGCATAATCTAACGGAATACGTCTATAAACTTTGGGATATAGCTACAGAGTATGAACAATCGTTTGCACTACTCTTGATTAATGTAACTTTTATAATAAAATCAGTATAGAAAGTGGACATGAAGAAATCAGAATGAGAGAATGATATAAATAAAGTCATAAGGGAAGGAAATGAGATGAATTATGATACGATTCGGTATTATTGGAACGAACTGGATAACAGAACGTTTCATCCAAGGAGCGCTTGAGACAGATCAATTCATCCTGACAGCGGTTTATTCGCGATCGGAAGAGAAGGGCAAGAGCTTTGCATCTCAATATAATGATCCTAAGGTATATACGAATTTGGAGGAAATGGTATCAGGCGATCAATGCGATGCTGTATACATTGCTAGTCCGAACTCATTCCATGCGGAGCAGGCGATACTTTGTATGAATCATGGAAAGCATGTTCTATGTGAGAAGCCGCTGGCATCTAATGCGACTGAGACGCAAGAAATGATAGCTGTAGCGAAGAAGAACAATGTCGTATTAATGGAAGCTTTGAAATCTACGATGATGCCGAATTTTACTATCATGAAAGATAATTTGTATAAAATAGGGCGAATTCGGCGTTATTTCGCGAGCTATTGTCAATATTCCTCGCGCTTTGATGCTTTTAAACAGGGGAATGTTCTGAACGCCTTCAAACCAGAATTATCCAATGGATCATTAATGGATTTAGGCATTTACTGTCTCTACCCGATGGTGGCGTTATTTGGCAAGCCAGATACTGTAAAGGCTGTAGGTGTTCTTCTATCATCAGGTGCCGACGGCGAAGGAAGTATAGTGATGAAATATAACAAGATGGATGCGATTATAATGCATTCCAAGATTACGGATTCATACTTGCCTGCTGAAATACAGGGCGAGAATGGGACGATGGTGATTGATAAGATCAGTGTACCGTATAATGTGAAAATTCATTACAGGGATGGTTCAATTGAAGATTTAACTCGGCCGCAGGTTCATGAACCAATGTTCTATGAAGTCCAGGAGTTTATTGGATTGATACAGAGCGGACAGCAGGAAAGTTCTATTAATTCTCATGCGAACTCGCTAGCTGTTGCAGAAGTGATGGAGGAAGCTAGACGTCAGATTGGACTTCATTATCCAGCGGATTTAGCATAGATATGTTTGATCCTACCGTTTACGACAATCTAAAAGTGACGTTTGAGAACTATCTGTATGATTTGGATAATCTAGAGGGCAGCATTCTGATTACGAATCGAACGGACTGTATGGAAATGGCTGTTATGTCGAGAGAGTTTTCTTTATAATTTGTATTGCCTGAGCATAGGAATGTGACTGCTGAAATATTGTTAGAGGCATCACTTAAAGATCTGGCAGCTGAAATTCTAGAACTACCAGACGAGATTCCAGCCTGCACATTGCGCTTACGATTCTATATGCAGATTATGAATGTGGAGACACAATGTAGACAGATTGATGATATATTACTGTACATTTGGAAGTCTTCGATAACTCCGACGCAAACGTTAAGTTATGTATATGGACAAGAAGATTCGCTATACATGAATACGATTGAAGTTAGATTTGAGCGAAGGATTTCTGAGGATCAAATGGAGGATATTCCAGAGTTAGTGGATCATATGATTCAGACCCTTACAGAACTGAATGATATTTAGCTAATTGTAGAGATTAGCGTACACATCGGATAACTTCGTTACGAAACACTGGTACTATGGTGCAAATATGGTATAAACCCAAAAACCTGGAAAGGCTTAATAGCTATTCCAGGTTTTTTGAATTATGGTTTCTAATCTACTAGCGAAATGGGGTTATCGTGTGATAACTAGAATATCACAAGGCAGAGTAGAAGTACGCTGGATTTCACGAATTTGCTGATCAGTTAGTCTAGAACTTACTAGAATAAATGACGAGGTTACATTATTGAAATTAGAATTCGCTAAGTTAGCAATATTCTGGCTTCCACGAAATACGCGGATTGAACCTTGGAAGTTATTGCGAGAAAATAATACTAGCGTGACATCACTAGGATTCACGGAATTTCTCAGCCTGAAACTGGTAAGTTCATTATTGAATTGGAATGCTCCTAGATTACGAACGGCTACTTCTCCATGTCTAAATAGGATTTGTCTCCCCGTAAAGCTAGAACCAGAGAAGAGAGAGAGTCTTAGATTACGATTGATATTTAATGACATTGCTATCACTCCTTTCAAGAGATGATAACAATATATGAGAGTCTACTAGGATTGGCTTAGACTACTTTGAATTTGGAGAGTCTGTTTTTCTTCAGAAGTTGAGATATATGATGACGTAATAACAACTTAGGGGACCCCGTATGGGATCCCCTAAGTTGTTATGGATATGTATCCAATGTAGTTATTTTAGACCTAGCGTTGTTTCAACAGGTCACGAATTTCTGTAAGTAATAATTCTTCTTTCGATGGTTCGGGTAATGCAGCAGGTTTGTCATCTTCTTTACGTTTGAACTTTGATAGTAGTTTAACGAATAGGAAGATAGAGAAGGCAACAATAATGAAATCGATGACGGTTTGTAGGAAAGAACCATAATTCAGAAAGGCGTCACCACCTAATGGAAATTGCATTCCGGAGAAGTCTTTACCCCCAAGAATCAAACCAATCAATGGCATAAAGAGGTCATCAACCAAGGAGGATACGATTTTACCGAACGCTGCTCCGATGATAACTGCAATCGCAAGATCCATTACATTCCCTTTAAGCGCAAAGGCCTTGAACTCTTTTAACATAGTCATATCACATCCTTAGTAGTAGTTAATTACGTTGAATTATATCAAATGGCATGGGAGACTGGCAATAGAACGAACTTATTCTAGAAAATAAATATTGACAGGAAGGATGCTATTTCATGGGCTGAGTGCAATTCACTATGAGTCGCTTACAATCATCATTGATGCCTTTCTTTATATAAGCACTATTATCTTCTTTTCTTAGCATTATAGTATCCCGAATGGTATACTATGTAATGTAAGTCATTGCCTAGAACTGAGAAGGAACTCGATTATCCATTGTGGTTATGACTGCTCGCATAGACCCTAGGTCTAGCGGGCCTTATTCTTGTCCAGACTTACATACGCTATACATCCGTTCATTAATTGATTGAATGTATAAATGAATCCCTACAGAAGGAGGGGAATCTCGATGATCTCGTTACATCAAGTTAGTAAGAACTTCATCACTTCTAACAGTAGTCTTCAAGCGGTTGATTCGGTATCACTCCATGTTGGTGCAGGAGATATTCATGGTATCATCGGTAGCAGTGGAGCGGGGAAATCCACACTTTTGCGGCTGATTAATTTATTGGAACGACCAGACGAGGGATCGGTTATCGTGGATGGTAAAGACCTGACTTCAATGACCGCACGAGAGCTTCGGGAAGCTCGCAGATCGATGGGGATGATATTCCAGTCTTTCAATCTAGTCAATAATCGTACAGTAAGTGGAAATGTCGCTATTCCGCTCGAAATGGCTGGATTACCGAAGAAAGAGAGAGTGGAAAAAGTCCGACAATATTTGGATTTCGTTGGTCTTTTGGATAAGTCAGATGAATATCCATCAGCGTTAAGTGGGGGGCAGAAACAACGGGTAGCGATTGCTAGAGCACTTGTGAGCCAACCGAAGGTGCTATTATGCGATGAGCCGACATCATCATTAGATCCGCAGACTACATCAGGTATTCTAGATGTTCTACAACATATTAACCAGAGTCTTGGAGTAACCATCGTAATCGTCACACATGAGATAGATGTGATCACAACGATATGCAATAACGTTTCTATGATGGCGAATGGCCACTTGCTCCGAACGTTAACGACAGATCAGGGAAAGACAATTTCGTCTGAGGATATTGCCCTCATGGCTGTAGGCCATAATTGGAGCAAAGTGGGGGAAAGCGATGTTCGATAACATTATGAAATACCAATCTGAAATTTGGCAAGCGATTAGTGAGACGTTCGCCATGGTGGGGATATCCATCTTTGCGGCAATTCTACTGGGTCTCCCGTTAGGAACGATGCTGTACTTCTGTAGAAAAGGTCAATTGTATGAGAATCGAGTCTTATTCGCAATATTGGATATGTTAGTTAACGTTGTCCGATCGTTTCCTTTTCTACTACTCGTTGTATTCTTGATTCCATTTACTCGGTTCGTGGTCGGAACGGCTCTAGGGACGCTTGCGGCATCTGTGCCCTTATCCATCATGGCGATTGCTTACTATTCAAGATTAGTGGAACAGTCGCTCTTGGAGGTTCCCAAAGGCGTTATCGAAGCAGCTTCAGCCATGGGTGCCACGACGATTCAAATCATCGTTAAATTTCTGTATGTTGAAGCTCGTTCAGGGCTTATGTTAGGCTTGACCACTTCAACTATCAGTTTCATTTCTTATTCGACTGTGATGGGTATCGTAGGTGGAGGTGGAATTGGAGATTTCGCCATTCGTTACGGATATCAAAGGTTCGAGACCGATCTGATGACTTTTACGATTATTATTATGATCATTCTAGTACAGACCATCCAATATACGGGGAGCTTTATTTCTAGAATATTGGATAAAAGATAATGAAATATAGATAGATAAAAACAATGGGGGTATTTACATGAAGAGAAATAGAAATATAATGTTGATTTCGATGGTAGTATTGATGTTAGTTATCGCTGGATGTGGAAAGAACAATAACCAGAATCAGGTTCAGAACGAAGCCGAAGGTAGCAAGCAAGAAGAAGTTACATTGAGAATTGCTACGCTTATTCCGCCAATGACTGAGGTATTAGAGCTAGTGAAGCCCTTGCTGAAGGAAGATGGCATTAATCTTGAAATTGTCGTGTTGGCTGATAATATTCAACCTAACAATGCATTGGCTAATAAGGAGGTTGACGCTAACTTCTTTCAACATGTTCCCTACATGGAACTATATAATGAGAATAATAATACTGAATTGGTAAAAGTAGCGCCGATCTATAATGCCATCTATGGTGCATACTCCAAAAACTACAAGCACATAGATGATGTACCCGAGGGAGCGACCATTGCGATTGCAAATGATCCTTCTAACATTGGAAGATCCCTTGTTATGCTTGAGAAGAATGGCTTGATCAAGTTAAAAGAGGGTGCAGGTATTAACGCTACACAAGCAGATATTATCGAGAATGAGAAGAAATTCAAATTTCAAGAAGTTGATTTATTGATGCTTGCGCGCACAATAGATGATGTAGATCTCGTTGCCATGACCCCAGCATATGCGAAACCTCTTGGATTAACACCTAAGAAAGATGCGTTGATTTCGGAAGGGAATGATTCCGATTTCGTCATTACCCTAGTGGCTCGCAAAGATAATGCAGATTCAGAACCGATCCAGAAGCTTGCCAAGAGAATGACAAGTCCTGAAGTGAAACAATTCTTCAAGGACAATTACGATGAAATTGCTGTACCTGCATTTGAATAGTCTTTATTGTGATTAAGGAATATAAAATTCCATATCAATGAAAAAGGCGGCTATTCCATCCGTGGAGAAATCCACGTTGGAATAGCCGCTTTATTATTATTTTATCGCGATATATATATTATGATTGCTGTGGTACAGACAGTCCGAGTCCTTCGGCAACACGTTGCCCGAATTCTGGATCAGCTTTATAGATGTGTCCGATTTGACGAAGTTTAATCTCATCCTTATCCACAGGTGTCATAGCTCCGACATAGTTCTGAACAAGACGGGTACGCTCATCTTCGCTCATCAGACGGTATAAGTCACCAGCTTGTGTATAGTGGTCATCACTATCATAAGCTACACTATCAGCCAGTCCGGATACTTCGAATGGAACAGGCTTGTCTTGAGGTGATTCTGTAGCCCCGCCATAACTATTAGGCTCATAGTATACGGAACTTCCACCATTGTTATCAGGTCTCATTTGTCCATCACGTTGATTATTATTGACTTTGGCAGCATATGGACAGTTAATTGGTAACGCATTATGGTTAGCACCTACGCGGTAACGATGAGCATCTCCGTATGAGAATAGACGACCTTGAAGCATTTTATCCGGAGAAGCTTCGATCCCAGGTACAAATGAGCCAGGAGAGAATGTAGCTTGCTCTACTTCAGCGAAATAGTTCTCAGGATTACGATCTAGCACCATCCGACCAACTTCGATAAGTGGGTAATCTTTCTGGGACCATACTTTAGTAACGTCGAATGGATCGAAACGGTATGTGTTAGCATCTTCAAGTGGCATAATCTGAACAGATAGTTTCCATGCTGGGAAATCACCTTGATCAATAGCATTGAAAAGATCCTCTGTATGATAATCAGGATTCTCACCTGCAAGTTTAGCGGCTAGATCGACATCAAGGTTTTTGATACCTTGCTCTGTTTTGAAATGATATTTCACCCAAACAGCTTGGCCTTCCGCATTAACCCATTTAAATGTATGACTACCAAATCCATGCATATGTCTTAATGTTGCGGGAATACCACGATCAGACATGAGAATAGTGACTTGGTGCAATGACTCAGGGGATAAAGACCAGAAGTCCCAAACGGCATTCGGATTCTTCAAATGGGTTTGTGGATGACGCTTCTGTGTATGGATGAAATCAGGGAATTTGATCGCATCACGAATGAAGAATATCGGTGTATTGTTCCCAACTAAATCGTAATTTCCTTCTTCGGTGTAGAACTTCAGAGCGAATCCGCGTGGATCACGTACGGTGTCAGCAGATCCAAGTTCACCTGCAACAGTGGAGAAGCGTGCAAACATCGGTGTACGTTTGCCCACAGCATTAAGGAAGGAAGCTTTAGTATATTGAGATAAGTCATTAGTAACTTCGAAATAACCGTGGGCTCCGGCACCCTTAGCATGTACAACACGTTCTGGAACACGCTCACGATTGAAATGCGCCAATTTTTCTAATAGGTGTACATCCTGAATTAATACTGGACCACGAGAACCTGCTGTCATTGAATTCTGATTATCTCCTACAGGAGCACCCCAGCTTGTTGTTAGTTTATTGTTTTCATTAGTCATTCAAGTATCACCTCATAAGTTATTTTAATATATCTATATGATAGCAGTTCTCAAGATATAATCAATACTTTTTTATAATCATTCTAAATAGAAAAATTATACATCAACTTTTTTACATAGTAGAAAGTATAAGCTGCTATGGAGACATCGCGTGTATTGATATCATGGAGAGTAACCACGTACATTTTCTAACGGAAATAGCAGCCTCTATTTTTCCTGAATCGTCACTTTTGGAATTCTAACGGAAATGAGCGACCTTATTTGGTCTTGTTCTTCGGATTTGAGCTGTTAATGTGCATATAGAGGCCTGTATTTCCGTTAAAATTTCATTGTGGTGTTTTTTCGTGGAATAAGGTCTGTGACTTCCGTTAGAAATCCACCGCCGGTGAGTAAGTGCATAAACAACATCTAAAATAGTAGAAAAGATCGAGTAGCAAGAAATAAGTGTTTAAATGGCCGTTAAAATTGGGGGAATCGTGGAAAAGTGGATTTTTCGAGTAATTAGATACCATTTGAGCAGCTAGAGTAGGGGATAGAGTAAAAGTGGTGGATTTAGAGGACAAATTTGCAACTAACTGCGTAATACCCTCTCTATAGCAAGGAAAAGTTGAGATCACGCGTGTGAGTGAACAAAGAAGCCATGATCTCCTATGCTATCAATGGAGATTATGGCTTCTTTGTTGATAATATGAATATATTTTTTAAGCCTTGTTGGTTGAAGTACTCTCAGAGGGTGTCCAAAGTAATTCAATTTCTTCCAGCGTTTTCCCTTTTGTCTCGGGAACAACACGCCAAGTGAAGATGAATGTGACTAGGGACATCGCCCCGAATATCCAGAACGTAATCCCAGGTCCTATTGAACTTAGCATAGGCGGAAATGACTGAGACACGACATAATCGGCCGCCCAAAGTGCCATGGAAGCAATGGCAATGGCCTTACCGCGGATTCGGTTAGGGAAAATTTCAGACATAATGACCCATACGACTGGACCTAATGATATGGCAAAGGATGCTACATATAATAATATAAAGATTAGAATCCAAGGTCCTGAAGTATTCCCTGACTGAAAAGCTGCACCTATGACGATGAGACAAATCATCATCGATCCGGTACCGACTAACAGCAGTGCTTTACGCCCGACCTTATCAATGAGCCAGATGGCTAGAATCGTGAATAGGAAATTGACCAAACCGACAAATATCGTCTGAATGAGTGCCGAGTTCGTCCCAGCTCCTGTTGCTTTGAATATTTCCGGTGCATAATACATCACCGCGTTAATTCCTGTAATCTGCTGTAAGACTGCCAATGCTACACCGACAATGAGTGCGATACGTAGTCCTGGTTTGAACAATTGGCGAATCGATCCGCTTTCTTGATCGAACGACTTTTTAATATCGAGAACTTCTTTCTTGGCTAATTCTTCACCGTGAATACGAAGTAGAATAGGCAAAGCATCGGCTGCTCTTCCTTGCTTGATCAACCATCTTGGGCTTTCAGGAACAAAGAAGAGTAAGATTAGAAATAGGACGCCTGGAATAGCGCCAACTCCGAACATCCAACGCCAAGCTGTTGTGACTCCCCAAGCAGCATCTCCAGAATTAGAAATCCACAAGTTGACGAAATACGTGATGAAAATTCCGGTTACGACCGCAAGCTGATTCAATGCGACTAGACGGCCACGGAATTTAGCTGGGGCAATCTCAGCATTATAGAGTGGACACAGGGTTGACGTAATCCCTATTCCGAACCCACCAATCATACGAGCGATAATATAAAAGGAGAATGTATCTGCTATTCCAGAACCGATTGAACCGATAATAAATACAATAGCTGCGGTAATCAGTAATCTTTTTCTACCAAATTTATCGCTCAACACGCCAGAGAGTGCTGCTCCTACAATACAGCCAATAATGAGACTGGAAACGGCCCAACCTACTTGTAACTGACTTAATTCAAAATGTTCTTGCATAAAACCGATAGCACCTGACACGACTGCCGTGTCAAATCCGAATAATAATCCACCAAGAGCGGATACAATGGACACTAGGGTCACAAACTTCATACTTACTTTTTCGGGTTCTTTACTTATTATAGTATCCAACTTCATATCTCCTCTCGACACATCCACTTAAATTGCGTTTTTATTGTAACACGGATAATTGGGGTGTTGGACAACCATTACCTTCACTAATCTGTGTTATTCCCGCATTTAATTAATATCATGCACTTATGTTTTTGAGAGGAAGGAGAAGTAGCACTTTTATGACCTAAATAACAGAAAAAAGTCCATGACATAGGCATGGACTTCTCATGATTTATTCTGATCGCGATATTCACTAGCTGTAATCCCGGCAACTCTTTTGAACACACGACTGAAATAATTAGGGTCATTATAACCGACTTTGTAGCAGACTTCCTTCAGGCTAAGTTGCCCGGAATTCATTAGAGTCTTGGCTTTATCGATCCGCAAATGAGTCACATAATCAATAAATGTACTACCGGTTTGTTGTTTGAATATTTTACTGAAATAATGGGCGTTGAGGTGGACAACATCCGCGACATCTTCAAGAGATAGATCTTCTGCAAATCTTTCCTGAATGTAGCCAAGTGCCCTGTCGAGGACGCCCAGCGTTTGTTGCTCACGTTCTTCACGAATATGATGCAGCGCGGAGAGAACATAGGATCTGTGACTTGGTTCCGTGATGAAGGAATGGCGTACTGATTCGGAGAGCGGCTGTAGTTCTCCTTCCTTCAAATCTTCGAAATGGCATACATTTCCGTTATGATCGTCATAGGTGGATGCAAATACAGCTTCGAAGTAGGACTTTCGTAATCCGTCTTCTCCGCTCCCAATCGAGCCGATGCCAATGGATACTTCATATTTAAGCTGTTGTTCAATGAGTAGACCTAGCTTGGTTCCGTATTGTTTCATTGTCTCATTCCATAGAGTATCTTGAATATTCGGGTCTTTCCATAGGAAAATAGCCATATGACGATTAATGAGAGAACTTACAATACTACTGGCTCTAGCCGTCTTTGTGTAACTTCGGATGACATCGTATATTTTTTGCTTGTTCTGTGAATGAATATGTTCTGGAAAAGCCATGACTAGGGCACAGCCCTGTTCAAGGGGGAAGCGAAGCCATTCGGATAATTGTTCGGCATCTGTGTCCAAAGTCTGATCGATCATGAACATCAAGGCAAGTTCGTTCTCGACTAACGGTAAAAGATGGGATACTTGATGTCTGAGTTCTAACTCATCATTGCGTCTTTTTTTCTCCTGCTTCAATTCTGCAAGAAGTTCCTCCAACAAACTAACGACCTGTTCGCGTTTGGCTGGTTTAAGAAGATATTCCTTTACGCCAAGCGTAACCGCCTCCTTAGCATATGCAAAGTAATCGTAGGCGGTCACCAAGACGAACTTCGTATCGGGAAGTCGCTCTTTAATTTCGCGTATAGCGGTTAAACCTTGAATTCCGGGCATATTGATATCCATCATCACGATATGTGGACGATGCTCCTCCGCTCGTTCAATAGCTTCTCGTCCATTGTTGGCATGAATGACCTCAAATGTATCCGGCATCATGTGCTGAATAATCCATTCCAAGCCTTCGCGCTCCAGCGCCTCGTCATCCGCGATCAATAGTCGGTACATGTTGGTGTTCATTCTCCTTTCTTCTTTGGAATAAGGATGGTTATCGTCGTTCCTTCTCCAGGTGCGCTTTCAATATTCATAAGATTAGGTTGTCCATAAAATAATTGCATACGCTTGAACACATTACTTGTGCCAAGACCGGTGGAGTGTTCTTTCTCCGTTCCTGCTTCCATTCGTAGTATGGCTTGTCTTGTGTTCTCATCCATTCCACTTCCGTTATCTATTAATTTGATGAGTATGCCCTTTGGAATTCTCATAATTTCTAACCGGATGAGCCCGCCTTGTTCCATCCCTTGAACACCGTGTAAGAAGGCATTCTCAACCATAGGTTGAAGTGTCAGAGCAGGGATAGGCTCTTGTAGTGTGGACTCGTCAATTTCTAATTCGAATTGGATTCGATCCCTGAATCGTGCCTGTTGAATCGTGCAATATTCTTGAACGATGTTCAGTTCATCTTCCAGCGTTACAGGTTGATCGAGATTACGTAAATTATAACGTAGAAGATTAGACATAGAAATGATGAGATCGCTCGTCTTCTCAGCACCTTCTAGTAATGCTAACTTAGAGAGCACATTTAAGGTGTTGAAAAGAAAGTGCGGATTCATCTGGTTCTGTAACGCTTGCAACTCCAATTCTTTGAGCAGCTTCTCCTGTTCTATGTTTGCTTTATCCTTCTCCATTAATACGACTAGATCGTTAGTCATTTGTTGGAATGCTTCCGACAATATGCCAAGTTCATCGTTGGAACGTGAGGGTAGTGAATCAACTACCTTGAGATCACCAAGCGACACCTGCCTAGCTAGATTGACCAGCTTGCTGACAGGTCTAGTGATACTCTGGGAAATCCAGATCGCAAGTACAATGCTCATCAGTGTATTCACAACAAATATAGCTGAACTTAATTGATTCATTCGTGTATTCTCTTGTTGGACTTCCCGGTAAATGGGTTGATAGAAGGCGAGTTCTATATCAACAAGACGTTGTGCTTCCTCTCGAATAAATGCAGTTGTTTGCTCTGCATCGACGTAATGAGCGAATGCGATACTTGGCGTTTGAGCGTCAACTGCTGCAAGTACAGCTGCCGTCTGTTCAATGAGTGTTTCCAGCATATGCGAATATCCCATGAGAGTCGAAGGTGGAAGAGAGGGACTCGTGATCTCGGAGAGTTGGCTACGGATCTCTTCTAACTTGTTCTGCTCTTGATCTAAATTTGTTGCGCTGTTACTTTCAGTATGAATTAAATCTTGATAAAGTAATCTAAGCGTAAGATCCGCGGTTTGAGCGGATTGATTATACATCAGGATGCGATCCATCATAATACCGTAGCTTTGCTGAACGGTTTGACTACTTTGAAATAGAAAGAAGGTAACTGAATTGACGAGCAATACGAGTAGCGGAATAAACAACAGTAGTTTTTTGCGAATCGTCATGGGCACACCACCTCTTCGGAAACGGCAGATGTCCTTCGATCAAGTACAGTAATCGCTGTGAAATGCTGCTGTTGTAATGCTTTACCTTGGAAAAAATCATGGATGATCGATATGGCATCATAACCCATTCTGTTGGGTTGTTGTACAATCGTCGAGACGATCTGACACTGAGTAATAGCTTCCTTCGTTTCAGCTAAGTCGTCAAATGCGAATATGTTAATCCCCTTCCCCTGCACATTTCCTTGTACGGAGACACGTTGCACAGCTTCGAGGATACCGATTCCATCCAAAGAGCTGAGACCAACCATATATGTGACATCTGGATGATGTAAGAGGATATATTCTGCTTGTTCAGCTGCCTGCAGACGAGAAATGCTGGAAGACATCACTTCAGCAATCGAAAGGTTATCATATTGATCAATAACGGAGCGGAACCCTTGCAGACGTAATTGCTGATTATCAGCCGATTCGTCTCCAATTAATACACCAATGCTTATTTGTTCATCTAATGGTTGTTCATGAATGGATTGCATGATAAGCTCACCCATTCTTTTTCCAGCCTCTAAGTTATCCGTACCTACATAAGATAATCTTTGGCTACCAGGTTCATCCGTATCTATAGTAATTACAGGAACACCTTGATCTATAGCTTTATCAATTAATGTACGATATTGAGGGTTATTGATTCCTTGAATTACGACGGCATCTGCTTTAGCAGCAATGGCTTTCTCCAGTCGTTTAATTTGTTCATCTGGATTGATACGAAAGGGGCCCATATATTCGAGATTCATGCCGTATTGCTGTGTGGCTCTTCGTGCGCCATCTTCAATAGAGCGCCAATAGGGATTGTCCAACTCTTGTGCGATCAATACGACGTGACGAGAGATAGAATCACTCTCATCCGTAGATTGTAGAGGTTGGATCAATTCACGAATACGTAGCGTAGAGAACAGGAAACTTAGCATTAAACAAGCAAATATAACAAACAGGATTACAATGCTCAGATTCCATTTCCGGTTAGACATACTGCAACTCCTTAGATATGTACTTAGTATGCACATTATACTAGAAACATGAAGTAAACCCCAAACGAACCCAAAATGACTCCGAAATGAACCCGAAATGAATGAATATCATATTACGACACCCACCCGATTCCATCTTCTTGAGATCTTGATGTCATGTTGTAATTCAGTGGAATATGCATAGAGAGGCGATGTTAGAGTGACGATGATAGAGTGACGAATAATGCTACGAGCATGAAGGTGGGGAAGAAGGTGAATAGAAGGTAGTGAAGGTGAATATGAAAGTAGTGAAGGCGAGACAAGAATAGATGCATAAACTGCATTTAATTAGAAGGAAAAGTAGGGAATAAGGGAATTAGTTATCAAAAATACACTTAAAAGTGGCGAAAACGCTGAAAAGTGAGGATTGCAGTAATCTAGATGTACTCTATGCAACTAAAGTTAGTGTTAACGGGGATTGCAGTAATCTAGATGTACTCTATGCAACTAAAGTTAGTGTTAACGGGGATTGACCAAATCTAAGTGTACTTTTTGCAGCTAATAGTGAATGGTGGAAGTGGAAGGTGAAGGTGATTATTGGTGTTGGTGGTGGAGCTCATACCTGCTAGCGATACAATGCATTACTGGCATTGTAAACGTAAACTTCTTTATTATAAGGAAACTTTCACAAAGGACGGCATAGCCGTTTCAGCTTGTTTTTAAAGTTGCTAAGGGTGTGAGTGTGGGATGGAGAGCGGAGTATCCACCTTTAAAAACGTGTTCTGTCCGCCTAATAACATTCATGTGAACACGCTTTTAACAGCAGTGGAAGATCACACTCACGACCTCCCACGGTTTTAACAGCAGTGGAAGGTCCCACTCACGTCCTCCCACTCACGTCCTCCCACTCACGCCCTTCCATGTGCTTTACGATAATCTCGTGGAGAAAGATGCGAGATCTTTTTAAACGTTTTGCCGAAATGGGAGAAGTTATCGAAGCCACATTGCCAAGCAATTTCAGATATGGGAAGTTGGGTCTCTCGTAAAAGTCTCTGAGCTTCCTTAACTCGGGTTAAGCTTAAATAATTACTGTATGTAAACCCAGTCGTTTCTTTGAAAAGACGGCTTAAATAAAAAGGGCTAATATAGAAGCGGCTTGCAACTTCTGGCAGTGGAAGCGACTCAGCGATATGATCATTGAGATAGCGGGCAATGTCAGCTATCTTGCGTCGGATCGGTGTTTCGTCATCCAGTATAAGATGTTTATTATTCATCCGTTGCTGATGGGCATGAAGTAACAGCTCGACAATGCGATGTCGAAAGAGAAGAGAACTATTGGGTTGTATTGATGCTAACTCATGCTTAATCTGACCCATTGATTCCGTTAGATAGCTACTCTCGTGTAGCGGGAGCCGTAGTATGGGGGTGACCCACATAAATGGTTCTTCCAATATGGGTAGCCATTCTAGATAAAGTTGCTCTAGGACGTTGCGATTCAAGTATATGACAATACGTTCATGATCAGGAATGCCTACATCGGATGTTTTATGAACGGCATTGCGGTCTATAAACACAAGATCTCCAGCTATAATGTGATAGCTCCGATCTTTAATGAAATAGCTACGTTCGCCTGATAACAAGTAATATAACTCGTAATGATCATGAATATGGTCATTCTGCATCGTGAAATGACCTATTCTCCGATCATATTCAATGTCGATCTGATGATAAGGATCATGGAACATAATATGAAAAGGCTGGTTCACAGCGATCACCTCTATTTGAATTATAGCAAATAAAGCGGGGTATTAGAAGAAATGGACATATTTTGCGGAGAATATGGTTCTTATTTGCGGTATTGTTATTGTAATAAGAAGAGGAGGCGTTTGAATTGAGTCAGAAGAAACGTTATGTTCTAGTAGGTACAGGGGGAAGAGCAGAGTTTTTCTATGCAGCCTTAGCAAGGGATTATCGAGACACTTCTGAACTGATAGCCTTTTGTGATACGAATCAGACTCGTATGAACTATGCGAACCAATTGTTGCGAGAGAAGTATGATTATCCCGAGATTCCGACATATACAGCAGAACAGTTCGATCTGATGATTGATAGAGAGAAGCCAGACGTTGTTATTGTAACAAGTGTAGACCGTACACACCATACGTATATCATTCGCGCTATGGAGCTTGGTTGTGATGTCGTGACTGAGAAGCCGATGACCGTGGATGAAGAGAAGTGCCAAGAAATTCTAGACACGGTGAAACGGACGGGACGAGATATACGTGTGACGTTCAATTATCGCTATGCACCACATCATACGAAGCTAAAGGAATTAATAATGGACGGCGTAATCGGTCAAGTTCATTCCGTGCATTTCGAATGGCTACTAAATACGGAACATGGTGCAGACTATTTCCGTCGTTGGCATCGTGATAAAAGAAATAGTGGTGGGTTGCTCGTTCACAAGTCAACGCATCACTTCGATCTCGTGAACTTTTGGATCGGATCTCAACCCGAAACCGTGTTTGCTTTCGGAGATTTGATGTTCTATGGCAAGGAAAATGCGGAGAAGCGGGGAGAAACGCAGTTCTATGAGCGGGCTACCGGGAACCGGATTGCTAAGGAAGATCCATTTGCTCTGCACTTAGATGACAATGAACATTTAAAGGCCATGTATCTGGATGCCGAACATGAAGATGGATATCGCCGTGACCAAAGTGTATTCGGAGACGGAATTAGCATTGAGGATACGATGGGCGTGTTAGTTCAATATAAGAATAAAGCCATTCTAACGTATTCACTTGTTGCTTATCAGCCGTGGGAAGGATATCGAATTGTCTTTAATGGAAGCAAAGGACGTATTGAGGTGAATGTAGTTGAACAGTCATACGTGAATTCTGGAGGAGATAAAGCGTTAGAAGGTGCGTTAAAAGGCAAGTCGATCCACGTATTCCCTATGTTCAAGGAGCCTTATGAAGTTGAGGTCGAAGAGGCGGAGGGTGGTCACGGAGGTGGCGATCCTGTGTTACTGAATGATATATTTGGAAATCCAGAACCTGATAAGTTCAATCGTGCTGCGAATCATATCGATGGAGCGAGATCCATCTTAACTGGTATCGCGGCGAATAAGGCGATACGGACGGGGCTTCCTGTTCGTGTCGATAGTCTAGTTCAATTCTAAACAGCTGAAAATATATGGACAAGTAGGTAGCAGGTCAAGAGAGTCACTCACTCTTGGCCTGCTATTTGCGGTTCAGTTGTACTTGTTAATGTGTTCCATTTGGCGCGTAATCATCATACGAAGATTTATTTGCATCATAGAAAATGACATCGCCATCTTGCAAGATGAATTGAACACCATAAGGATCGGTAATGATTCGATCTCGCACTCCATCTGTACCATCAAAGCCTTCCATATCCCACCACTGGTTATTTAACGGTCCATGGATATATTGTAAATGGGATTTCTTTAAATCTGCATTTCGAATCGTTTCAATATTGAAATTGACAGAGATATAACCTTTACGTAAAAAGATCGGTGAAGCTTCATCTAGTCGATTCGATCTGCCATAAGCGGCCAAATCGGTTCCTTTGGCAACGACATAGACTGCAGCCGGTAAACTGTATTCTCCGTACCACTGTTGAATGGAAGCATTCGTTCTAGCTGGACTTGCACTTGCATTGTCGGGCCTGTTAAATGTGTTAATGAATGTACGTAATGGGGATGGAAGTATTTCAAATCCATATCCACCTACATACGTCTCTTCTTTTGCTCTTTTTTGGAATGCTGCTAAATACTGTGGCCTTGTGATCGACCAACCCGTATTCATATCATATATCGATCCGGCTGTGTTCACGATGTCAGCAACAGGAACATTGCGTAAGCGTTTATCAAGGATGATATTTCGACGATCTAAATCCGCAGCCGATCCGATCTTCACGAACTTTGCAGTGTCCGAATGGTAGTACAGATCAACTTCAATTCGTTTCGCAGGTGTTGAAGCATCGTTATCCTGGAAGTAAAAAGTCGGCGTGATCTGAATTGCATCCTTATCTTCAAACATGTTGCCCTTAGTCTTCAGATCGAATTTGAAATGATAGCCTGTCTTAACCGACATGGTCTTGAAAGCAGATACAGGATGACTTCCTCTGAGTATTGGAAGGACATACGGAGCATAGGAACCATTAGCACTTCCATCGATTCCTTTCGTTCCTACCCAGTAGGAAGTCCCTCTTGGTGTAGGGCTACCAACAGCTGTTCGAAACACCGTTTCCCAATTCGGATCAGCGATATCCGTTATACGAAAGTCATATAATCTGCCAATCACTTCTACAGGTACGGTATCCGTTGCTACATGGTTGAT
The DNA here is from genome assembly GCF_056786405.1 of Paenibacillus sp. Y859. NCBI lineage: Bacteria > Bacillati > Bacillota > Bacilli > Caryophanales > Paenibacillaceae > Paenibacillus > Paenibacillus sp. Y859. The sequence goes on along the minus strand of NZ_JBXCIZ010000008.1, from coordinate 105,033 downwards.
TAAGTTCAAATTCGCTTCCGATTCAGTCGTGAATCCGGATAAAGGTGAATTTTCAGCAAAGTATCTGAAGTAAACGGTATAGTCTCCCTCATCGACCCACACAGGTAGGAAGAACGTCGTTTCTAATTCTGAAACAGGTACAGTGATCCAAGTATCCTTCGGATGGAATATGGATTTGTCAGCTGTATAGACATCAAATTCAAAGCGGACCTGTTTGGTCTTAATATACTTTGCATAATCACGGTTTCCGTACCCGGGAATATTACGATGTTGCCCACTCGTAGGCATGTACACTTTCATATTGCGATCAAGTATAAAAGCCCTCCGGCTATAATTAGGCGTTGTCTTCTGGTTATGTGCTGCATCATCCGAAGCATTCGCATAAATGACGGTCGGCGTATGTACAGTCACCGTATTGATACCATTGATGGGGTAATTCAACTTCGCGGATCCATTAACCTGGCTATAATAAATCGTTCCTGAACTAGGTTGGTCCGCCTTGTTCGTCTTACTACTCGGTATCATATTCCCAGGACTATACAACACATTGTCACCGGTGATGGGTGCTGTTGGAATCGCCGTTGGGGTTGATCCATGTCCTCCCGTCCCTGACCCATTCATCAATGTCTGCGTATAGAAAGTAAATGTATCATTCTTCACCCGAACCTCACCAACGGCCATTTCTGCTGCGTCTTGAGGATTTTGATTTGGCATAGCTTCAACGGTTTCAGGAACCGATGCCGGTTCATATCCACTACTCTGTGCTGTAGCATAGTATGGCGCATTATATCCACTCGGTGATATTCGGATGCCATTCCCATTAAAGGCATAATTCATGAGTGTCGCTTCATCAATCTTATGAACTTCCACGTTGAGGATCGTCCAGAATGAATAGTCACGTACTACCGTAACTTGTTCTGAAGAAGGCGCTGGTGGTTCCTCCGGTGGTGCATCCGGATCTGGTGCTGGTAGGTCTGGTAATGGTGGCGCATCAGGATCCGGTTCTTCTGCAGGCATTGTAACGTTCACCGTATACGTACAGGTTCCAGTCATTTGTTGATACCCAAATTTATATAGATAATCTTTAGACCACACATTTCCATAGAGACTTTCTGATGTTGGTATGCCTAAGAGTACATTGAATTGTTCATTCCCACGTGAATCCGCTTTGATGACTGCACTCACATTGGGATTAAGATCAACGCCATTCATATTGGCTCCAGGCGATGGAGCTGTACAATCCACTGTATTGGGTTCAGGATCATCAGGTATGTCAGGTTCAACACCTTCATAGTAATAGTTGATATAGTATACTGAGAAAGTTCCATCATAAGGATTAAGTGCCGGAGGATCTCCGATGTCGATACTTCCACCCGAAGGAGTAGCGACTGTACTTTTCTTATACCCCTTATATACGTAATTTACAGTTCCTGATGTATGCGTGAAAGAGTAGTTTGTACCTACCAATAAAGCTCTTGTTTCATCCGTGAACCCAGCTATACCATTTAAAGATACGCCACTTGTTGTAAAATGCTTGATTACCGCTTTCCTTGCTTTGGGTTCAAGCTTGATTGTGATCAGTGTTGGGTAATAGTGTCTTTCTGCTCTAACACCGTTTGCGAATCCTCCACCTATTGAGGGATCTTCAGCTTTTTTGGCATTAAGTTCCCCCGTGACCTTTATGACTAAATTTACACTGCTAGTATTAATTCCTGTTACGCCACCAACTATCGTACTGGTATACCCAGTAGCTGATGTATCCTCAAAATCTCGCCAATATACACTCTTATAACGTGAAAAGTGAAAGACATCTTGCTGACTGACTTGCTGCCCATCAATGACAACCGATTGTGTAGCATCAAACTCGTCTATTGAGACGTCTAGTACTTTTCTCCCTGCAAAATCAAAGTTATAGGGATAATCCTGCGACATTGAATCACCAGGTCGAACTCCCCCACGCCAATCATCATCCCCACCTGTACCTTTCCAAACTTCATAGTACATGTTAGCTACAAAATAGTACGTATCCGTGTTATCACTGTAGTCTGGATAGGTCGGAATATTGGCCGCCCAAACCTTTGGAATGAGCGTGGAGAATACAGAAAAGACAATAACGAAAACTAATACTAATCGTATCCAGCGTTTCATATGCAAGAACTCCTTAGATTGGGTTTTTAATTAAAAACAGTCGATTATCATCAATTCTAAAACCAATATAAACAGCATTTTGAATTTTAAACTGCATATAATTTTTATCTCCAAAATCATTATAATCTCGTTGACTTGTTGTTTTATAGAATACAGCGCTATTCCCTTTTGCATCTTTTGTATCCATATATCGGATATGGTCTCGAAACCGCGTTACCTTTTGATCAATATAGAAGATGTTAAATGGAGTTCCCATATATGTGATCTTAAGCCCATAATCATTTCCATTTCTCATGAGAACTAAATCTTTAATCGTCGTTTCTCCGTACCCCTTGCCAATTTTCAAAGGTAACTGTGACTTGTCAGCAATTAGTACCTCTGAATAAGTATTTTTCCTTGTATCCATAAGAAACTCCGGTGCATTAGCAAATAGTTTTGCCACCGTATCTATACTCTGCACCTTCACACCTGCTTCTTCCGGAGTCGGAGCATCTTTAGAACCAATCCATACCCAATTTTCATCCCAATCCACGGTTTGTCCCAATGTTTCACTAACGAATCGTAGTGGTACATACGTGCGTTGTTTGTTAATTTTCATGCTTGTATCGAAAGTAACATTTTTACCGTCAACAATAGCGACACTAGAACCAATCGTTAATGTAACAGCTGTTTTATCATTTACAATCGAAACCTCTTTCCCACCATCCCATTTCACCTCTGCGCCCAAGGCTTCGCTGACAAAGCGGATCGGTACCATGACACGATTATTCTCTGAATATGGCTTCGCATCTGGAAAGGTAATCTTCCTTGCGTTGAGTAATACCTCAATATCCGGTTTAGTCACTTCTACACTTTCTGCTGCTATAGCAGGTAATGCATACGTACCCAAACTTCCTACGCTAACTAATAAACTAGTAACCATAATTATGAGTCCTTTTTTCATCATGTATTCCTCCTAAATAGTAGTAGTGTCTTAATAAAATAACTATAACCATTCTGAATATACTTAAAAAAGCACCACCTCACCAAGGATTCTCAAGGTAGGCGGTGCTTCCGCTGTGTCGTATTTGATTATGAAATAATGATAAACGATTTGGTATAATTAAACAATGATATATTCATAGCGGCAAGCTTCCTTTGTCCAATTGGATTTGGTAGAATATAGTTATCATTAGACTTGAGGAGGCACAGCATGACACAAGCGAATACGCGAAAGATTAAGTGGGGTATATTAGGTACAGGCTGGATTGCAGGTAAGTTTACCCAGGATTTAGTCCATGCGAGGAATGGTGAGTGTTTAGCCGTTGGATCCCGCACGCTAGATAGTGCCAAGAAATTTGCCGATCAACACGATATTCCCCGAGCCTATGGAAGTTATGAGGAATTAGCGAATGATCCCGATGTGGATGCAATATACGTGGCAACGCCACATCCTTTTCACAAAGACAGTGTGATGACTTGCTTACGCGCGGGAAAAGCCGTGTTATGTGAGAAGCCTTTCACAGTGAATAGTAGCGAGTTAGAAGAACTGGTAAGTTATGCGAAGGAACATAGACTGTTCCTAATGGAAGGCATGTGGACTCGCTTCCTACCTCCTATTATGAAGGTCAAAGAGTGGTTGAAGGATGGACGAATCGGTGATGTACAGCTGGTGAAAGGTGAGTTTGGATTCCGTATTGGCTGGGAACCGGAAGGAAGACTTCTTAACCCAGAGTTAGGTGGAGGAGCACTGTTGGATGTTGGGATTTATCCCGTTTCTTTCGCTTCTATGATATTCGGAGCAGAGCCGCAGTCGATACTAAGTACCGCACATATTGGCGAGACAGGTGTAGATGAGCAATTCTCTATTCTTTTATCCTATGGATCCGGTCGAACAGCATCGTTGAATGGAGGAATCCGGCTTGAACTCAACAATGAGGCATACATTCACGGAACGGAAGGAATGATCCATGTCCCATCTTTCTTTAATGCTCAGACGGTTTCACTTCATGTGGGTGGAGAAGAGGTCGAGCGGTTCACGGATGATCGTGAATGTGAAGGATTTACATTTGAGGCAGAAGAAGTAGGCAGATGTCTGATTGAAGGGCTTACAGAGAGTCCAGTTATGACACTGGATGAATCGCTAGGTATTATGAGAATACTTGATCAGGTACGTGGGCAATGGGGATTACGGTATCCATTTGAATTATAGAAAGAACCAAAGACTTGAAGTGATATAAATGGAGGATACAATACGATGAGCACTAACAAAGAAATTATTCAAACCAATGATGCACCGCAAGCCATTGGACCTTATTCACAAGCCGTTAAAGTTGGAGGTTTGCTCTTCACATCGGGACAGCTGGGGATCGATCCTAGCACGGGATTATTTCCAGAAACGGTTGAGGGACAGACAAAGCAATCTTTAAATAATGTCAAGGCGATTGTCGAAGCAGCAGGCGGAAGTATGAACCAAGTCGTGAAATCTACGGTTTTTCTAAAAGATATGAACGATTTCCAAGTTGTGAACGAAATATATAGCGGATTTTTTGCAGAGCCTTATCCTGCCCGCAGTGCCGTAGAGGTAGCGCGTTTACCGAAAGATGCTCTAGTAGAAATAGAAGTCATCGTTCAGCTGTAATAAGACAGTTTGAGGAAATACACTAGTAAAAAGGGATCATGGACGCTTCGCGTCTATGGTCTTATTTTTGCATCACCCTTAGAATACCAGTTGTGACTTTTTATACCGAATGAAAGGCTACTAATCTGTTATACTTACTCCCAATAATAGTTAGAAGGAGAATATATGAAGAAGACTAGCTCTAAATATAAGATTATTATATTCGCTGTCGTGTTGATTGCTCTGTTGGTATTGATAGCTGTACTTAATAAGTCGCAGAATTCTACAGCATTAGAGGACCTACCGAACTATACTGAAATTCGTGGAGAGATGAATCTAGACGGGATTGATTACAGCAAGCAACCACATTTGGGAAGTGGAACGACAGGGGTACAAGTCATAGAATTTTCTGATTTCAAATGTCCGGCTTGTATGATGTGGAATGCAACTCATTCAGAGAAATTTAAAGCAGAATTTGTGGACACGGATAAGATTGATTTATACTTCATGAATTTTGCCTTTCTTGATCGAGATTCCATATTGGCTGGAGCTGCTGGGGAAAGTATTTATCGACAAAATAATGACGCATTCTGGCGGTATAAAAGATTACTATTTGAGAGTCAGGGTGTAGAGAAGGACATCTGGGCTACGGAGAAATTCTTACTTCAATTTGTAAAAGATAACATCACGGATATAGACTATGATCAATTTAAAAGTGATCTAAAAAATCATACACATGCATTAGATGTGAAAGAAGATTACAAGATAGCTGCTTCATTAGGTGTCAATGGCACTCCTAAATTTATGGTGAACGGAAAGCTCCTTCCTAGTTCTTCTTATGAAGAATTAGTCGTAGCGATTGAAGCGGAGATAGCTAGCGTAAAGTAAGAGGCATGTCCATCAAATAGCATATGTGTGATATCGAAATGATGTCCAGAGGAACGGCACTTGCCTTAAGAAGTAGGTGTCTTTTTCCTTTCTAATTTAATGGTCATATGATCTTAACTTCAAATCGTAGTCGTACTTTTGCAACGATATTGTTATAGTTATCTAGGGATAAGTCCAGTGGATTAGATTCACGGGAGTGTAAGCGCGGTCATTTATATACGAAGGATCAGTCAATATACACTATGGGGATGAAAAGTAAGATGGGGAGATTCAGGGAATTCAATACGCTACGCAATCAAATATTTTTAGGTTTCTGTGTAGTTATGCTCGTTATTATTAGTGTTGCGGGGGTGTTTATCTTCGATAGAGTATCAACACTCCTTAAAGACAACACAGAGAAGCATATTCAGCAAACAGCCGTACAAGCCACCGGACGATTGGATGCATTAATTGCACAGATTGATAGCATGACTATGCAAGTAGCGACGAATTCATACGTTCAACAGCTGTTGATGAAAGAATTAGACGGGCAACCCGGCACGTTTAACGAACGTCAGTCCTTGCTACAAATCGTTGGAGGTTATCAAGCGTATACGACGAATGTAGAATCGTTGGAGCTATATACTTCGGATAATAAGTTATTGTTTCCAATGGGAGACAGTACGCTGACCAGTCGGGTGGACAAAGGTTATATTGAAGAGGCCAATCGTCAGAAGGGACGACTAGTTTGGATGGGAATTGATCCGAAAGATACGGAATACATTCTGGCTATCAGGCAGGTCAGTTTAATGGATCGTTGGTTCTCTAGAGGTGGTTATATACTTGTACGTATTCAACGTAGTTATTTTCAACTAGATGAACTGCAAATAGTTAATGAGGCAGGGGAGTCTATCCTGTTAGTGGACGATACTGGTCGGTTGCTTAATACAAATGGGATAACAGATGCTGATTTAGAACTTCTCTTGGATAGTGGGGATCAGACAGTGACAGTTGAGGGGAAAGACTATGTGATGGTCCAGCAACATTCAGACAAGACGAATTGGACGCTCATTATTTTAACACCTGTCCGATATATCACCGAAGGTATATCGATGCTACGGACTGTTCTGTTTGCATCAGGTGGTATAGGGGCATTGTTATTCTTAATTATGTCCTTTATATTATCTACGATGATTACACGTCCTATTATCCAGCTGATCAAAGCGATGCGTAAATCTCGATTTGGTGTACTTACACCCAATAATGAGTCCGTATACACGATGGAGCTAAGTGAATTGAATTATACGTATAATCAGATGGTCAATCATATGAATGAGCTAATACGTGTTGTGTATGAGAAAGAAATGCTCCAGAGTCGTACCGAGTTAAAAGCACTACAGGCGCAAATTAATCCACATTTTCTCTTCAATACACTAGAAGCATTTAATTGGTCGCTTCAGGAGAAGGGGGAGGAGGATTTAGCTGATCTAGTCGTGGCGATGTCCAAATTATTTCGCTATACCATTAGTAATCCGAATCATGACGAATGGGTCACGATCGGTGAAGAATTGGAGCAGGTCAGACGTTATTTGCTAATCATGCAGATGAGGCTTGGAGATCGTTTAAGTTGGCAGGTAGATGTATCATCAGAGTCTATGTCTGTCCCCATTCCGAAATTATTAATTCAGCCCATTGTAGAGAATGCCATTCTCTACGGAGTGGAGAGCAAGATTAATCCGGGCATGGTTACAGTCAGTGTAATGCCATCCGAAAGAGAAGGTTGGACAACGGTAACCGTTACAGATGACGGTACGGGCATGAATGAGGAAATACTTAATGGATTAAAGGATGCGTTGGCGGGTGGACCATCTATTTCTTCGAAGGGAACAGGTGTAGGACTCGTCAATGTGCAGCGGCGCCTGAATCTTTATTATGAAGGAGATCATGGGGCAGTGGAAGGATTACGCATAAGTAGTCGTGTATCAGTGGGAACCACCGTTGTTTTTGAAATACCCAATGAACAAGGAGGACGATGAATTTGATAAAGACAATTCTGATTGTGGATGATGAGCCTCGAACTCGAGAGGGAATTCGAATTACGCTTGAAGCTTACCTGACTGGACAACCTTATCGAGTAGAGACGGCATCGAACGGAGTAGAGGCTATGGAATGGCTGCGGCATAACGACGCGCATCTATTGATTACGGATGTTCGGATGCCAGAGATTAGTGGTCTAGATTTAATACATTCACTTCAAGATAAGCGCCATAAGCCATCGGTGATCGTTATTTCAGGTTATGCAGAATTCGAATATGCGCAGAAAGCGATTCAATTCGGTGCAATCAATTACCTACTTAAGCCATTAGATAAACAAGAGCTTCTGAGCGTCGTACAGCAGGCATTGCAAGTCGGCGTCGAGAAGAGGCGCAGAGAGAATATAGAGAAGCTAGTCGACAAGAAACTAATGGGGGTAGATAAATCGAACGAAGGCGAGAGTACGCCGGTTCGTGAGGCCATGGCGTATGTGGAAGAGCATCTGGAAGAGCCGATTACTCTGAGTGGACTTGCTATGTTGCTTCATTTGAATGCTAGCTACTTTAGCGTATTATTCAAAGAACAGACGGGAATGACATTCAGTGAATACCTATCGCGTAGTAGGATTCAACATGCAAAGATGCTACTTACACAGACCCGAATGCCCATTGGTGAGATTGCTTTAAAGGTAGGTTATCAGACCGATAAATATTTCATCAAAGTGTTTAAGTCACTGGAATTGATTAGCCCAAGCAGATATAGACAACGTATTGGGCAGCAAGATGAGATAGAATAAGGGGTTGAAGTGATGTCTAGAAAGAAGATAACTTCTAGTCTGCTACTTGTACTTGCCATGATGGTTGTATTGTCTGGGTGTAATGGGACAAGCGGCAATAAGGAAAAAGAGACGAACGGTGCATCGAAGGGTGGAACTGAACAGAAAGTCACTTTAAATATGATGCATTTGTGGCCAGCAGGAAGCTCAGCACAGCAGAATAAGCTTGTAAGTGACATTATCAATCAGTATCAGATTGACCATCCTAATATGATCATAAAGCAAGAGATTCTAGAAAATGAGCAATATAAGAACAAATTAAAAGTGTTATCCGCGTCTAATGAGCTACCAGATGTAGGAATAACATGGGCGGCAGGGTTTATGGAGCCTTATGTCAAGGCTGGCCTGTTCGCAGAACTGGATGATATTCTTGGCGGGGAACAACTAAAGGATAAATTTGTGAGCGGTATCACTGAAGCGTATACCGCGGATGGCAAGACATATGCACTTCCCATTGAACTGAATATCTCACCCATTTATTATAACAAAGCCATTTTTGCTAAATATAATCTTCAGGTTCCAACAACATACGATGAATTCAAGCAAGTTGTGAGAACGCTAACAGATCATGCTGTAGCTCCAATTGCCCTTGGGAACAAGGACCGCTGGACAGGATCATTATGGTATATGTATTTAGCAGATCGGATCGCAGGGAACGAAACTCTTAAGAAGGCGATTGACGGTTCAGGTTCATTCGATGATCCAGGTCTAATTCAAGCAGCTGTTGAAATTCAGACTCTAGTAGATATGAATGCTTTCAACAAAGGCTTTAATGGACTTTCCCATGATGAAGGTAAATCTGTATTCATGAATAGTAAGGCGGCTATGTATCTCATGGCAACATGGGAGCTACCGAACTACACGACCAATCCAGATATTCCGCAAGAATTCAAAGATAATATTGGATTCTTCAAGTTCCCAACCGTTAAAGGTGGAAAGGGGAATATTAACAGTTGGGTTGGTGGTCCTGGTGTAGGTCTATTCGTAGCTGAACAATCCAAGGTTAAAGATGAAGCCAAAGCTTTTGTTGAATACTTTGTTTCCAAGTGGGGGGAACAGTCTGTAACGGTTGCGGGAGCTATCCCAGCAACGAAGGTAGATACAACGCAGGGATCTTTACCGCAGTTGTATATTGATCTATTTAATGAATTGAACAGCGCTAGTAGTATTACATTATTTGTTGATGTGCAAATGAAATCGAATGCCGCTCAAGAACATTTGAATATGATCCAGGCATTATTCGGTAAGGTAGTTACTCCAGCAGAATTTGCGAAGCAACATATGGAGGCTATAGAGAAGGGAAATTAAATGGATGGTTATGACAAGAGATAACGGAATGTAACAGATTGTGAATTGACAACGAGCTATTCATTCTCTATAATGACGTTAATCTAATACACGGTATACGTTGAAGGAATTAGTAGCAAGCTGTCACTGTTATTCAGAAAGCTAGGGGTTGATGCAACCTAGCACAAACAGTCTTGCGAATTACACTCTGGAGTATCTTAGGTAATACTAAGCGGACTAGCAAACGATACTCTTGCTAAGAGTGGTATGAATAGAGGAGTCACACTATTTATGCAATTTGGGTGGTAACACGGTTATTCAATCGTCCCTATGTCTATTGTAGACATAGGGGCGATTTTTGCGTTATGGCGTTATTTAGAGGAAGTTCAAAAAGCTGACTTTTTGAACACGCACTATTAGGGGATAAATCAATATTGATATGAAAAGGGGCTGAATGAAAATGAGTAACATGAATATTATTGATGAGTTAGAATGGCGCGACGCGATTAATCAGCAGACAGATGCAGAAGGGTTACGCGAATTAGTCAGTGAGAAGAAGATTGCTTTGTACTGCGGTGTCGATCCGACGGGGGATAGCATGCATATTGGACATTTAATTCCATTCATGGTGTTGAAACGATTCCAAGCATACGGACATCTACCTGTTATCTTAATTGGTGGTGCGACTGGGACCATTGGTGATCCAAGTGGACGTTCATCCGAACGACAATTACAGACATTAGAGCAAGTACAAGACAATGTGAACGCCCTAACAGCGCAGATGAAGAAGTTATTCGTTACAGATAACGATGCACAACTGAAAATGGTAAACAACTATGACTGGACTCATAACATAAATGTGATCGACTTCTTACGTGATTATGGGAAGAATTTCAGTATCAATGCGATGTTGGCTAAAGATGTTGTATCCAGTCGCCTAGATAGTGGAATTTCATTTACCGAATTCGCATACCAAATTCTTCAGTCTATGGATTACCATCACCTATATGCAGAAGAAGGAGTTCAATTACAGATTGGTGGATCTGATCAGTGGGGGAATATCACAAGTGGCCTAGACTTAATTCGTAAAAAAGAAGGCTCAGAAGCGAAGGCATTCGGATTAACGATCCCATTAATGTTGAAAGCAGATGGTACGAAATTTGGTAAATCAGCAGGTGGCGCGATCTGGTTAGATCCTGATCAAACATCACCGTATGAATTCTACCAATTCTGGTTGAATACAGATGATCGTGATGTCGTTAAATACTTGAAATACTTCACATTCCTAACGCAAGACGTCATTCATGAATTAGAGAATAAAGTGAATACAGAACCAGGTAAACGTGAAGCACAACGAGTACTAGCTGAAGAGATGACCAAATTCGTTCATAGTGAAGAAGCTTTAGCACAAGCCATTAAAATCTCGGAAGCCTTATTTAGTGGAGACATTAAATCATTAACAGCGGATGAAATTGAGCAAGGATTTAAAGAAATGCCTACTTTCGAAGCGACTAAAGAAACAAAGAATATTGTGGATTGGTTAGTAGATCTAGGTATCGAACCATCCAAGCGTCAGGCAAGAGAAGATATTACGAATGGAGCGATCTCTATGAATGGTGAAAAAGTAGCAGATCTAAACACGGAAGTATCTGCAGAGAAATCATTCGACGGCCGGTTCATCATTATTCGTAAAGGTAAGAAGAAATACAGCCTAGTTAGATTAGTGGATTAATAAAGTCATTGATATTCATGAATGAGAATAGTGGAGTTGTTAATCAACAAGTGCTAAAGTTGGCGGCTACATTAGTCAAAAGAGGGTTCCTATTGGAAGTCGAAGGAGATTGTATCATTCTGAGTGCCGGTAATAGGCCTCAAATGGAATATATCCATGATCCAACATGATGGACTGTTTCTGAAGGTCATGAACATGACTTTTTGGAACAGTCCTATTTGTATTTGCTGAAGGGCCGGTTATCGAGTTAGTGAGTTGACGTATATATCATTGGAGGGTTGCGGGAACCATCAATAAAAATAGTTATTGACTACAGTAAAATAATGAGTTATTTTTAAACGAACGTTTGATTAAAACAATTGTTTTAAAAATGAAGATTATGAAAAGAGGTAAGAAAAATGAAAAAAGCAATATTGGCATATGTTAAAAGGCCCCAAACAATTCTAGCCATCGTCGTAGCTTTGATGGCGCAAATTATTTTTTGTGCATTTTGGATGACGGCATATGATGGAGTACTAGAACGAACCAATCATTTGAAAATTGCGATCGTCAATGAAGATGGTGAGTTCGGTCAAACGATTGTACAGCAATTACAAGGAAAACTACCATTTGAAACGATAACGACGACCCAAGAAGCTGCAATTCATGATCTGAAGCAACGAAATGTTCATTTAATCGTAACGATCCCCGATAATTTCGGAAAAAATCTACAAACGCCAGACACGAAAGCGAAAATCTCCTACACACTCAATGAATCTAACTCACAAGTAACAAAAGGTGCCATGCAAAGCGTTGTAACGACACTTACCAATGAATTAAATCACAATGCTGGACTCCAAGGAACGCAAATGGTACTGGAACAATTTCATTTGCCATCCGAGCAAGCATCACTAACGGCACAAGGCCTATTGAATAAGGTTGAATCTGATCAACAATCGATCTATCCTGTAAATGGCATGCACAATCAAATGGTTCCCATGATGCTCGTGTTGGCTTCCTATGTTGGCGCGATGTTGATGGTCATGAACATATATCAAGTATCATTGATGATCGGGTCTGAAATCTCGAAATGGCAGCATTTTATAGCTTGTGCACTACTTAACATTATTGGAGCTATCGTCGTATCGTTAGCAGGATCTTCTTTGATCTTGGCTCTGGGCGGGCAGATGGAAAGTGGATTTTCTTCCTTCTGGTTATTCCATTTCTTAACGATCTTAACGTTCATGTTCTTCGCCCAAATGTTCCTTCTCGTTCTTGGTATGGCAGGTATGTTGGCAAATATGGCAATGCTCTCCCTACAGCTCGTGACCTCCGGAACGATCGTACCAAGAGAGATGTTAAGTGACTTCTATCAATGGTCTGGCCAATTATTACCGGCGACATATGCGGTTGAAGGATTAATGAATTTAGGATTCGGCGGCATTAATACGCACAAGGATGTTTTGGCCCTTCTGATTACATTGTTATGTAGTTTCGGTGTTGGATTGATGGTAACGGTGCTTAGGAAACAAAAAGGTTCATCTGAGCTTGTCGAACACAATCTACTTGATTAAAATCAGTTTTAATCATATGTTTAAACAAAGGTTCCAGTTGAAGTAAAATTTTTCACCTAGGGTATGAACAGGAGTTGTTGAAACGAATGGAGCGAGATGTAAAAGTACGTATTTTACTTGCGGCTAAACAATTGTTCGCTGAGCAGGGATTCGAAGGAACGACGGTCAGACAGATATGTGAGAAAGCGAACGCCAATATATCTTTGGTCTCGTACCACTTTGGTGGGAAGGAAAAAGTATTGCAAAACATATTCGAAATGTTTTTCCCTGGAACAGAAGTAAACATAATGAAAGAAATGGATGAAGACCTTGATGATCCGTTAATAGCCATTCAATTTTTGGTGGATCAAATTATATCTTTCAGCTATGAAGATAAAGAATTAAGCTCCATTATCAATCAAGAGCTAGCGATGGAGTCACCACGTTCTAAGGCTATCCTCTCATATATACAACCTACGTGGTCCAAATTGGATGAAATTCTAATCAAAGGTAAGAAGGAGGGAGTATTTCATTTTGACTCATTAGAGCATACATCGCTTATTATTAAAGGGATATGTTTATCGTATAAAAAATATCACAAGCTAATCAGTGAGACGGATGCTGAGAATATAAAGGATTATAAATTGATGAAACAAACGGCAATACAGTTTGTTTTAAAGGGTTTACAAGTAAATGATAAGGAAGTCTAATGATATTTCCCACTATAGTTAAAATTAGCGGTACGTATCATCCGGTAACGAGACGTAGACTAGTTAAGGCAGCTCATTTCTCTAACGAGGAAGGAGCTGTTTTTTAGTTTGAAGAGGAGAAGGGAATGCTTATGCAATCGATTTTGAATGCAACAGAAGTTCGAGCTAATTTCGGAAATTTTATCGATGATGTTGTTCGAGAGAAGCCTCAGTTCGTGAAACGTAATCGGGATATTATAACTAGTTTTTCACTACAGCAAATGAAACAGTTATTAGAAATCTATGAGTTTACTATTGAGTTTGAAGAAGAAAAGGGAGTCTTTACAGGTTCTATAGAACAGGTTGAAGATATCGTTAGTGAGGCAGCATCACTCGAAGAACTACGTAATGACTTAGCAGAGCAACTGGTAGATTACGCAAGTGACTATTATGATTCATATAGTGAGTATCTTGCCGCCCCCAACCGCAAAGCTCATGCACCTTATATTCTTAGGGTACTACTTTATAATGATGTGAGTGAAATTGCTGAGTTGATTCATTGCTTTTAGAATAAACTTATCGATATGACCGTGGGGATTTCCCCTCGGTCTATTTGTGTTACACAGGCTGTAACCTACCTCACGTTTTAATGGGTTTAGAAGTTAGATGAGGAGATGAATTGGATATGAAAAAGAACAACATTGTAAATCAGCCAGCACAACAGTTAGCAGCTTCCTTAGTGAAAAGAGGGTTTCTATTAGAGTAGAAGGAGATCGTATCATTCTGAGCGCAGGCAATGGGCCACAAGATTTACAGGATTTGAAGCATTTGCTAGGACATGCTGGCGTTCCCGTATGCTACTCAGGTCATCAAATGCAAATACTGACCCCCGTGATGCCCGCGGAAATTATAACGATGATTGAAAGATTACCTGTGCAGTATGGTAGATCTTTTATCCCGAATCACTTTCATTCATGGAGAGCTTTTACGAAACGAAATCATGGTGTGCGATGGAATAGTCTATCTCTAGATCGTGGGATTGCATTACTTGTGAAATCGATGAGCGCTAGCGGAATCCTTGTTACTGGTGGTTGTGATGGACATAGACGGAATGTGCCTCAAGTGTATTTTGCCAATGGTTGGTCTGCGGCGTGGTTTCACCTACTTCAACATCAATATTTTAAATTTACAGGTCTCCATTATGAATGGAATGTCGTTGTAGGTGACGATGCTAGCCCAAGGCTTCAAGCTGCATTAGGTGATCATCAGAAATGGACAATCCTATGATCCACCACGGTTAAACAGAAGCCATGATCAACCTATAGAAGACTGGGCAATGCTCAATACATCTCAAAAATTTAAAGGGTACTCTAAATTAGCGTTAGCTTATAAAAGACAAAGTGTGGATGTAGCGAACAAAGCACAGTCTCCCAAGAGGGTAGGAATCTACTAAGCATAGCGGAATTTCAGAGAATGAAGCAGAATAGTGCTACTTTTATACTGGATTGTACGGACTACGGTGAGAAGTATATTTTATACACAGGAGATAAGATACGTATTTCAGGTTGTAAGGAGGAAATTCTAAGCAAACTTCTCAGTTCTGAACAATCATGGAGTCAACAAGAATTGCAAGACAAGTTAGAGTGGAGTGGACAGAAGGTTCGTACCTACATCAATCGATTAAGAGAATTCCTGAAGAATGAAAGCTTCATTCAAGAAGAGCTTATTGTTACAGATGGAGGGTATAAATGGAACTATTCGGATTACTGTTTTGTTTGCGGTCGGGATGATCTGGAGTATGTGATGTAGTGTAGATTTATGTCGAACCCATCATTTATAGTTAAATAAGGAAAGGTTGAGGTGAAGATATGTTTATTCAATGTACTAAGAAGTTAGCTGATGCTATGAAAATAAAGACAAATGATATTACGCCGATCAAGCGTGAGCCATTCTGTGAGTGGCATGCCAATCTATTTATGTTCGATCGAAGAAAAGGCGTTATTCTCATGAACAATCTGACGCGATACTGCATTGTGTTATATGGATTAAAGGCTGAACATATATCGTGGCAAATTGAAGAATACATACCAAGTGATCATCTCAATTTAGTAGAACTCAATAAATGGACAGGCCGTTTATTCTGCGGAACACTTGGCTATGCACATCCTATAGATATATTGAAGAAGGAAATGAGTAAGATCGAGGGCTTTGCATCCTATGAAGAGGAATAGCGAAGTTATACGACAAGAAGCAGACGTACTGTCTGCTTCAATGGAGGTCTTAAGAAATGAAAGTGCATAAGAGTGAGAATGCAAAGACGAAAAATAAACTAGCAATGCATGTGTTTTTATCACATAATGTATATTAATTAGAATTAACCATAGTTTTTAACTGCTTGCTTAATCGACGTACTTCGGCAACAGCTGTGTTTATGGAAGCTATTAGCGCGTGTTCATTCTCAAGGGTTGATAGAATCTCTTGAGTGGAAGCTGAATTTTCTTCAGATATATTGGCTACATTTTCAAGTTGAATTTGAATATTAGTAAAGTTATCCGTAGCAGATGCGATTTCATCCATACCCTTTGAAAGTTCTTGATTCGTTTCTTCGAAGGAATCTATTATCTCTTCAAAATAGGAGGAAATTTCAATTAATAGTTTCTGTCCTTCAACCGCTGCGAATTCACCGTGAATGGACGTTTCTTGAGCTTCCTTTGATTGAAGGAATAGCGCTGTGGTTACCTCTGATATATCCATGGCCATTCGCTCACTTTGCTCAGCTAACTTCCGAACTTCAGCAGCAACGACGGCAAAGCCTCTTCCGTGCTCTCCAGCACGAGCTGATTCAATGGCAGCATTGAGAGCTAATAAATTCGTCTGCCCAGCAATTTGTTTGATTCCCTCTAGTAAAGAGTTAACGGTTGATAGACTTGTTTGTAGGTCGGAAACAGTGACAGCAGTAGTACTTATGGCTGAACTAACCGTGTTTATATGGTCTGTAACGACTTGGATCTTATTCCATCCGTCACGAACTTTTAGGTTTAGATCGTCAGATTTAATTACAATTCCTTGAGATATGGCGATGGTTTGATTGGCTTGTTGTAGGGATTTATCCATAGATTGATTGACAAGACTGATGCTATTCGCTTCATTCTGTATACCAATAGCCATTTGTTGTACTGAATCTAAGATGACATGGCTTGAATCGAAAATGTTTGAAATATTCGTGTTGAAATGACTTATATTGCTATCTAAAGAATCGGTACCTTCTTCAATAGAATTAAACGTGTTTTTTAGTTTCTCTAATAGCTTTCGTGTTTCTATTTCCTTCTGCTGAGACTCATTAATCAGAGCTCTTCCCCAATGGGTTAGTAAGTATAACAGGACCAATAATAAATCCAACAGTACTAGCATGATTATGAAATCCTGTACGCCATAATTGACATCCCCCATTAACCTCGTTGGGCTTATGAGGTAGGTTATGATGATGGCCAGGTTTATGTATATCCCGTATGCGAGAATCAGTTCTTTCTTAAAATATAAAGCGATCATAGCTATGGTTGTAATAATAATATAGTGCTTAGATAAGGCATAACCGTGTAGGTAGAAAAGAGCTATGATGACTAAGCTTGGTAGTACAGCAAAAAAAAGTCCCTTGAGATATGTATTGATAGGTAGATAGAAATTAATCGTAGATAGCATAATAAGTGCAGCGCTTGCAATAATAAAAGTAATACTTTGGGAAAATCCTATCGCGAAGATAATAGGTGTGCAAGTAAGGAGGACGCACAAGATCGTTATTAGTAAATTAACTTTATGCACCCTGATTGTATTATAGGTGTCTTGATTCTTCATCGATGATCCTCCAGTGAATAATAGATTATATTTCATTTGAATATATATATATATGAAATTGCCATGTAATCAGAAAAATATGACTATGAATATTATTTATACCAAAGAATATTTAGTAGTATAGACCTATATAATGTAGTTTAGATCCATATGAAAATGTTGTCAAACCATTTAATGTATGTATATTCTCCAATGTTCACCCAGTCCGTAATGACCCAGAGTAGTCTCCTTTTCTAGGTACAATGACCGTGTCAAGAGGAAGACCAGCATTCAGATAACGCTAGTCTTGAATCGTGATATAGATTAGACGTACAACAAGCTCAATGTCTTCTATGTATTGAGTTCATTGTATTTCTGAAGTGGTAGCTCACAGGTACCAATGAAGATAGATAAATGGAATACAGAGCATTTCAGGTCAAGAATTACTTTCCCTTTTGAATTAGGCTATATCCAAGGAGGTGAGAAAATGAAACAGGCTGAAATCGTCATGGCGGTGCAAAAAATGCAGGAATATATTGATGAGCATATGTATGAAAGGATTACACTTAAGCAGCTCTCCAATGTAGCGGGATATTCTTCGTGGCATTCATCCAGAATTTTCAAAGATATCATTGGAAGAACGCCAATTGATTATATGCGTGCGTTAAGACTGACTAAAGCTGCTCTAGTTCTACGTGACGAGGAACACAAAATCATCGATGTTGCATTAGATTATGTCTTTGACTCTCACGAAGGGTTCACTCGTGCTTTTTCAAAAGAGTTTGGTTTATCGCCGAAGAAATATAGTCAAAACACGCCGCCCATTCAACTTTTTATGCCTGAAAGAGTTTTCGATACCTACCGGGCTTTTCATAAAGGAGAGATGAATATGAGCGAGAAAAAAGAAAGCAAAACAGTATTTGTGCAAATTATTGAACGGCCTGCCAGAAAGGTTCTTCTTAAGAGAGGAATCAAAGCAACTGAGTATTTTGCATACTGTGAAGAAGTAGACTGCGATGTATGGCCTATGCTAACTAGTGTTAAAGAAGCCATGTATGAACCTATTGGAATATGGTTACCCCAGCACCTGATCATAAAGGGAACTTCCCAATACGTGCAAGGCGTGGAGTTACCGCTTGATTACAACAATGAAGTTCCTAGTGGATACGATCTTATGGAGTTGCCTCCATGCAAGATGATGATTTTCCAAGGGGAGCCGTATAACGACGATGACTTTAAGGGTGAAATTGGAGAAGTCTGGAGGCATATTGAGAAATTCGATCCGACGATTTATGGATACCATTGGGCACCTGAAGTAGCGCCGAGATTTCAACTTGCTCCAATGGGGTATAGAGGGTATATTGAGGCACGACCTGTTGTTGCAGTGAATTAACTCGGGTGATGTGAGTGTTCTACTTGTAAGTAATAACTTGTTATTATAACGGCATAGGAACATGTGTTAAAGCAGTTAGTTGTACATCATTATGAATACTCATTGTTTGAATAACCCGAGGAATCCGTGTCAGTGCATGGAGGTCTCGGGTTTTCATGTTATAAAGTTAAAATGATTGTATAAGCATACAAAATGTTTCCTTATCATACGTTA
The DNA here is from genome assembly GCF_056786405.1 of Paenibacillus sp. Y859. Taxonomy (NCBI): domain Bacteria; kingdom Bacillati; phylum Bacillota; class Bacilli; order Caryophanales; family Paenibacillaceae; genus Paenibacillus; species Paenibacillus sp. Y859. The sequence continues at coordinate 85,873 of NZ_JBXCIZ010000008.1, read as the reverse complement.
CCCATTATTTTAACTATTGGTATAGTGAGTTGTAAGTGCTTACATGAATCAGAAATGCTCATTTGTATCGAAATATTAGGGTAGAAAGGTGATTAGAACATGAGAGTTAAACAAAAGATTGTTTCTGTATTTTTAGCTGTGTTGTTGACGTTAAGTTCATTTTCATTCAACATGGGGACTGCTTTGGCTGAAGAGTTGAACAGTTCGTATATTGTGAATGGTGGTTTTGAATCGGACTTTTGGACCGATCAATCATGGAGTGTGGAAACGGAAAACTGGGATCAAGTGGATCCACAGCAATATGCATATGCCAAGGACCAATGGATCATACCGGAAGAAGGAGAGCACGCATTCAAATATTGGATCAAGGATACGGCTTCTGAAAACCAGGCGTTGACGGTGAAGCAAACGATTATGTCCCTCCCTGCGGGAAGCTATGAGCTCTCGGTCAAGTCAATGGGCGGCGCTGTAATTGATAATGAAGCGGGAAATGTTGAATTGTTTGCGGGAAGCGAGAAGACATCCGTCGCTACCACCACTGGCTATAATGCTTGGGGGACGGTCAGCATGAAATTTGTCTTAGAGCAGGATACATCTGATCTTGTGATCGGGGCGAACATAAGTGGCGCTCCAACGGCATATGGATATTTGGATCGCTTTGAGTTGAAACAAGTGAGTCCTGAAATAACACCTCCCGTAACACCACCGGTGACTCCACCAGTGGCCGCGGATATTTTTGTGAAGAAAGTTGAAGGACTTCAGCCTGACTTTATTAAGGGCGTGGATATCTCTAGTATTATTTCTTTAGAAAATAGCGGAGTCCAGTTTTATAATGAGAGCGGGGATGGGCAGGATATTTTTACAACCGTACATGAAGCTGGGGTTAATTACGTTCGGGTACGTATATGGAATGATCCTTTGGATACAGCAGGAAATGGTTATGGCGGTGGTAATAACGATCTGGCAACCGCGATTGAAATCGGTAAAAGAGCGACTGCTAATGGTATGAAGCTACTAGTGGACTTCCATTATTCCGACTTTTGGGCCGATCCGGCCAAGCAACATACGCCCAAGGCATGGGCAAATTTGAGTTTCGAAGATAAGAAGATCGCACTGTATAACTATACCAAAGAAAGTTTACAAGCCTTGCTTGCTAAGGGTATTGATATTGGTATGGTTCAGGTAGGGAATGAAACCAATGGACAATTCGTCGGTGAATCTGATTGGGGTAAGATGAGCCAATTGTTTAAAGAGGGAAGCAGAGCAATTCGAGAGATCGACCCCAATATTCTGATCGCTCTACATTTTACAAATCCGGAGTCGGTGGGTAGATATGCTGGCTATGCGCAAACCTTGCAGAATAATAATGTAGACTATGATGTGTTTGCAAGTTCTTATTATCCATTCTGGCACGGTACATTAAGTAATTTGACATCTGAGTTGAAGCAGGTTGCCGATAATTATGGAAAAAAGGTAATGGTAGCCGAAACTTCTTACGCTTATACCGCTGAAGATGGGGATGGGCACGAAAATACAGCTCCTCAGAGCTCGGGTCAAACCTTGGATTACCCCATCAGTGTTCAGGGTCAGGCCAACTCAGTTAGAGACGTGATCCAAGCAGTTGCGAATGTAGGTGAAGCGGGAATTGGTGTGTTTTATTGGGAGCCCGCATGGCTTCCGGTAGGTCGGAAAGACAACTTAGAGCAGAATAAAGGTATTTGGGAACAATACGGTTCCGGTTGGGCCGCAAGCTTTGCGAAGGAATATGATCCTAAAGATGCGGGAGTATGGTATGGCGGAAGTGCCGTTGACAACCAGGCTTTGTTCGATTTCAACGGACATCCACTTGCTTCGTTGAATGTATTCAAATATGTGAACACAGGGGCTGTTGCCTCCATTGCCATAGATGAAATTAAGGATGTCTTGGTGAGCGCGATTGCTGGTGAGCCGATCAATCTGCCAAGTGTCACAAGCGTCACTTACAATGATGGAAGTTCCGGATTAATATCGGTTGTCTGGGACCAAGCCGCGATTGATCAAGCCATTAGCCAGGGTGCCGGCAGCTACGTGATCGGCGGAACAGCAGCAGGCGGTCAGGCGGTAAAGGCTTTTCTAGAAATTAAAAAAGAGAACTTCATCGTCAATGCAAGCTTTGAGAATACCGATAGAAGTATGTGGAAGATCAGTTATGGAGATGGAAGTGAACCACATACAGACTATCAGAACAAAGTTTCGGATGCCAAGACAGGGAACTATTCTCTGCACTTCTACTCTGCGAATGCGGTGGACTTTAGAGTAGAGCAGACCATATCCGGGCTGAAATCGGGATATTATTATCTCTCCATGTTTATCCAAGGGGGAGATACTGCAAATCCCGAGATGAATCTTTTTGCCGTAACAGTCGGCAAGGAAGTGAAAATCAATACAGGAGTCAATGGATGGGCGCAATGGAATAATCCTGAGATCCTGAATATTCTAGTTACCGATGGAACCCTTACGATCGGAGCTGATATCAAAGCGGATGGCGGCGCATGGGGAACGATTGATGATTTCTATGTAAGCTTTGTCAAAGATGTTGAGGGGCAGGAGCCTGATCCAGAAACTCCAGAAACTCCAGAAACTCCAGAAACTCCGGGAACCCCGGTGAGTCCTAAGGGGGTAATTTCTCAGCCTAATTCGAATATTATTATTAATCGGACGACTCAGCCGGACGGAACGAAGAAAGACAAGGTTGAGTATACATCGGCCAATGCTCTTGAAGCCATCAATAAGCTCGTTGCAGGTGGACTAAATACAGTTCGATTAGTCTTCCCAGATTTAGAAGACAATGTATCTGAGGTGGAGATTAGAATATCTAAGGCCACCATGAAGACATTGGCTTCCGGCAAGGTGAATCTGGAAGTGTATACAGACAATGTAAGATTAATCCTTCCACTGCAAACCATAGCCTCGCTGGACGGGGAATACCAATTCAAGTTCACTCCCGTTAAGAATGCGAATGCGATCAAGTCTGTTGAGGAGCGGGCGAAGCAAGCGAAGGTCGTTCAAGCGGCTGCGGGCGCAGGGAATATTAAAGTCGTAGGCCGTCCAATGACCATCGAGACAGGTATAAAAGGTCATCCGGTAGACCTGATTCTGCCGCTGCCAAGTAACGTGATTCCAACGGATGCGGCTGAGCGGGAGGCATTCTTATCTCATTTGGTGATCTTTATTGAGCATAGTGACGGCGAGAAAGTGCTGGTACAACCTCAATTAGTGCAGTATTCGACCGATAAGCTTGGACTGAAGTTCAGCGTTACTCAATTTAGTACATTTACTGTACTAAATATGGAAAATTGGAAAGCGTTCGAGCATCAACCGTATATGCAAGGGTATCCTGACGGGACATTCAGACCAGATCAATCCATTACCAGAGCCGAAATGGCAACGGTCCTGTCACGGGTTGGAGCAGCGGGGGATTCAAATGTCCAGACCGTGGATTATAAGGATAAGATAGATTTCCGTTGGGCAACAACTGATATTCTTAAAGTGACATCAGAAGGATTGATGACAGGCTATAAGGATGGCACATTTGGACCGAGTCTGTCGATGACCAGAGCCGAGATGGCCGCGGTTGTGGTACGCTGGATGAATCTGACCGGAGAATCGTCTTCATCATTCCCGGATACGAAAGACCATTGGTCGGTTCATAATATTGCCTTAGTTCAAGAGGCAGGGTACATGACAGGGATGACAGATGGAAGCTTCCGACCGGATAAGTTATTAAGCCGGGCAGAAGTAGTAACTATCATCAATCGAGTATTGAAATGAGAGTCTTTATTCGGTAGCGTGGCTGTAGCCTGATCTGATGTGACCCAGAACTATTGGATATTGTAAGTTCTAATATGCGAGCTCCAGCTCACGTGAAAGTGGTAGCACAGGGTTTAATTACCCTGGTGCCACCATTCTTTATTTAATTCGGAAATAGGGATCATTATTATTCATAGAGTGATTTCACAGTGGTGCTATAATAGGGTAAGACTATTAGAGCAAAGAGGTGCAAGATATTGCAGAAGAAGAAAATGTACTACGCAGGACTTGTGATGGTTTCGGCCATATGGGGACTCAATTTTGGGTTCTCACGGCTGGCAATGGATGTCTTTGATCCGGTGCTTTTGGCATTTCTAAGGTTTTCGTTGGCTGTTCCATTCTTTTTCATATTGCTTAAATTGAAGGAGAAGAGTGTTGGATTACCGCTTGGTGTGTTGATTAAGTTAATGGGTATCGGTCTAATCGGTATAACGCTGCTTGAGATTATGGTGCTATACTCCATTCAGTATACGACGTTGGCTAATGCCTCACTGCTCAATGTAGCACCGTGGCCAATATTCGCAGCGTTATTCGCCCCATTCATTACGAAGGAGAAGGTGACAGCTCGACTTCTGATAGGGGGCGCTATTGCTATGGTTGGGGTTTATTTCATCATCAGTGGTGGTTCAGGGTTTGAATGGTCATCTAGGCATATGGTCGGAAATCTTATGGCGCTGGGCGTCAGCTTAATTGGAGCTCTATTCAATCTGTTATGTATGCCACTGATGAGAACGTATTCAGCTTTGCGTATAAGCACCTGGTATATTTTTTTTGGCACGCTATTCTTATTCCCACTCACCTTATCATCCTGGGGTAAAGTTGCATGGGCGAATTTAGGCGCTACCGAATATTTGGTAGTCGGTTACAACGTCATCTTCTGTACTGTTATTGCCTTTGTCGTATGGAACGCCTGTATGTACCAGGTAGGAACGGCTCGCTCTAACTTTTTTCGCTATATAGTGTCAGCTGTTGCTGTTCTGATGGGATATATGTTCTTTAAGGAAAGTGTGGATATGTGGCAGATCGTTGGGGCGGTATTTATGGTTGGTGGATTGATATGGATTACATTCGAACGCACTCCAAATGCTGTACAACTCTAGCTACACTGAGAACCATATAACGATGATGATTTTATGGATGAAATACTGAGATCTTAACCTGTCTCAATGATCTATAAAGGGGGATGAACATGATAAGATATCCGTTTTTAAAAGAAGGAGCAACAATAGGTGTAACAGCACCCTCGTCGGGCGTACAAGTGGAATTACATGATTTGCTTAAACTTTCCTGTAGTCGTATGAAGATGAAGGAATTCAACGTTATTTGTGGAGAAACGGTATGGACTCAACATAAAGCAAAGTCAGCGCCAGCCAAATTACGTGCTACTGAATTCAATGACATGATGCGTGATGATAACATCGATATGATTATTCCTCCTTGGGGTGGAGAATTATTAATTGAGATTCTTGAATACATTAATTTTGAAAATTTTAAGAGTAAGTGGATATTGGGTTATTCAGATATAAGCGTATTGTTGTTAGCCATCACCTTAAAAACAGGTATAGCCACTGCTCATGGGACGAACCTCATTGATTTAAGAGGAGAATACACGGATGAGACCACAGCGATGTGGCAATCTGTCTTATCAACTAAAACCGGTGAATCCATCCTCCAGCATTCTTCATTTAACTATCAGAAGGAATGGAACGTTGACTCTTCGCCATCTGTCTTTCACTTAACGGAACAAACTAGTTGGAAAGTGATTACAAATACGAATGTGAAAATACAAGGCCGTTTACTTGGTGGATGTATTGATGTGATAAGACATTTGATTGGCACCCCGTTTGGTGATGTGCAACATTTTCAGAATAGCTATATAAATAATGAACCTATCTTGTGGTATTTAGAGAATTGTGAGATGAACACAGTAGATTTACGCAGGTCATTAGTTCAAATGAAATTAGCAGGATGGTTCGATCATTGTACTGGTCTTATGTTTGGTAGAAGTAACGCCAATCAACCTGTCGACAACTATACAGTAGAGGATATTTACACAGAACTTTCCGAGGAATTACAGATACCTATCATCTTCGATATTGATTGCGGTCATGTTCCACCACAAATGACCTTCATAAATGGAGCGTATGCTGAATTAGAAGTAGAAGATGGTAAAGGGTCAGTAAAGCAGTATTTTAATCCATAACTACCTTATTCTCTATCTGACAAAGAGTAGTAGCGTTATGATAAACAACGCTTTTCATAACTTGAGAAAGGTATACTAAAATTACAAATAAGTAATAAGGTGGTCGTTCGAGTGGGTGAAAAAGTAATTGTACTTAAAAAGGCAATTCAATCAAAAGACGTTAATAAAAAGATTCAACAGCAGATTGATAAGAAGTCAAAAATGTATGAGAGTGATTTCAGACGATTCAAACAGTATGCAGAACAGCAAGACGCTGAATTATCATTTGAAGCACTTGAATTATATTTAATACATACAGTTGAAACAGGTCTAAAGATAAGTGCGTTCAATAGACGTTCAGCAAGCGTGAAACACTTCCTAGTAAACGTCTTAGGTCAAACTGAATCAGATGAACAGAAGAAGCGTATAGGGTTTCTACGTCAGATGTATAATGACTCTCAATACGTGGAGCAGAAACAAGTGGGCGGTCAAGTAGCGCAACCAAAGCAAGAGGTCATGGCTATGATTGAAAAACTTGATACAAGAGCCAAAGCAATTACCTTGTTCAATCTGATAACAGCGTGTAGACCTTCTGAAATGGTTACTATCCAAGTGAAACATATTGACCTAAAGAATCGTTCAGTAAAGGTTTATTTGAAGAAGCAGAAGGAATGGCATACAAAACGATTAACACTAGAGGTTGTCAATGTTCTAAAAGATTACTTCAATGTTTATGGCTTAGAATCAGAAAGTTACTTAGTTGGCAAAGTGGACAAACATAACAATTATACAAGCCAACAGGTTTCAGATATTGCGTATCGAAAGTCAATTCACATATGGTTAGGGTTTGCGCCTTATACGCTACGCAAGACACAGGTTTCAGCAATGCATGAAGCAGGAGCAGACCTAGCGACAATTGCTAAACAGAGTGGTCATAAGAACCTTGAAACTATCAATAAACACTATCTTTCAGTGAATGATAGAACTATTGATAAGTATCTTTGAATCGATGCTTATCCGACTGGAATTTATATTGTAATAAGGAAATGTTATATGAAAGAAGGAATGTGAATATGGCTAAATTAGATAAAAGACGTATTAATTTTGTATTAAACTTACCGATAGAGGTTAAAGCGAGGGTGCTTTATGAGTTTTTAGTTAAAGGTACTAGTACCAGAGAATGTGAAAGGAAAATTAAGGAGTTAAATGAAGAAGACGGTTGGCAAACATGGTCAGTAATTCATTTCTATGGATTTGATAAATATGATAAAAGGAAATATAAATATACACAGAAATTTATTATTGAAAATTTAGGTGATTTAGATGAAAGTGATATTGCGGATTTTCACTTGAATAAAGATGAATTTGTACCTGAACAAGACCTTGATGTAAGCATGAATGAAAATGATGGAAATGATGTTTTTAGAACTGTTAAAACAAGAGTAGGTCAAGGGAAATTAAGGAAAATTTTGTTGAGAAACTATAATGGATGTGCTTTGTGTGAAATTAAGGATAAGAATCTCTTAAGAACTAGTCATATTGTTGGGTGGAATGATGATAATACAACCAAACAAGATAGAGTGAACCCAGAAAATGCTATACTGCTATGTGGATTACACGATTTGATGTTCGAAAAAGGTATTATAAGTCTAGAGGATGACTATACAGTTCTGTATAAAGAAGGGTATGAATTTACTGAACAAAGTATATCAATGGATTTGAACTTCAACAAACCTCCAAGAGATTTACCTGCAGTAATATTTTTAGAAGTACATCGAAAAAAGTATGGATTTTAATTTAATACACTTCGATAAAATAATATTGTTAAATCAGGATTCGTTATTACGGTAAAATCATTATTTTACGTTTGGAGCTTAGAAGCAGGATAGGAAGGGGCTGTGAGGTTTTTAGATAGCCTGTGATCGACTTATTGACACTGTCCGTATCTAAGTTGAGTGTCTAACAAGTCTTGTGTGAATGTCACTGAAAGCTTAAAAGAGGATGCGAGATAATTGATAGGTAGCCCCCTAGTTTATAGCGATTAGGTGGTATGAGTTTGGATACATGGTGTACCTCATACACGCACACAAGGGAATGTATTTGTTATAACGACTATAATAGTGATTTCAAACTGAGCTTAGTGAAAGTAATCTATACAAATTACGGTATTAGGCATTAGCTCTGTTATACTTCATTTTTGTTTTTGTCCATTGAGCTAACGGGTAGGTTAGTGGAAGAAATAACAATTAGGTGTGACTGGGAAAGTTGGCGATGATATAAAAAAAGACACCGAAGTGTCTTATGTGCTTTCAAATCAAGCTCACCGATAAATTGGAATTTTATGCTCTCTTAATCCGATATCCAACAACCATTATCTCATTAACTCAGTGCATCTTGACAAGAGCCGTTAAGTTAATCGATATCTGAAAATATGTGATTAAATAATTCTAGCAGTTTTAAGAAATTCTATTTCCTTTTCGTATGTTTTATAAATATGCGAAATTTCGAATAAAGATATATTATGTGACTTGGCATAAACACGTTTTAATTCGTCATTCTTTACTTGAGACTGATATTGTGAAACACCACCGAACTCAGCTATAGGCTTATAATGCTGTTCACCTTGACACTCAATAAGACATTTAATGCTATTATCTGAACCGAGAACAGCAAAATCATAACGCAACAATTTCTTATGCCCTACACCATATAAGTCTGGAAACTCAACTTCAACTCTATATGCTACATTATATTCTCTCAGTATTTTTATAGTTCGCCATTGAAATGATGAAATGTTATGACAGTCACAATAAGCATCACAATAATATCCATCTTTCGCTCTATATCCGTATGCATCAATTTTTATCTCAAAATCTGATGATTTAAATTGATATTCTTTACCACACAGATAGCAACGACATTTATATAACTTGAATACTTTAAATTTGCCCCCATTCTTTTTTCGTTTATCAGATATTGCAGGTTGTTCCTCATAACCATCATCAATACACTCTAATATCTCTAATGATTCATGTATGGTATTGGAATAATCAATATCATAGCTTTTATCCTTTACTCTAGGGTACGAAGCTAGTCTCTTTTTAATACGCTCTTGCTTTATCGCGCAATCATCCCCGCAATCTCTCCATTTTTTTCTTAATAAAGTAGTTTCATCAAAATAATCTATTATTCCGCATTTACACTGGCATTTGTATTTCATGTAAGACTTATTTCTTTGTATCGAGCTATCAAAAACATCTACAGATTCAAAATTACGCACAATACTTCTTTCCCCATTTATAAACTTTTGCTTTTTTTGTTCTAGGTCTGCAATTCGTTCTTTAGCAACTTCTTCTTGATATGCTTCAAAACCACCGATTATAGTAAAACATCCCTGTTTCTTTCCAATAGGCAATACGCTGTCCATGTATTTCAAGCCTCCCCCATTTATAATATAGACACTAACGATCTATCGAATACTTATGTATTATATAACTTCCATTTACCATAGTTCTCTTGTAATGCATTAATTTACTTTGCCCATTATCCATCTTAACACATTGATTACTTCATCTCCCTAAATTCTAATTTCTCTGTCTATTCACCTGTATAATAATATATGTTTGTGAGAAATAACACATAAACTAACGGGTGCTTTATTTCAATATGGGGTGAAGCCTTATTCTTATTCAACTAACGGGCAGGATAATGTAATATTCCATCATGCAACCGGCGAAATATTCGGTTGCATGTTCAGTTCTTGGGTAAATTAGCTCAATAAATTCTATAGATAAGATTATCTATGGTGTAATATGTAAATATATTTTAAAAATACTAAAGCTTTATGAAATGGTGGACTAAACGAATGGAACGTACAATTCAATTAATGGAAACCCATTTAAATATCGATCTTGGAAATCCGCCCTTTTTAAAATTAGATAACGGGTTGCAAATTCCATACTCTTCGATTAAGGGGATAACAACAGGTAGACCCATACCAAATGCTTTCAAGCTTTATGGTGCTTCTTTTGGAGGAACAAGAAATGGATTATTTAGATTCAATGGAGGTTATCATCTCTACTTTTTTTATAATGAGGTTGATACCCTTCATTTTGACTTGAATAATTTTCTTGTTGGTAAATTTAAAATATCAAAGTTAATCATTGATGTTAAAAACCCTGAAGAAATAAGTAAAACTATCTCCGAAAGATTGACGTGATAGTTCAATACCGAAAGGTCTACCGCACTGGCTTTTTTCAACTAACGGGCAGGATAGTTGAAACGTTCCTCGAAAAAATATTTATTTGTCATATGGAAACATAAAAATTGTAGACTTTATTGGAGTGAATTTATATGGAAAATGAAAATCGTTCGATAGCATACTTAAAAATGCATGAAAATCTTACGACAGATTTGGAATCAGATGAAGATTATTTAAGATGGTCAAAAAAATGTCTCAACGAAGCGAATGCGTATTTTGAAGTATCATTTAGATGTATGGATATGATTCATAATGATTGTAGGAATGCTGTTTTAACAAATGTTTCATTTGCATGTGAACTATATTTAAAATATTTGCTTTTAATTCAGAGTATTGATTGTAGACAAGAACATAATCTCTATAAATTATTTAAGAAATTACCTGAGAAAATAAAAGAAGAGTTAAAGAAAAAGCACCCTTGTGGAAATATTTCAATAGATAAGTTCGAACTAGCACTTGATGAAATTGGTCAAGCATTTATAATTTTCCGTTACATGTATGAACGAGGGATTATGGCATTTAATTTGCAGTTTTTGATGGAATTATTATTTACGCTTCATAGCTTAATTAATAATAATAAGGGTGAGTGATTTTTATTTATCCTTTTTGTAGTAAAGGAGCTATAACTAAGCTGTTGAATATTATATTGTTTTTCTAATAGAAGCTATTCAAGCTGATTAAGCTAACGGGACACGTTAGCTCAATAAAACTCTCTACGTTGGGCGTTTTTATTAAGGTTGAAAATCAACATTAAGATTTAACATAGCCTAGGCATTAGTAGATATTGTTCTTTACTAGTGCCTTATTTCTTTATTGTTGTATAATTAACCTGAAATTAGAAACAGTGATTGTTGGTGTTATTCGTATTTAGTAGGAGGTGACAGATTTGAGTAGTAGAGAATTTGATGAAAAAGACTATTGGAGAGCTGTCATTCTCTATGGACTTAATACAGCTACATATAAAATTGCTCTTGGACAAGCTCTAATCAACTTCTCAACAATTGACAAGGATTTTGTGACTATGGATATGTTAGCAGAATCCTTTTTTGATTTATATCATGAACGCTTGAAGAACAATATGCCCCAAATGAGTATTAAAGGCAGAAGAACAGCTATGGAGCGTATTGTTGACTTATATAACTTAGGTAGACTAGATAGAGATGAAGCTATCAACAAAGTTAAGCTAGAAGCTTTCAATGATGTCATCCCAAGGTTTCATACTGTTAATGGCATTAATCTGCCAATTTCATTCTATGAGGCGGGTAAAGATGGGTTGATAATTAAAGACTCTCTATTTGAGGTGTTCAAGGGCAAAGAGAGTGATTCACTAACAGAGGAATTACAATCAAGGTGGGACTTGTTAGAATCAGCTTTTGAGATGAGACATTCAGAGGCTAGTATGAGCAATGATATAAGACGTATCTACCTAGAGAGTGGCTATGATAGAAAGAGTATCACACATACGATTCCTGTACTTAATGGCTATCAGAGCGGTGTGTGTTTCTATTGTGGAGAACAAATTGAAGGTAAGATTCATGTCGATCATGTGATACCAAGGCAAGTGATCTTTCATGATGAGATTTGGAATCTAGTGGATTGTCAACACTAAACTAGACAGCTTTTTTATGGTGTTCTATCTTGTAATCAATAGGGCTCTTGTAGCCAAGAGTCCCGTGAATACGAATGTGGTTGAACCAGTGTACATAGTCATATAGTTCTCTCGTTAGATCATCCAGACTATCAAAATGACGTCGCTTCACAAACTCTGTCTTGAAGAGTTTGAACGTTGCTTCTGCAACTGCATTGTCGTAGGGACAACCTTTCATACTCAAAGATCGTTTGATCTTAAACGTATCTAAGGCATCGTCTATCAGCTTGTTTTTAAACTCATTCCCACGGTCTGTATGAAAGAGCTGAATCCGATTGAGGTTGGTTTTAATCAATGCGAAGGCACGGTAGACGAGCCTAGCATCTTTGTTTGGACCTGCACTATAACCTATGATTTCACGATTGAAGAGATCCACAAATACACATACGTAATTCCACTTTTGGTTGACTCTTACGTAGGTTAGATCACTCACGACAACAGACAATTCCTTCTCCTGAACAAACTGTCTATTTAATACATTAGCTTGTTTTGAGTCATTACAGCCCGTTGTGTGTGGTCTGTATTGAGCTACAGTATACGAAGAAACGAGACCCTGTACTTTCATGATTCGCCCAATTCTTCGTCTGGATACCGTTAACTCTAGCTTTTCTAATTCTACTTTGATCTTACGTGTTCCATAGTTTTGCCGACTTGCTTGGAATATATTGACGATAACAGAGGAAATCTCATCTTCTGAAGACGGCTCACTCGCTTCATAATAGTATGTGCTTCTTGGGAGTTGAAGGACTTTACACATGGCTGATATCGAGTATTTGTGTTGATTATTCCGAATCACATTTACTTTCGTCCTAGTATCAGCGCAGCTTGCTTTAGTATGTCATTTTCCATAAGTAGCTGTTTGTTTTCTTTTCGAAGTTTAATAAGTTCTGCATCTTCTTTCGACAAGTTGTCCTTTTCCTTGAAGGAGCCTGTTTTCTCGCTTTGCATGATCCATTTATCTAATGAAGATGGTGTCAATTCATATTCCTTAATAATCTCTTTTCTAGGCTTTCCGTTCTGGTATAACTGAACCATCTGTTCCTTAAATTCAGTTGTAAATGTTCGTCTTTCTTTTTTCATCACGGTCGATTGCTCCTCAAATGTAATGTCTGTAGTTTACTAGACCACAATTTTTCTGTCCAGATGAGTGTAACCGATCCACTAGTGTTTTCTCATGAATTTTGCAATCTCCAAAAGAGTGATTACTTGCCAAGCATGGTTTATGTGGAGAAACTGATTGCAAGAAACGAACACTTTATTTCAAGCAAACATCCCATATCAAACAAGCTAGTTGAGAAGCTTGGTAAGACACCAATAGCAAGGAGAAAGTACATATTGAAAGTATATGAGGATGTAAAGACTGTTCTTGGTGGTGCTACATGGGAAGGTATTCGTGGCTATAATCCGATGACAGATACATTCTATAAAACATTTATAAGGAGCTTGAAGCTATGATTGTTTATAACAAGTTAGTGCGTGATAAGATACCTCAGATTATTGAAGCAAGCGGGAAAATGTGTGAAGTGAAGATATTGGATGATGTAGCTTATGAACAAGCGTTAAAGGACAAGCTAGTTGAGGAAATGAATGAAGTTCATGGAGCTAAGAGTGATGATGAACTGATAGAAGAACTAGCAGATTTATACGAGGTGTTGACTTCATTAGTGACTGCTAAAGGTGTAAGTGAAGAACAGTTCCTTGAGATAGTTAAAGCTAAGAACGAAAAGCGTGGTGGTTTTAGGGACAAGGTCTTTCTAGAATCAGTAAGAGAGTAGCAGTAAATCAACTACAAACAGGAGTGAAGGGAGTGTGACGTTTATGCAAAATGTACTTTCTATACCAGCATCTTCGACTTTTCATTTAATAAGTAAATATCAAATACATGGCTATCCACATCCGCGTACTTATGATTATTCGCACTTAGTAACATTCAGAAAAAGTGGTGGAGAAATGGAAGATTTATATAAAGTCGAAGATAAAGTTATTCTAAATATGGAAGACGAATTTATATACGATAAAATCCAGCACTTTGATAATAGTGTTCAAAATAGAATTAAACAGTATATTTTTGAAAGAAAAAGTGATTTTAAATTTGAAAAACCTAACTTTATGTTTTGGATATTAAAGAAAGAAGAATCTCTATTATACAAACCCAAACCAACACAATCATATAATGGACATGTTTATTTTAGGCATGAAGAGTTAATTAGTGGTAAGAAACTTGTTAATATAGCATCTCATGAGAAAGATAGCAATTTTGTTGACTATATATCCGAATTTGACCAGCAACTTAATGATATAATTAAGGATGAAATAACAGTCACAGAGAAAGAACAAATCATTAAATCAAGAATAGGTCAATCAAAGTTTAAGAAGGCTCTTCTAGATATTGAAAAGAAGTGCAGATTATGTAGTGTCACAGATGAACGTTTCTTAGTTGCAAGTCACATTAAACCTTGGAGTCAATCTAATAATCGAGAACGGTTAGATGCTAATAATGGGTTGCTTCTATGTCCAAATCATGATGCGTTGTTTGATAAGGGGTACATTAGTTTTGATAATGATGGCACTATTTTGATTTCAAATAGTTTAGATGAAATGACAAAGGTTTTTCTTAATATCAAAGAAACTATAAATATTATAATAAGTGAGAGTCAATGTGAGTACATGAAATGGCATAGGAATAATGTTTTTGAAACATAAAAATAAAATCATTCTTTTACTGTTGAGCTAAGAAACAGGCTAGGAGCGGGCTGAAAGGTTTTGGATAGCCTGTGAGCAACTTGATGACACTGTCCGTATCTAAGTTGGCTGCCTAATAAGTCTTGTGTGAATGTCACTGAAAGCTTAAAAGAGGATGCGAGATAATTGATAGGTAGCCCCCTAGTTTATAGCAAATAAGTAGCAAGTTATTGTTTAGCAGCTAGACCTCATACATACACGAAAAGTGAAGTTTGTGACATTACGATATAAAAATCATATGTAGTAGCAATTTATGTATGAATAAAATTATTTGATAGTAATTATAGTTAGGCATCAATATCAGGGTACTTAATAAATATAGAGGTGATGTAATGGGTAACAGAAATAAGAAGAAAAGAGCAAGAACACAGGGTCAGCCTTCTGGAGTAAATGAGCATAAACGAGAGGGGAAAAAGTTAGTTGCGCCTTTCATGCAAATAGAGAAACTTAAGCCTGTGTCATGGATGAATGATAGATTACCAGAATATATTTGGATAGCGTTGATTTTCTCACAACATGATAGAGAAGAAGCGATAAGCACAATAAAACAAATTGGTAAGTTCTTTTTTGATTTGAAAGAAGAAGTTCGACCATCTGACATATCATTATCGGAACTAGCAAAGATGAATAGCAGTCTATTAGATAAATTTATAGATTTTTTATGTAATAAATTGTATTTGAAAGATATTCTTAAGCCACTTGGAGTGTTTCACGATTTTCCAGCTAAAGACAGTTGGCAAAGGCAGATTACTCCACTAGAATATTCTGCTAAAGAATGGAATATTATTCAAATTGCAGTGGCTAGTTCCTTAAGTCATAATTCTCAAGAAGCTACCGATATTCGATGGGCTAGAGTATTTTATTATATAGTTACAAAGAAACTTGTACCTCCTACACAAGAGTGGTTTAAGGAGATTTTTGAGTATCCTTATTTTGGTGATATGAGTACTGTCAGACCAACAATAAGAAGTACTGAGATGGTATTGAATATGAGTTCTGATGGAGTTGGTGAGCAATCTAGTTGGTCTAAATCTTTTTGGCAACAAGGTTTAGAATATACACCATGCTGGGAATTGAAGAAAAATGTCGATATAGAAAGAAGTCCATTAAGTGATAAATTAATTGAAGTACATGAATTATTGAAGAAACACTTTATTGAAAGTAATGTATCAACGAAGATAGATGAAAAACATGACGGGGTATTTGGTCTAGCTTTATATTGCATAGAAATTTTAGAAGAAATGGTAAGTTCCAACAATAACTCTTCTATACTGAGTAGAATTGGATTAAGAACTATCTCAGAATGTTACATTACATTGGCTTATTTATGTCATCAGAACAAGGAAGACTTATGGAAGTCTTATCGTAATTATGGTTCAGGTCAAGCTAAACTCTCTTTCTTGAAAATAGATGAACTAAATGAAAAGCCACAGTATTTAGATATTGATGAATTAAGAGATATAGTCAATGAAGACCAGTGGGAAGAATTTGTTAACATTGACTTAGGTCATTGGGATAGTACTAACTTAAGGAAGATGAGTGAAGTGGCAGATGTTAAAGATATTTACAATGCATACTATGATTGGACATCTGGTTTTGCACATGGACATTGGGCAGCAGTAAGGAATAGTGTATATGTTACTTGTGGGAATCCGATGCATCGATTACATCGAATACCTACGAAAGAAAAAAATCAGTTTAATGATGTAACAAATGATGCAATTGATATCTGTAATAAGATTCTAGATTTAGTCGATAAAGAGTTTACAGGATTTGAAGCAAGACTCTAAAGAAAATACTACTTCACATCCCGCTACCACTACTTTATAATGAAAAATATTGAACATCATTGGGAAGTAGTAGTTGTCTAATAATTGTGTAAAAAACATAGATATATCAAGGGTTTTGACAATTCACGCTGCATCCGTAGCTGCAATGTTCTTGACTACTGAAGTGGTATTTGCTTACGATAGACGCTAAAAAATTTTAGTTAGTCAATATAAGAGTAGAGTTTATTCTCTCATAGGTAAGGTTGGCATAATTATTCTTTTCCTAAAACCTGCTTCCAAATTCAAGGAAGTGGGTTTTTATATTATTATATAAATATGGTGATTATAGGGATATTACGTTTTAGGAGGAATAACATTGATAGAAAAAGAAATGCAAATATTAGTTAATAAATTTCATAAAGAAATGTTAAATATTTATGAAAATGCAAAAAAAGATAGGCTATAATGCTTCTAGATTTAGAAAAATGGTTGCTAATGAAGGTGGACTTAGGGCAGCAAAGAAATTTATTGCTAGTAATACTCCATCAGATGGATTTACAAGTCTTTTGGAATTAGGAAGACTAGATTTAACAGTAGAGGCATTAATTCTTAGAGAAGAGTACCAAATATTGTTTAGCGAGAACGAACGGAATATAGTAATTGATAGACTCAAAGTGTGTGGTTACCAAATAAATATACCTTTTATTGATACACCAGAACTACAGCAAGAAATGGTGAGTGAAGAAACTAAAGAAGAGGATGATCTTACAACAGTTGTTACACAAGAATTTGATTTTGGATTATTTGAAAATGAACTTGGTAACAAAGGTTATCATATTGGGAGGGTAACAAAATACTACATACTGACTGTCAAGGTTAAACCTCTTGGGAACAATAACGATTCTAATTATAAATATTTAATATACATAATGGAAGATGATAAGCTTGTAAAACAGAGTGAAATTACAAGTAATAAAAAAAATATTCTGACCAAAGCAAAATTAATAGGGATTGAAATGTTACATTTAATAAATCCTCAAGTGTCAATAGAAGATGTAACTTTAATCCATTATAAACAAGATAGAAAAGACATTGAAGCACCATGGGATAAGGATATCAGTGAAATATTGAAGGGATTATTTGAGGAGCATTCAAATCGAAAAGATATTCAATTATTAAATACAATGATTGAAGACATTGATTCTGAACTATTTGAAGAAGGTGCTGTTAGCTACTATTATGGTAAACGATATGAACGAAGACCTGAGAATAGAGCAAACGCTATAAGAATCCATGGACTGAACTGTATGGGATGTGGTTTTAGCTTTGAAGAAGTATATGGTGAAAGAGGAAAGGATTTTATTGAAATCCATCATATCAATCCATTAAGTCTATTAGAAAAAGCTACAGATATTAATCCTAAAGAAGATTTAGTTCCTTTATGTTCAAATTGTCATCGTATGGTACATAGGAAAAAAGATACAGTATTGAGCATTGAAGAGTTGAAAAGAACTATATTAGGGAAATTTAAATTTGGAAAATATGAAGATTAGAAGTATGACTGCTAATCTTTTGGGTCGGTCAATAATTTTGTGTATTCTTTTAATAGGCTCCTCTCCCGAGGGAGGAAAATACCAGAAATCATTGAAGCAATTAGTAAGTGATGTGAACTTAGAGTCAACTAACAGGGATTGAATATAGAATAGCTTGAAAGGGCAATTGATTAAATAATTAAAAACGTGTTGTATATAATGAAAGGATATTTTTAATAAGTGTGAATGAATAACAAAGACCAAGAGATAGTATGATCTTGGTCTTTGTTTATAAGTCCAGTACTACGTATAAATTTCGTTGGTTCGTTTTTTTGTATTGATGAACTAATAAATGGTGTGTTGAACAGTTGAAATTCTCCATTTCACCCGCTACAATTGATATACAAAGATAACGCAATAATTGAATAGTAATTTACTCTATTGAAGCGGGTAGCGGTGGTGGGATTTACGATGGGTTAAGTTAGAATAAAGACTCTTATCCCTCGTATCCCATGGGATATTCTTGAGAAAATCTCAGTACGTATCGTGAATGAAGTGGATAATGTTAACAGAATTGTGTATGACATTACATCTAAGCCACCAGCTACGATTGAGTGGGAATAGGCTGAGTATTTCTAGGGATATAAAATTCTCTTGAATCTTGTCATATCAAGGTTTTGTGGCGTTTTTAAGTAATAATACTGCTACACCACATACAACTATTGAACATTCAAAATGACTCTCTTTTTTACCCGAATTATGGGTAGGAAAGGTTTTTTTATGTCTAAAATGATTGATGATTTTAGATTCAATCAGGAAGTTTTGGGAAGGAAGCCTAAATATATCGAGAGTTGTATGTATCGCCTGAAGATGTTCAAGGACTACTTAGAGACTTTAGATGTGTATGAAGTGGAAGAAGTTACACCAATCCACATTAAAAAGTTTATTAAAGAGTGACAGAACTTAGGAAGAGAGAACAATAGGACGATAAACAACACTCTTTCAACTATGAGAGTTTTTTTAATTATTTGGTCGAAGACGAATTTATAGAGGAACTTGAAAATCCGATGAGAAGAATTAGGAACTTGAAAGAGAATAAGACAGTGATTGTTACTTTCAATGATGAAGAAGTCTCACGAATTATAAATAGTGTTAAAGAGGAAACCTATTCAAATTAAGGGGACAAGCTGATTTTGATATTCCTTTTTAATACAGGTGTAAGGGTATCAGAGCTTTGAGATATAAAGCAGAACGACATTTCACCTCGTCATATTCTGATCCATGGAAAAGGCTCAAAACAGCGCCTAGTTTATATTAGTCGCATTATGAGGAATTACATGAGACTTTACGAGAAAGCTAGACATGAACGGTTTTAAAAATAAACATCCTGATGAGATTGAGGATTATTACTTTTTAGACCAATCAGCAATGAGGCTATCACGTTCTCGAATTAATAAGATACTCAAGGAGCAATGTATTAAAGCAAAAGTGAGAGAAGAAGTTCGTTGTTCTCCTCATGACTGTAGGCATTACTTCGCTCAAAAGCAACTGAAAAATGGAATTGATGTTTACAGCCTGAGTCGTTTGCTAGGGCATTATGATACACAAATAACGTCAAAGTATCTTAGAGGGTTGGAACAAGATGACATTCTGAAAATTGGACGTGTTCACAGTCCTTTGAGAAATGTTCATGTGAGACGCCACGAGAAACAAAAATGAAAAATAAAAGTCCCCAGCTACCAACTGGAGACTCAAAACTTAATCAATTTCATAACTGAATAAAGAAATACTTATCAGCTTCTTGTCTGTTTTAACATTTTTTAAAAATAGTCTCAAGAGGTCTAGGTTCCTATTGTCTTTTTTAGGAACAGGTGAGGGAAGCTTGCCCACTAACTTCTCAAAATGGTCAGGGTTCAGCGTTCCCAATGCAAATAAAACGTTATTTCACTCTGAGTATAATCTCAGCCTTTTCCTTGTTCATGGTGAGTGATTGTAGGTGATTGCGACCATTAACAGTGTAGGCTGATTTCTAGATCTCTAAGGAGGCTGGAACACATAACGACAACAAGACATTTAGGGCGGAAATTAAATGAGTTATGTGGTGCTGAGAAGCGATAGCTGAACAAGGAGATACAAGAAACTCAAACTCTGAGCGAACGTTCAGTATATCAAGTTATTCTTTATTTTCATTGATAATTGTTTTTTATCTTTGGAAGTAGGGAATAACTATGTCCAATTGCTCTCCTCATTCACTCACATTCAGTAATTTGATAAGCCGAAAGTCAACCACTAATTATGTACCTATATCTATTAATCAGTCCAACCTTCGAATAAAATTGCCTCTAGATTTTCACTCGGGTTATTTGGATTTGGAATAAATATTTCAGTTTTTTTCAGTTTTCCACTAGCGAAATGTGTAGAAAAATCAGGTTGTTCTTCAAGTGCCATGTAATCATTAGTTAGCATAACTACAAATATTCTTGTTGCGTCAGTAGGAATATCATCTCGTGTAATATAGTCACTAAATACTTTATGTGGGTGTTCTAATTCATACATTCCTCGAACTCGAAGGTTTGATAGTTTTAGGGGGTCAATTCCCTTGGCACGAGCCAATTCCTTAGAATCAGTCAATGTAGCGTTTGTACTTGCTACTGCTTCTCTAATCTCGTCAATTAGACTTAAATAGGTAGAGCGGTCAGCTACCATTGTATTCCCGTAAGCAAACCAAAGTGAAAGTAGTTTGTTGTTTTGAGTGTTTAAATTCCCAGTAACGTAAATAACTTCTTTTCTATACCACTTTTCCTCGTTAATCTCTCTAGGTAAGTTCTGACTATCGGGATAGATGTAATCCTTTGGATAAGAACTGTTTAACGCTAGAGAAGAATAGCTCTGATTATTTAGTTTTTTTGGCTCAACACCAACTCCACCTTTAACAATAAAATCGGGGAAGTTAGAGGAGTTACCTGTCCAACTAAGATATTCATTGTACTTGATCATTTTTTCGTGTTCGTACTGGTATTGACTAGCACCCGTGCAAAACATATCCTTCACGAAATATTCAAGGCTATCTCCAGCTGCATTTGCTGAACCGTTTGACCGGAAAATTGGTGTGAGAATACTTGAATTCCTATCGAGAATGTTCTTTAAAGCCACTAAAATATTTGATGTAGGTGATTGTGTCATTTCATTTCTCCTTCTGTTTATTTTCTCTATTTTCTCATAGATATATAGACTGGCCAAACACAAACTATTATGGTAAGATACTATGTATTGAAAAGGAGTGATTTCTTATGGTAGTTGCTGAAAGAGAAAAAAGAACTTTTGTGTCTTCGCTTACTTTCATGCCTGAAGAAGTACAAAATGTTTTGTTGGAGAAAATTCTTGAAGAAAACGAACTTGTTCAAACTAATATCACTGAACAAGATAGATTAGAAGAAAAAGAAATACTAAAAAATCTTCATTTCGCCGAAGGAGAAACGAAGATTGTTTCGTTGTTCTCGGGTGCGGGCGGCTTAGATTTGGGAGTAGAACTTTCAAGTATGGTTGTTCAATTTGGAAAAGAAAAAGCATACAGAGCTTTTGAAAATAAAGAAGAATATTTGAAATTGCGTAGTAAAGTAAAATGCAATTTTGTTTATTCAAATGATATGTTTACATCAGCAAATATGACTTACGTTAATAACTTTGCTCCGACTGTTACTAAAGTTGCAAAGGACATTCGTAAAGTAGCAGAATTTCCGAGCTGTAATCTTATGCTCGGCGGATTTCCATGTCCCGGTTTTAGCAGTTCCGGTCCTCGATTACTCGATGATCCACGGAACTTTCTATACGTCCATTACATTCGTGCTTTAGTGCACAGTACACCCGAGTTTTTTGTTGCTGAAAATGTAAAAGGTCTTATGACAATGGCTAGAGGACAAGTTCTTAGCCAAATGATAGAGGACTTTAAAGCTGCGGGTTATTATGTTACTGCCCATTTAGTAAATTCTCGCGATTATGGTGTTCCACAACTTCGTGAACGAGTATTTATTGTCGGAATCCGCAATGATATTCGTGAAAAATATGGTTTTGAATACGAAGTTCCCGAAGCAACACATGGAGAAGGGAAACTTCCATATGTCACTTTAAAAGATACGATTAGCGATTTGCCTTTGGATCCTAAAGATGTTTACGAAGGTTCGTTTTCAAGTATGTATATGAGCCGTAATCGTAAAAAGAACTGGGACGAGCAAAGCTTTACTATTCAAGCGAGTGGTAGGCAAGCTCCCATGCACCCTCACGGCGAACCTATGAAAAAAAATGGAAAAGATTCTTGGGAGTTTCAAGGTAATTTTAATCGTCGTTTATCAGTTCGCGAAGTTGCCCGTATTCAATCTTTTCCTAACTGGTTCGAGTTTTCAAATGGTAATAAGGAAAACGTTACGAATAACCATAAGCTTAATGAACAATACAAACAAATTGGCAATGCAGTGCCAGTCTTACTAGCTGAAAAAATGGTTCGTCCAATTATTAAGTTCTTATATGAAAAAATTATTTAAGTAAGAATTAATAAGATATTCATCAATGCTCATTCCAGTTTATTGGGATGAGTTTTTTTGAAACTGTAATATGAAGATAATAGTTTAAAGAACAACAATACGCAATTTGAACAGAGTTCTTTTTATGGTCTTAATAGCTATACTATCTATCAATCTGTGAGAAACAGACTCAACTTTATTACTCCATTATAGCCACTTTAAACCCTCTTACAGACTCTCTCAGAGCCTCAAAACCCTTTCTAGTGAATCTTCTAACACAGGGGGTAACATTATTCCTATATAACCACTTAAAATATGAGGATGCAAAACGATTACATCCTGAATGATGGTCCAGAGAAATTCGAGATTGGTCGCTAGACGATTTAAACGGGGCTGAATTTGAACGTCTGCTTGCACTTTATTTTCGTGGTAAAGGATATGTGGTTAAAGAAGTTGGCATTGGTGGGAAGGATGGTGGCGTTGATCTGGTCATTATCGATAAGCGAGGAGAGAAAACGGCTGTTCAAGCTAAATGCTATGCTGACCATAACAAGGTGAATGTGCAGACTGTTCGCGAACTAGTAGGAGCTAAACGTAATCATGATTGCATTCTTGCTTTGTTAGTAACAACCTGAGACTTGACGGGGCCTGCTAAGACTGAGGCAGAGAATTTTAAAGTGGATTATTGGCACGGCGGCTTAGTTGAGCAAAAGCTTCAATCCTGGGGTAAATGGCAACCAACCAATAAGAGAGTGAAGTCAGTTACGTCTAAGTAGGACGAGAGTGATTTAGTCTGCGGTTATGATATATGGTCAGATGAATTATTAAAGCTCCACTATATTAGACTATCTATGATTTATTGAAAAATGGAAGTTATAGGAAAAGTTTATGTCAGATATTATTGTGAAGGCGATTCCTTTGTCAAGATAAATGCCGTGTACATGGACTTGAGTGCTACAGCTGAGCCATTACTAAAAGAGGAGGATTCTCTCATATATTCAAGCTTGGTAAGTAGTTTTCCTTGGCGATTTATATACCCAAACTTACCGACAGGATCTGATTTCGTTGTAATACCTACTAAAGTGATTCCTTCTTTGAATTTAGATGCTCTATTATATTTCTGATAAGCAATGACCAATTGCCCCTTTGTATTGATAAACCCCACTTTTCCTTGGCTATTATAAACTGCAGCTAGACCCTCGCTGAAATCGTTCACGTTGCTATACCGAAAAGGAATAATGATCGTCCCATATTTATCAATAAAGCCCCATTTTCCTTTAGCATTTTGTACGGGCGCTAAACCTTCGGAAAAATCACCACCGGCTTGATAACGAAGAGGAATAGTGACTTTGCCTGTTGTATCGATATATCCATAAAAGCCTTTGCTGCTGATTTGAACAAGAGCTAACCCTTCGGAAAATCCGCGGGCATAGGTGTATTGATATGGAATGGCCAACTGCCCGTTTGTATTGATGTAGCCGATTTTATCGAAGTTTTGTGGAGCATATGCGATAGCCAGGCCATTTGTGAAATAATAATCAGAACTATAATCTTCGGTGAAATGGGTAACGACCTTCCCTGTCCTATCAATAAATGTTTGTTCACTAGAATTGGCCATTGTTACATGGGCTATGCCTTCGGAGAAATACCCAGCTGAAGTAAACTGACAGGGAATAGCTAAGTCGCCTTTGGTGTTAATGTAGCCAAGGAGATTCGTCTTTGTATTAATGACGAGTGCCCGCTGCTCGTGGAAGTCGCCTCCGGTGATAGGTTCAATATCTTCAGGCAGAGTAAATGCTATATCCCCCTTGGTGTTATAATACACAAGCGTGCCATCCGACCGCTCTGCCAATAACAAGCCATTATGGAAATGACCATCACTTCCAGGTCGAGCAATCATATAGTCTACAGGTGTGTTGGAGACTTGGATTTGTGTCGTGTTTGAAGCTGCCCATCCAGTGTCCAACATTGTGGTGGAAGTAAACAGAACTAATAAGGCTAATCCAAATTTCTTTAACATGTTCAAGCTCCTTTATAAATGAATTCTTATTATTATAGACGTATAAATGGTGGAATGGTTATGTATCGATTACATTTGCATTTCGAGCGGAGAGAGCGTGTGTTAGACTAAGGACGAAGGAACTGCGCTAGAGTGTTGAAGCACCACAATTACATATGAACGGAGCACCTATAATATGTTTAAGAAACTATTATCCATGTTTACAGCTTCCCCAGCTAAGAAGAAGAAACCGAAACCAACGGCAAGTAAATCTAAAGTAGCTCCCAGCAAGCCAAGGCCAAAAGTGCAACCGACTCGAATTGGTGAATTGGGTGAACATAAAATCAACATTCAGCTCGATCAGCTTCCTAAGGGATGCATGTATTTAAGTGACTTAATGGTTGTGAATGCCAAGTCTCGTACGGGTTATTCACAGATTGATCATGTTGTGATCACACCTAGAGGTCTGTTTGTGATTGAGACTAAGAACTATAATGGTGAGATTAAGGGCAAGCGTAATGAAAAATCATGGACAGTTAATAATCGGTTCAGAATGTACAATCCATTCATGCAGAACTACGGTCATATTCAGGCTATTAAAAGTTATCTACCGAGTTATAAGGATGTTAGGTACATCTCACTAGTATCCTTTACGATGCGTTGCCGTTTTAGTGTTGACCCTGACCTGAGAAAGATCCAATCGGATGACCTGATTGTATATGATGTCGAGTTGTCTGAATATATTGGGCGAAAAATGATTCGAATTCAAGCGGAGCAGCCAGAGAAGATATTATCTGAACCGGATATTCAGAAGATCTATGATTCTCTGTTAGAGGCGAACATTACAGATCTAAGTGTTAGAGCTGAGCATGTCGAGAAAGCTAGTGGAGTGAATAAATCTAAGTAAGACAGGATATGATTGCAACACGCTATAATAAAGGACGCTCTACTGTTGGACAAGCTCCCGCTTCAGTTACACAAGAAGTTTTAGACAAAATCCACACCTATATGGTGAGAATATAAACTCCCCCATATGCTAATTCTAGTATGTAAACAATCGAAAGCATCGTATCTTATAAGGAATGATTGTAGTTAGTTGTAAAAAGTGTTATTCTTTCAACGGTAAACTCAAAATTCATGCTCCTCAATGCATCTAATAATAGTCACAAATTTAGTTATAAAGAAAGGTCATACTATGATAAAAGTTGATAACTTATCCTTCTCATTTCCGCAAAAAGAACTATATAACAACATTTCATTTACGCTTGAAGAGGGACAGCATTGCGCTTTTATAGGAACAAGTGGCAGTGGGAAAAGTACACTGATCGATATACTGATGGATCCAGAAAGACATATGTTCGAAGGCAAGCTAGAGATGGACCCAACTTGCACAATCGGGTATGTAAGTCAGTTCTCACAACTAGACAAAACGAAAGAAACAACAGTGTTCGAATATATAGGGGAAGAATTTATTAAGATACAAAATGAAATAAATGCTATTTACACTGAAATGGAAACATCAGCGGATATTGATTCGTTACTAGAAAAGTCTCAATTGGCTTTAGATGCATTTGCTTCAATGGATGGGGATAATTTTGAGAGCAACATTAATAAGAAACTAAATCTAGCAAACCTCATGAAGCTAAAAGATCATAGGGTATCTGACCTGAGTGGTGGGGAATTCAAACTTATTCAAGTGATGAAGGAAATGCTGAGTAGTCCAGACTTAATGATTATGGACGAACCCGATGTATTTTTAGATTTTGAAAACCTAAATGCGCTTAAGAATCTCATTAATTCTCATAAAGGAATGCTGCTAGTCGTTACGCACAACAGATATCTATTGAATCATTGTTTCAACAAAATGTTGCACCTTGAGAACATGGAGATCCAAGAGTTTGATGGGCGATATATTGAGTATAACTTCTCATTACTTCAGACGAAGATTGAGTTACAAGAACTCACAGTCGCTGAGGGTGAAGAAATTGAGAGAAATGAGATCATCATCGATAATCTTAGAGCTATCGCAACGTATAATTCAGAAGCATCTAGAGGGAGAGCGCTCAAAGCTAGAGTTAAATTCCAAGAAAGATTGGAAGCACGTAAAATTAAGGCACCATTCGTAGATATTAAGCAACCGAATATCAGTTTAGGTATTGATCATGAAATTGAAAATGATGACACCATAGTTATAAATGTTAATAATTATAGTGTTGCCTTTGATGAGTTGCTTCTAGAGAATGTTAACTTTGAGATGAAATCTACGGATAAAGTAGCCCTTATCGGTCCAAACGGTACAGGGAAAACGACGTTACTCCGAGAAATATTTAATAATAATCATGAATCCATTGAAATAAATGCTGATGCTAAAGTAGCATATTTATCTCAGTTTCAAGGCGAAATGCTAAAGGATTCTAATACAATACTCGAAGAATTCATCGATGCTGGGTTTAACACTTATGAAGAGGTTAGATCATATGTTGCGCATTATGGTTTTGAAGGAGAAATCGTTGATCAAAAGATAGCATCTTTATCTGGTGGAGAAAAAAATATGCTTCAATTGGCCAAAGTTTCTGCCAGTAAAGCAAACGTATTGCTCCTTGATGAACCGACAAGTCATTTGGACACCTATACACAAATAGCACTGGAAAAAGCCATTGAAGACTATAAAGGTGCGATTCTCATGATTTCTCATGATTTCTATTCTGTCGTAAATGGTATGGATTATGTGTTAATCATTGACGATAAGACGATTAGAAAAATGACTATGAAAAAATTTAAACAGATGATTTATGCTCGTCATTTTGATAGAGACTATTTAGAAATGGAACAAAATAAAAAATCACTTGAAACGAAAATAGAATTGGCATTAAAAGATACTAATTTTGAACATGCAAAAGTATTGGTTGATGAGCTAGAAGAGCTGATTAAGTTGCTTTAAATCATAACCCTCTGATTGAAATGATTACAAGTATCGATTTATTGTACTGGGAATTAGGGCTACTTGAATATTATCACGCGATTGCACCACTCTAACCGTTTCTTGCACCACTGAATATCATAAAATGCACCACCAAAAACCATAAATCACACCAGATCGATATGTGAACCTGACGGAATCATGAATTCCGTCAGGTTCTTTCTGCATTCTGACTCTTGTTAAATCAAAGTAAACTAATTAAACATTAAGGTGTTTTATTATTTTGTATAAGTTTACTTTACTTTTATAAAAAGTGAGTTTATAATTTGATTCAAGAGGTGATGGTCATGAAGAAAGATTTTGGTGATTCGATATCCAATAAGGTTTATGAATATCGTGTACTTGCCAGAATGTCTCAGCAAGAATTAGCAGAGAAAGTCGGGGTATCCAAACAAACCATCTTCGTAATGGAAAAAGGAAATTATGTTCCGACTCTGCTGTTAGCTTTTCGAATTGCCGATTTTTTTAAAGTTGAAGTAAACGATATTTTTACTTATGAGAAAGGAAATGATGAAAAATGAAAACGATGTCTATCTCAGATTTCTCTAACGAAATTTTTTACCCTTTAAAGTCCTGGGCTGAACAATCTCCGGGAAATTGGAATATTCTCCTTGGAGTTGGTTTATTACTGCTTATCGGTAGTATGATTATGCTCTATGCATTTTATAAGATGATTGGGCGAGAAGACGAACGTACAAACACAATCTTTTTGAAAAGCAGTTTCTATATGCTGGTGGTAATTGTTCTATGTGACATAATTTTTCCGAAAGAATATATGTGGAACATCTTTTTCTTGTTCAAATATACGCTAGCATTTTTCGCTGGTGGAATTTATTTGGCCGTCCAATATAAAAAGGATTTTTCATAAGGAAAGGTCGAGACGCGAGGCCCAGCCATGGATGGAGGATTAGATAATGCTGATAAATATGCTAACTAAGCGATATGGAAATTCAATAGTTATAAAAGATCTCTCTTTGAATTTCAACCAAGGAGAAATCGTTGGTCTGATTGGAAGAAACAGCGCTGGAAAAAGTACCCTGATGAAGATTATAACGCAAAACATTCCGACCGATGATGGAGCAGTTGCGGACAATCATCAGGTAAGTTACTTGATCGAGGAACCAAAGCTATTCAATAATAAGTCAGGATTATTCCACTTAACTTATTTTTCAGGAATTTACTTACACTAATCGTTTTGTTTGTGATTGTCCCTATAAAAAGAAAAAAATCGAAGTATACGAATCGTTTACTTGTTCTGGGGAGGAAATCGAATAATCGATTAGAGGAGGGGCAAAACATTAGGATAGTAATCAAAAGTCAATCGCCAAAAACGGTTCTTATCATTCTTTTTTTCCTGTTTTTAGTGTCGATATACGGGTACCATCGACTAGAGAAAGACTTAGTATATTCGATTGTGCCTGTAGAGATCAAGGCCGATTTTTTATCGGAGGCATACTTTTCTGAACTCTCAGAGCAGTATGATCAAATTCGCTCTGAGCATCAAAAATGGTATATATTTGATACAACCAAAGCGATTGCATCACACGCAATCCTAACGCATATGATGCATGATTTGGTGGTAAATCAAAAGCTTCTGAACGGACATAAGCAATTTGATATGTTTTTTGAGACATTTGATCAACATGTCAAACAACTCCCTTATATCACGGAAGAGATTCATTATTTTCGCAATGAACTGAATCGATATGGAGAGGCGCCTGAACAATTAGAAGAAATAATTGAACTAGTGGCATGCGGCAAATGGCAGCTATTCACTGCTAGATATCACCGATATGAAGTAAGCGAATATGACGCTGCTTATAATGTGAAGTTTATATCATCAAATGGTCGCTTTGAAGTTGTCTATCATGCTGAGACGGGTCAGATGGTAAACGATCTGGTAAACATGGGCACGTATAATTATGCGCCGGGGAGTATCCATCCATGGAAGTATTACCAGCACCATAAATACGATAAAGTTCCCTGGAAGAAATGGGGTAATGCTAATCAGATTTCATACAAGGAAATTACAAAGAGGCAGTCAAGGCATGGCTCAACGGAGCAAAGGAAAAGTACAAAAGAACTCCATAACTTAATCAAAAACAAAATGTCAGATTCACAGAAGTGTCGATAAGGATCTATACTGTAGGATTAATTATAAAAGGACTGTTCCCCTTTTATAATTAATCCTATCTTACTACCATATCTCCGCATTATATAGATGATCGCATATCCTGATCGTTTATTGGATGAACTAGATGGAAAATACGAAGGTCTCTATCCAGAACACAACAAACAGAAAAGACACTGATGAATACAAATCAGTGTCTTTTTGCTATATAGATTGTTTAATAGATCTGTCAGTTACAGTAGATCACTTATTATTAAATATCTCTCTCAACACATTCTTTGCCATAGCAATTTGCTGAGGATCTGATTTTCTGAGCATCATTATAATTTCATTAACATTTGCATCTGATTCTGTCTGCTCGTATTCTTCATTTACGTAGGTAAACAGCTGAGTAACATTTACATCTAATGCGTTTGCAATTTTATCAAGATTCAACAAGGCTACGTTTTTTTCTCCTCGTTCAATCTGTCCTATATATGAAAAATGAAACCCTCCTTTTTCTCCAAGGGATTCTTGTGACATTCCTCTTTCTTTTCTCAAGACTCTAATTCGGGCACCAACTAGTTTAAGAATTTCTTTCTCCTTCATTTACTACACCCCTCTATAATCAAAAGTGTAGTCAAGTTTTGGAGTGATAAACATTGTATTATGAATATCATTGATATTTATAGGTATCAATATGGTGTATAATGATGGTAATGTTAGATTTTATCAAATGTAACAAGTGTTTGATGATATAGGTTTGGAAAATACAAAGTTTAGTATTAGGTCTCTATTTTTAAAATAATTCAAGAAGGTGATTCTATGAACAGTATTCCCAACAGTTCGGACTTCAAATCCAACCAATCCTCCAAGGTCCGTAGTTATTATGAACTTTCCAAGTTTTATATGGACATTGGCTTAGTGTTTCTTGAAGGGGGATTGACTTCGCATTGTTTGAACATAGGTTATATGTCCATAAAGGCTATGCTAAACGCAGTTTATTTACATAGTGGTGGAAGGGAAATGTATATGAATCAGATCTCTTTCGATGAACTGTTATTGTTCACACGGGAGAGGAATATCATTGATCTGGATGCAGAATTATTCTTAAGCAAAATATATTTCTTAACGAGCCAAGAAAACATATTAACTACACAGAATTTAGGGGAAGAGCATGCCATTAGTATTTTAAATAGAATAGAACTATTATTATGTACTTTGTCTGAGAGAATAGTTGATTGTGAGACATACCAACCCATATTCTAAGCAACAATGACGATAACCTCCCTAACTTTTTTCATAATGATATAATTACATAAAGGAATTACGAGTATAGAGCAGTAATAGATATGTTTTGGACAAACACTCATCTACCTGCGCACTATTAGCCATACAACCGGAAAGGGTGTTCCTATGTCTACATATAATAAGTTGGTTCGTGATCGCATTCCATTTATTATTACATCGCAGGGGAAAGAGTGCAGAACTCGCATTCTGGATCCTGAAGAATATACAGAGGAATTGAAAGTGAAGCTTAGTGAAGAAGTTGAGGAGTATACCAAGGCGGATAATGATCAAGACGCTCTGGAAGAGCTAGCAGATATGCTAGAAGTAATAAGGGCATTGGCTGAAGCTCACGGGTCGGACTGGATGGAACTTGAAAGCATACGGGCAGATAAGGCGGAAGCACGGGGCGGGTTCCAGGAAAGAGTCTATCTAATCGATGTCGATGATGATTTGTTTTGAGAGGTATTATTCCTGACGATCCTTCTCAAGCGCCTTCAACGGCCAGACATGTACATCGATTCTCTTGCAATAATGCGCATACAATGGTTCTGACACTTCGATGCCCGGCATTTGAATCATCGAATTTTCGCTAATTTCATACGATGCCTTTTGCAAATTCCACGGTGCATGATTAATTTCAGACATGAATATTTGACCGCGATGCTCGCTGTATAAACAATATCTTTCAACTAACCAATAATCCAGTGTTCCCTCTAACGCCTGATAGACTTCAGATGTGGGGTGATAGCTTCCTTTAAACTTGAAATCACCCTCATTTCTCGAGCTTTCATATACAATATGGTCTGCCTGATGAACAATGCTCATATCGGAATAGAAATAAGGTAATTTAAAAAATATTCTTCCAAAAAATACTCCCAACAAACTCTTCGCATCCAAACTGAAAAAATACACACCAGGTTTGTCACCGACGGTAACATAAGTTCTGACGTTCAGTTCTGGGA
This sequence comes from Paenibacillus sp. Y859, assembly GCF_056786405.1. Lineage (NCBI taxonomy): Bacteria > Bacillati > Bacillota > Bacilli > Caryophanales > Paenibacillaceae > Paenibacillus > Paenibacillus sp. Y859. Next base: position 54,032 of record NZ_JBXCIZ010000008.1, on the reverse strand, counting down.
ATTTTGACAAATAAGGTGCAGATGGGGTTCCTTTAAAACGGATCCCGCTCATCCAAAAGGGTACAATGCTTATCCAAGCATCTCCATTAATCGTATCTAATTCCATTCCAGAAGGCACATGGGGTCTAAGAGCATCTGGGTTTATGGGGTAATGTAAGAACAATAGATCGCGCCAGCTTTGCTTAATAATCCATGGGCTACTTGGTGCAGACCAAGGTCTTTGTGAATTGGTGATCATTTGCTCTCTTCCTTTCATCTCATGATAACTAATCAGCTACTGCAATTAGCTCATTGGAGTATATTCATTATTTAGTATGAACAGAAACGGTTAGAACTGATTCGTTACTTTTCCGGTGGAACGATCAATCTCGTACCATTGGATGGTTGAGGTATGCTCATCGGTCTCGTCGTTTCGTACAAGTTCATAGTGATGGATGGTCACGAACTGGTCATCCATGTGATCAACTTCATAAATGAAGACAGAACCCATATTGTGCTGATCACGTTGGTTATCCTGTACACGAGTTACGCCTTGGGTACCCGTTAAGATGTATAATGCATCAACATCTGTGAGTTGGAGTTCATCCCAGTTATTGTTCGGAACTTCACCATCGTCAAATTTCTGCATTTGGACTTCTCTATATCGATCAGCAATATCTTTGTTCAAGAGTTCATAGATGAGATCAGGATCTGTCTTCAGTTCCTCAAGCTTACGATATTGTTCTGGAGAATCGAAGCCTATGATCTTACCCAAGACATTGAAATGTTGAAGGTTAGGGTCATAAATGACAAGATGCTGTTGAGCTACTGCCGTGCTGTCTACATGACTCTTAGATCTTACCAATAGAGCTAGAGAAGACTCATCGAATGGATAGCTTAAGACATCGGTGAGACCGTGACGATAGGCATCATCGAGTTGAAGTTGATCATATAGAGTGGAGAGGAAAGGAGCGTCCGTGTGACCTGAGTTCTGTAAGTAAAAGATTCCTCTCGGTTCTGCATTCATGCCACCAAAATGTTGATCATCTGAATAATCGATGGTTAGAGAATGATCCGTAAAGGATAGTTGAATATCTTGATATTCCTCATCCGAATATACAGCATTTTTGCCATCATAGTTGAAATTAACTTCGATCTGACCCGTATGGTGAGTAACTCCAGAATGAATATTCACACTTAGGTGATATTGATTACCTTGTAATTGAGTTACTTCTGCAATGCCTGAGTACATCGGATTGGCATTAGGACGACTGAAGGTTCCTATAATGACAGAACTGTCTTCAGATGGGTGTTCCACGGATGGCTTTTCTGTTGCTGGCGATTGAGTCTCGACAATGGGAGTAGAGGAAGTAGGTGAATCTCCGTTACCGTTCGATGACGATTCATTTGAACAACTATTAGTGAGTAACAGTATACTCATTAAGATGAATAATTTATTCACAATAAGACCTCCACAAGTTAGTATAATTGGATGATGCAAGGTTTAAAAAGGAAACAACAAACTCAAGTATACTTCTCATAATGGGTTTATTATACCGGTATACGGTTAAATTTCAGTAATCTTTGAAGAAGCTTGCATGGAAAGAGACATTACTCCAACAAATCGTCATAAAGAAATTGATTTTGGAAAACCAGAGGGGAATGAAGTTTATTGAGTATTCCAGACCGTGGAGATTTTTAATCAAGCTCCCATTTCAGTTACACAAGAAGTTTTAGACAAATTCCACACTTTTCTGGGGTGAATATTCGGATGTCATTCACTTGAATAGGCATAGAATGACGACGTTAGAGTTACGAACAATGCTTCGCGCATGTACGTAGTGAAGGTGAGGCTAGATTAGCTGTATAAAGTACATTTAAATAGCAGGAAAAGTTGGAAAACAGATAATTAGTTGTAAAAATACACTTAAAAGTGGCGAAAACGGTGAAAAGCGAGGGTTCCAGCAATCTAGATGTACTTTATGCAACTAAAATTAGTGTAAAAGAGGATTGACCAAATCTAAGTGTACTTTTTGCACCTAAAAGTGAATGATGGAGGCGGAAGGTGATGAATGGTGATCGTGGATGGTGTTACAGCCCAATCCGCGAAATGAACTTATATCGGAGGAACTCTTATGTTAATTCAATTAGGTAATTTTGAAGTTGCGTCTGGCCAATTGGTCGTATCGGATCCTTGTTATGAACTAGATACGGCAACCATTATTATGGGTGTGTTAGACAATGTGTTAAATGGGACTTGGATTGGTCAAGTGGAGAAGACGGAAGTGAGAGATTGGGGCGAAGCTTGTTCTAAATTAACGGCATGTCATAGTTCAGTCGTGGAACAAGAAGAATATTTGGAATGGGTGAAGTGTTCATTTATCGTAGGAGTGGATAGTGGACAAGCAGGGATCTTTGATATTAACAAGTATCGAATCCCTGATTCCAATACTCAGGATAGAGGTACGGATACAGATAGTGAGTGGTATTTATCTTGTTGTAACATAACCGAGAGTGGTCATGAAGCTGGAGTTCTAGATGGCGGTGTCGTGTCACATACAGGTATGGGAGATGGTGCTTATGGGGCATATATCGCCACAAATAAGCAGGATCAGATTGTCGGTGTAAAGATTGTATTCCTAAAGTCTTCAGAATTCTAGAATCCAGTCAAGTTGCCTACAATTTAATCCTACCGTATGTTCCCACACGCCATATATATTCAACAGGTCCCATTGAGAAGTGTCGTAACCAGATAATTCCTAGAAGCGCGAATCCGCGCAGAATATCAAGAGTAATCATTACAAGAAATCCCACTCCATGAGTGGGATTTCTTGAATGGTATCCAATTGGAGATTACTCTGGTCTCTTTACTTGTAGTGGGGGAGGAATGAGCCATCCCTTTTCTTTATTCATTTTAAGTATTCTAGCTCCTAATGCAGCCATAGTAAGCTGATATTTGGCATATAATGCGGCGACATCTTCTCGAATACATTGTCCCATCGCTTGGCTACAAGCGACCAAACCAATAGCAGTGTCTGCTGCAATTTTAGCAGCTATTTCTGGGTCAGTAAATCTTGCCCCTACAGGGATGTCTTCAATCTTCACTTGAGGGCGATCTGGCAGAATTGGAGCGGGAGCAACGCCATTATCTGTGAGCAATTTATCTAATTCCTTAATTTCCAGCTTGGCTTGATCAATTAGAGCTTCTAACACTTTCTTAAGATCCTTGTCTCCAGCATGATTTAAATAGGCTTGATAGCAGGATACAGCTCCTTTAGCAACCGTCGAAGCAGACCAAATGCTGAATATCTCACCATAATGTAACGGTTCATCTTTTGGATTGCCATTCAAAATACCCATGTATGCACACACCTTTTCCTTTATTTCACTTCTACTTTATGATGTCCAAACAATAAGTGAATATGTATCTTGAATGAAATTTATTAAAAATGTTGGTACATCTCATGCGATCTATTAGGGAGTGCTTGACTAGATATACTTAATGAAATACGTTTAAGAGAAAATTATGAATTCTTCTAGGAAATGAGGGCTGATATGATAGACATTCATACACATATACTCCCCTTCGTTGATGATGGGGCTGCGAATTGGGATGATACATTGAATATGGCTAAAGCGGCTGTAGCTGAAGGTATTACTACGATTATCGCAACACCGCATCATGCGAATGGGAAATATATGAATGTGGCAGAGAAAGTTGTAGAGCATACCCGTCAACTGAATGAGAGGTTAATAGCAGAAGGTGTTCCAGTTACTATTTTGGCCGGACAAGAAATTCGGATACATAGCGATTTACTAGAAGCTTGGTTCAGAAAGGAATTACTTCCGCTGGGAAACTCTCATTATGTGCTGATTGAATTGCCATCCTCTGTCATTCCGAAGGAGATGGATGAGTTGATTTACGAGTTGAATATTATGAAATTAAAACCGATCATTGCTCACCCTGAACGAAATGCAGAAATTGTTAAGCATCCAGAGAGGCTGGCTAAGCTCATTGAGAGAGGCGCCTTCGCGCAGGTTACAACGCATTCCTTGCTTGGCAAATTTGGCAAACGAATTGAGAAATCAGCATGGTCATTATGCAGAAGCGGACTCATTCATATCGTTTCATCGGATGCTCATCATGTTGAACGCAGAGGATTTCAACTGCGGGAAGCTTATGATGTTATCCGGGATCGTATGGGGGAGCCATGGGAGAACTATCTTCTAAACAATGCGCAGTGTGTGATTGAAGATAAGCCTTTTGGTCGAATGCCAGAATTAAAGTCTTCGTCGGAGCGAATTATATACCGTTTATTACCCTTTTTCATAAAAAAATAACATTTTATGACCAATAAAGCCGATTTTTTCGGATATTTTTGGTCATTTTTTTATTTATGAGTTGCAAAAAATGTCGAAAAACATCATTTAATTCTTCTTTTTTGGGACGGTGACCAATAGTCCCTGTTTTCGATATTATAAACAACTAAAGAGAGCATGAATAGAGCTTAATTTGCTCTAACTTCTAAATTTCAACAAGATAATTGGTAGGGAACATCCTAGATATCATAAGGATGTAAGCGAATTATGGTGGCATTTGAATGAGTCAGAATAAAGAACTACCAAAAAAAAACTGAATAAAAACTAATTCTTACAATATTGCCCACTTTATGACCTGAAAATTGAAAAAAAATATTTATAATTCGACAATGATTAGGAACACGTACCTATGGTAAAGTTTTGAAGATGAGCAAGATTATCTAAATGCTTCTATGTCTTTATTCTCTCAAGAATTAATTGGATTTGTGGCATACTGTTTATACAATAGTTAAGATTTTGTCATATGTTGAATGGGTAGCAGACAAGAATGGTTAAGTTCCATGAATCAATGTAGATAAACGCCACTTGATGAATGGAGGATGTAAATGAAGACAGACACGAATCTAAGTCAGAAGAAGATCAAGTTGAAGAGATTTTTGGCCAAACTATCGGAAGACCCTGCACTACTGAAACAGGATGATGTTGTAGAATCTAGGGCAATATCTGAATATCTGATATTAACAGGTTATCGCCCGAAGGACGGACTTATTAATATGGCAGAACTAGTATCATTAATGCTGAGGAAGATTGATCTTGAAGCCGATTCAGAAGACTTGATGGAATCCGTTATGAAGGGCGGGTCAGTCGATCATTTCATGAACACAAGGAAGTAAGAAGCTAAATCGTCGTCATTATTGATCTGGTATTGACCTAAATGTTTCTATGAAAAACTATGCCCGAATATTCGCGAATTGAATAATTATATACATATATCAATTCATTAGGAATAGTTATTCATAGAGATTTACACATTTATGGGTAAACCACGCCCTCATGTTCGCGAATTGAATAACTATTATTATTTGTTATTCGAAATGAGTAGGGCGTATTGAGAATACATACAAAATTGAATGAGTTCGGAGGAAATAATGTGGAATTGAAACAATACTGGTTCATCATCAAAAGAAGGCTGTTATTGATTGTATTGATTATTGTAGTAAGTTGTCTATCCATCGGCATCTATTCCTATTACCTCATTACACCACAGTACGATGCTTCAGCTAAATTAATCGTCAACCAGACCAAGGATAGTAGCTCATTAATACCGAGTATAGACCTTGGCTCCATAAACACGACGATCGGGCTGATCAAAACTTATAAAGAAATTATCAAAACACCTCGATTGATGAAGATTGTCGTCAAGGAATATCCAGAGCTCGGTGTGACACATGGTGAACTCATCGGCAAAGTAAGCGTAAGTTCTGTTAATGAAACGCAAGTGATGTCCATATCTGTCAGGGATAATTCCTATGAGAAGGCAGCGAATATCGCCAACGCGGTAGCAGTCGTATTTCAACAGAAGATCCCTGAACTGATGAAAGTCGATAATGTTTCAGTTCTAGATAAAGCTGATCCAACAGAATCTCATAACCCAGTAGCACCCAATGTGAAGCTCAATATTGCTGTGGCATTCATGTTGGCATTGATGTTTGGAGTAGGTATTGCCTTTCTACTCGATTATTTAGATGACACGGTGAAGACCGAGGAAGATATTGAGAAACTGCTTGGAGTTCCTGTATTAACTTCAATTCCAGGATTTAAAGAAAGTGATTTCACGGATCGGAACAATAACACTCCGATACCGGTTGGGAGGGAAAACAATGTCTCACTTGATGCCTAAATGGAACCTTATTACGGAGAGCAATCCGATATCTCCAATCTCTGAAGGATACCGAATGCTACGGACCAATATCGAGTTCTCGACATTAGATCGACAGCTACAAGTCATAATGATCACTTCTTCTAATCCGAATGAGGGGAAGAGTACGACCAGTGCTAATATAGCCGTGTCTTTCGCTCAAGCTAATAAACAAGTACTGCTCATTGATGCGGATCTACGGAAACCATCGCAGCATCATATCTTTGGGAAGTCCAATCGGAGTGGCTTGACCACCGCTTTATTTAAACAGAAGGAGTTAAGTGAGATCATCCAACAGTCCAATACGGAGAACCTTTCTATCCTTCAAGCTGGGCCTACTCCACCTAATCCATCAGAGTTACTGTCTTCTAAACAAATGGCTACTCTGCTTAACACAATTAGGGGAATGTACGATGTGATCATTATCGATACCCCACCTATCTTGTCCGTAACAGACGCTCAAATTGTAGCGACTTTAAGTGATGGTGTTGTGCTTGTCATTGAATCGGGGAAAGTGAAGAAAGAAGTGGTGCTTAAAGCGAAAGCATCCCTTATGCATGTGAATGCCAAGTTAATCGGTGTAGTTCTTAATAATGTTAATCGAAAACAATCAGATTCCTATACCTACTACTACGGAGAAGAAAACGACGGTTAACGTCAATTCATCCTAATGTGCGAGTTCAAAAAGTCGACTTTTCAGCACCGAGAAGATTGGATGAAGCCAAGGGAGTGAGGAGCGGAGCGTAGGCAGTACCTACGTGAGCACCGGAAGGACCGGCTGAATTCAATCTTCGAAGTCGAGTAATCCTCTTGATATGCTTCGTGATCAAAAGGTGACTTTTTGAACAACCTCTTAATGGTAGGCGAGATAAATAGGAAGGTAATGTCTCCTGCACCTTTATCACTGGAGACACTCGGTCATACTGTGGGTCAGCCGACCTTAGACGTACTTCGTCAAGGGTGTGATGTGAGGAAGGGTTCAATGCCCTTGTATATTTTGTTTGTACATAATAAAAAAGATAGGGTGAAATCAAAATGAAAAAAGTAACGAAAGCTATTATTCCTGCTGCTGGACTAGGTACACGCTTCTTACCTGCAACAAAAGCAATGCCCAAAGAAATGCTTCCCATTGTTGATAAGCCAACCATTCAGTATATCGTGGAAGAAGCTATTGAATCGGGAGTCGAGGATATCATCGTTGTAACAGGTAAAGGGAAGCGGGCGATTGAGGACCACTTTGATATCGCATTTGAGCTCGAACATATTTTACAGGAAAAAGGGAAACTCGACATCCTTGAGAAAGTCAGAAAGTCATCCAATGTGAACCTTCATTATATAAGGCAAAAAGAAGCGAGAGGATTAGGACATGCCGTCTGGTGTGCACGTAATTTCATCGGCAACGAACCGTTCGCTGTTCTCCTTGGAGATGATATTGTGGAGGCCGAGGTTCCATGTATTAGGCAACTGATAGAGCAGTATGAGCGTACTGGACGTTCAGTCATCGGTGTTCAGACGGTAGGTGTAGATCAGACGCATCGTTATGGAATTGTAGATCCGGGTGAAAGAATGGATAACTTGTATCAGGTTAATCGTTTCGTCGAGAAACCACCGAAGGGACAAGCTCCTTCTAATCTAGCAATTATGGGTCGTTATGTGCTTACACCTGATATCTTTGAATATTTAGGGAGACATGAGTTAGGCGCAGGTGGTGAGATTCAGCTTACCGACGCGATTCAAAAGCTAAATGAGGATAAAGGTGTCTACGCCTACGATTTCCAAGGGACTCGGTATGATGTTGGAGAGAAGCTCGGTTTCATTATGACGACCATCGACTTTGCACTCCGAAATAATGAACTTAGGCACGAACTGTTGTCAGGCCTTCAGGAAGTAATGGATCGTGAGGTTGGTAAACAATTGATTGCTGGAAGGAGAGATTAAGATGACTTATACACAATATCGGGATGAATATGTTAGAGGTGTCTCAGATTACTATTCGAATAAATGGGCTGAGCAAGAAGGTCTATCGTTGTATTCGATACTCAAACGTACGATTGATATCATCGGAGCGTTGGTAGGTTTAATTTTATTAAGTCCGCTGATGGCCTTTATCATTATTCTAATTAAATGGGAAGACCCTTCAGGCTCAGCTTTCTTCTATCAGACGAGGGTCGGCAAGAATGAGAGATTGTTTCGGATGTACAAGCTTCGTTCCATGTATAGTGATGCCGAAGATAAACTGAAAGATCTTCTGGATCAGAATGAGATAAGCGGTGCTATGTTCAAAATGAGAGAAGATCCTCGTGTGACGAAGGTCGGAAAATTTATTCGAAAAATGAGTATTGATGAACTTCCACAATTAATCAATGTACTTAGAGGAGAAATGTCATTAGTAGGTCCGAGACCTCCTCTTACGAGAGAAGTTGCGGAATATACGTCTTATGACAAGAAGCGATTGTCTGTTATACCAGGCTGCACAGGGCTGTGGCAAGTTAGTGGAAGGAATAATCTCTGCTTCAAAGAGATGGTTGATCTCGATATTTCTTATATTGAGAAAAAATGTATATGGTTCGATATTAAAATTATGTTCCGAACGGTGAAGGCCGTGGTTGGCTCCCAGGATGCATTCTAACTAAGAAATGGAGGGGGAGGGAATGGCAAGAATCCTTCATATTTCAGAGTTTACAAAGGGCGGTATTGAGACCCATCTTCATGAAGTATTGAAGTACCAATCTGATAATCATGATATTTATTTGATGGCATCGCATCAGGATTCGAACTTAGATTCACTTTCGCTCGATCCTGATCGATTGCTTCTATACCCTTATAAAAGAAGCCCGAAATATTTCCTCAAAACGATGCAAAGTATTCAAAGAATGATCAAAGAAGTTAATCCAGAGATCGTACATGTGCATGGAACGTTTGCAGGATTCTTCCTACGAACGTTATTTTTGTTGAGAAAGAAACGTCCCATTGTCATTTATTGTTCACATGGTTGGGCTTTTCTAATGGACACACAGTCATGGAAGAAGAAGGTGTTTGCAGGAATAGAGAGGTTCCTGTCATTGCGGACAGATTACATTATTAACATATCGCAGTATGAATATCAGATGTCGATGAACTACGGCTTGTCTTCCAAGAAATCGGTCGTTGTCTATAACGGGGTATCTGATGCGCCAGATAATCACTTATTGCCCTTCAGTGTCAATAAGGACAAGATTAATCTGCTTTATGTAGGTCGCTTTGATCGGCAAAAGGGTTTTGATTTGTTACTCGAGGTATTTAACGATTATCAATTCATGGAAGTTACTCTGTATTTAGTGGGTGATACCGTATTGAAGGAATTTGATTATGATTATCCGAGTAATGCTGTAAAGATCGGTTGGGTGGACAATTCAGAGATCGACCGTTATATAAGGGCATGTGATGCTGTTATCGTTCCATCACGCTGGGAAGGATTCGGTATCGTTGCCATCGAGGCATTGCGGAATAAGAAGCCGGTTATCGCAAGCAACCGGGGGGCACTTCCTGAAATTATCCAGCATGGTGTCAACGGGTATATCTTTGACTTCGACAACAAGGAAGAGTTGGCGAATATTATTCAAGGTCTGAACAAAAACAAGCTAGAAATGATGGGGCAAACGGGAGAGAAGATCTTTTATGAGAAATTTCATTCGGATAAGATGAACAAACAAATCGAGCGAATATATGTAGACGCTTTGAAGAAACAAGGCGATTTGTATCCCGTAACCGTCAATAAATATGTCTAGTTATATGGGGATGAAAGGAATGATGAATGTAAGTTTAATTGGAAATCAGGGGATCCATACCAATAAAGAGTTACCCAAGAAATCGAGTGGGAATCAAGTTGTTCTCGCATGTTATCTTATTTTCTTACTAATTCTGACGGTCTATCAGGATTTCCCACTCGTTAATATTATTGGTGAAATAGGAAGATCACCTATTATATTGCTATTTCCTCTTTTTATATTTTGTGAGATTGCGATGTTATCTAAATATAAGAAGCTGATGAATGTGACCAAGCTCCAGAAGCACTTGTTCGCTTTTATTATCTATTTAAGCTTTATCAGTATGGTCTATATTCTCATTCAATTCCTGCAGGGTAATTACAGTTTTGCGTCCGAGAACCTCCTTGGTAAGGCGATAAAGGTGTTGACTTATTTCGTTGTTATCTTGCTGTATATCAGGCATATGCAACTTGTCTTCACGAGAATCAACAGTTTTAAGTTACTATATAGCTGTTTTTTTGTGGTGATGAGCCTTTTGATAGCCATTATGATTGTGGAATTGGTCAGTATGCCGAATGCCCTTACTTTCTTGCATTCTGGAAATCACCCCTATTGGAGGGTGAGGTTACTTACTTCAGAGAGTAGCACAACGGGATCTATTATCGTCGTGTACTGCTCAATTCTTATTTATCTGTCTCAATATTTAAACCGCGTTGCTAAGACGCTGTCCATTGTATATGCCACTAGTTTTTTTCTGTATTGTTTATTCGTTACAGGATCGAAAGGTTTCTTGATCGTCATTCTGCTAACGTTGGTCGTGACCATGATTAAATTTCTCGATTTCAAGAAGAAAAGAAACTTTATTGTGCTTATAACGGTTGTCGTGGCGATGTACTTGTTTATTGCTTATTTCTCGGCAGGTTTGCTTAGTTCTTTTAGTAACGATATTCAGAATTACACCTCATCCTACACGCGAATGGGCACGATCATTATCTCACTTGCGACCGTCTTTCATCATCCACTGGGGGTTGGTACTGGAGCCTATCTCATCTATTTCGATGAATATATAGCTTACTCTATTCAACTGATGTCTCGTTTCTATTATAACGTTTTCGGAATGAGTCAGATTAATGTGGGAGAGTTAATGCAATACTCAGGTTCAGATAAGAATTTGGGTGTTAAATCGGGTTTCTTCCAATGGGTGATGTTTGGAGGGATTTTCTCTGTCGTATTCTTTTATCTGTTAGCTAAAGATCTTATCGTGAAAGTGAAATCGAACTCTATCCTGTTTCTGTCACTCGTGTTTGTCCTATTATCACTACTCTTTGTAGTACTTGAGATTAAATATGAAGTATGGCTACTATTTGCCTTTATCAGTTCCTTTCTAGGAAAGAATGAAGTAAACCAATCCAATATATCGGGGGTTATTAACGAATGAAAATGCTTGTTGTATGCAGTGATTTTCCATATCCCGCCGATCATGGCGGCAGGGTGGATACATGGGGGAGAATTAAGGTTCTAGCCGAGCTTGGATGGAAGATCCATCTCGTCGTTTGCGGCAAACAAATGCCTTTGGATGAGGATATGAAAGTGGTATATCGCTATGTCGAAGACATCAAGCTGTGTGAGAGAAGAAGCAAACTCGTCGATTTGCTATATGCTATCCCTATGCAGGTGCAATCAAGAAACGAGCTTCGATACGTTAATATCGATCAGGACTATGATTATGTGCTGCTTGAAGGTGATTATGTGTATCCCATTCTAAGTAACCCACATATCAATCATAACAATGTGATTCTACGGGTTCATAACGATGAGGAAGTCTACTTCAAGGCGCTAGCTAGAAGTACCAAGAATAGAATTCACAAGCTCTATTACCATATGGAAAGTTGGAAGTTCAAGACATTGCAAAAGAGAATGATGCGGAAGGTAGACAAGTATTTGTTTATCTCCAATAAAGAGTTTGAAATCTTTCAAAGTCTACATCCTGCAACAAAAAGCTTATTTCTACCTCCACCAGTCACAAGAGATGCCTTTCTTGAGAACACGTTTCAAAGTAAAAACGTCATATTTATTGGATCATTGTTCATGCCAAATAATCGTGAAGCGATTGAATGGTATCTTGCACATATTCATCCGTTGATGTTGAAGGAGCCCGATTACAAATTCATTGTGGCTGGGAATAGTCGGAAACAAAGTTTAAGTTGGCTCGATCCTTATGATATGACGAATGTAGTTGTATATGATACGCCGGAGAGTCTGGACGATATATACAGCAGTGGTTATCTATTCGTTAATCCGATGCGCAATGGTGCTGGTGTGAAGCTCAAGACCATCGAAGCAATACAGAATGGCTTACCGGTCATCTCGACGTCCATTGGCTATGAAGGTACGGGGCTTGTTCATAATAAGCACATTATGGTTGCCGACAAGCCAACGGAATTCTATCACAGCATGAAGCAGTTATTCGATAATCCTGCTCAGGCGCAAGCATTGCTAGAGTCGTCCCAGAAATATATTAGGAATCATTATGATCATAAAAAGGTGCTAAAAGGCTACATAAATTCGTTGAATGTTAGTGTTCAAATGGAGCAGGTGTTGTGAATGGTTAAAGAGAGAATCCGTGTCTTATTTGTTACCCACGCGGAGAAAAAAGGTGGGGCTGAGCAAAGTTTGATTCATTTAATAAATTATTTGGATACGTCAGAATATCAGATATTTTTATTAAGTCCCAAGAATGCCGAATATCTAGATGAAATTAGAACCAAGTATGAGCACTTTCCGCTCCAACTAAATAGCATTAAGAAGAAACTAGGTTTTGGCTATTTGGAAACTGTATTTCGCATCAGGGCATTCGTGAAGCGACATCAGATTGATATTATTCATGCCAATGGCTGGCGGGCACCCTGGTATACTGCACCACTCAAGTTTCTAACCGATTGCACATTGGTTTGGCATCATCGTGACTATACCCATTTGCGGATGTTCAACTATGTGTTGCCGCGATTTTTCGATCAAGTTATTTGTATCTCACATTTTGTGGCGAATTCGATTCAAGGCTACAATAAGACGATTATATATAATGGTGTTGATCCCGAACTTTCCTTGACGATGAAAAGCCGGGGGTTCATGGAAGACGATACACTTATTATGGGAACATTCGGGCGCATCGTAGAGTGGAAGAGATATGATCTTGTGATCGAGGCTGTGAAGAAGTTGGCTGATCATAAGAAGTATAATTGGAAACTGCTGATTGTGGGTGATACATCTGTTGATGGATCAGAGAAGTATTACAACGATATGGTCCAGAAGGTCATTGAATATGGCTTGGAAGAGAATATTATCTTTTATGGATATAGTAAAAAGCCACTTGATCTGATGAAGGAATGCGATCTGACGATTAACTTCTCTTTGAATGAGCCATTTGGAAGAGTGATTATTGAATCTCTGCTCGTCCAAACGCCTGTCATCGTATCAGATTCTGGCGGAGCACCTGAAATTATTCATCTAACGGGTGGTGGATTTATTGTGAAGGATGGGGATGTGGACGAGCTGTATCAGACGATTCAGCGTGTCTATGACAATGCTATTAACCATAAGGAGCTTTCAATTCAGGGACATACGAACGTAATCAATGACTTCAATATGAATACAATCGCTCGAAAGGTAGAGCACACCTACCAATTGTTAATAGCAAAAAAGTTAAAGTCGGAAGTGGTGAGATGATTCTATGGGGTTCTCATACAAGCAATTGAGTATTGGTAAGATACTCGCTGTTCTGAAGGGAGCAGCCATGTTGCCAATCATGACTAATTCTGTAGGTCGATTAGGACGGATAGCAGGTAGGCTAACTGTGAGCAATAAAGGCGAATTCATCGTTGGAAGGAATGTGTCCTTTCATGCTAAGCCATTTCCATCTTCCATTTCTGTCGATAAGCAGGCCAAGCTGTGGGTGGGAGATAACGTATTTTTCAACTACGGTTTAGATATTGGTTGTACGCAATCCATTGTGATTGGTAGCAATACGATCATAGGCCCAATGGTTAACATTATTGATACGAACTTTCATCCTGTAGATACGGAGGATCGTTCCCATAGTAAAGACATTGTTATTTCCGATAATGTTTGGATTGGTAGGGGTGTGCTTATCTTACCTGGTGTAACGATTGGACATAATGCGGTGATTGCAGCAGGTAGTGTCGTAACACGTGATATTCCAGCCAATGTATTGGTCGGGGGTACACCAGCGAAGGTTATCCGTGAGATCAATGTTCCGAGTAAATGGATTCGCAGATACAACTGAAGTATTAAGGTGGGATAGAATACCGGTTCTCATATTATTTCGAAATGCAGTCATACGAAGCTGATTATTAGCAACACGGTCATGCTCTATGACAAAGTAAATTTCTATCTGAATCAGCCAGGGGCAGAAATCGTTATTGGCGAAGAAGTATGGATCGGCTATAAATCTACCATTCTAAAAGGAATATCCGGTGGACTTGATTCTAGAAAGGGTAGGAGAGTAAAGAGATGAAAGTATGGATGTGGCCTAAATCAAGTGATTTGAATTTCTACAATGATTTATTAACCGATTCGTTATGTGATGCAGGTATGGACATTATGGACTTGAGGCATGGCAAGCTGATGTTGAAGGTCGGTCAAGTGAAGTCCGGGGATATTGTCCACATTCACTGGATGCATCATGCTTATCAGAATCGAAATCTGCTGGTGTTCATCTTGAAGTCATTCATCTTTATTTGGACGATGCTGTATTTGAAGATAAGGAACGTACAGTTGGTATGGACGATACATAATCTGTATCCGCATCATGTGAAGTACCCTAGAATGGAGAGGTTCATTAGAACGATCATATGCCTATTCTGCAACAAGTTGATCGTTGCCTCTGAATCCATCAAGAGGAAGGTCATGAAGGAGTTCAATGTTCCAGAAAGCAAGCTGTTCGTGGTGAAGCATGGTCATTATTTGGGCGTGTATAAGTCGAAGGGAATAGACTTTCGGCTCAAATATAATATTAGTGAGAACGCAGAAATATATTTATTTCTTGGTGCAATCATTGCGTATAAAGGCATCGAGGATTTAATACAAGCCTTTAATACAATCAAGACGAAGCGAACATACCTGATCATAGCTGGGAAAGCGGACAGTGAGATGAAGTCCTATTTGGAGCAGGTAAAGGATACTGGGAATATCATTCTGGACATACGTTTCGTCCCCAATGATGAGGTTGCTGATTTGATTAACACCGTGGATGTGATGGTGATGCCCTATAAAGAAATTACGACTTCCGGTTCAGCGATACTTGGACTGTCTTTCCAGAAGTTGATTGTTATGCCAGACAATGATTTCATCCATGAATATTTCAAAGAAAACATGGTTGTCCACTATGATCCAATGAGTGAGAACGGACTCGGCAACGCGATGAAAGAAGCTTTAAATGTTAAGAACAAACAAGAAACTCCAAAGTACGATGAGGTGCTAAAGGAATTAGAGTGGAGCGCCATTGCGCAAAAGATCAAAAACGTTTATCGGGGAGGGTGATGAACGATGAAGGTGACAGTGGCCATTTGTACTCATAACCGCGCAAAGGATACAGGAGAGGCAATTGAAAGTGTGATTGCTCAGAAGTTCGCTAAAAGTGACATTGAAATTGTCGTTATTGACAATCAATCAAGTGATCATACGGCTGAGGTGGTGCAAGATCTACAGCATCAACACGGACCAAGGATACGATATATTCTCGAAGAAAAGCTCGGACTATCCGTTGCCCGTAACAGAGCGATTAAGGAAGCACAAGGAGATTATATTCTATTTCTAGATGATGATGCATTGGCCTCAAGTCAGTGGGTGCAGGAAATTGTGGACGTATTTGAAAGCGATCCGACTATTGGGTGTGTCGGTGGACGAATTGATCCAATCTGGGAGAGTCAGGAACCGGACTGGGTTCCGGAGGAGTACCGTTCTGTATTCACGATTCTCGATTATTCGAATGTAGTGAAGGAAATGCCATCTCCTTCGATTCCATATGGAGCAAATGTAGCCTTTCGGATAAGTGTATTTCATCATATGAAGCCATTTCGCGAGGATTTGGGACGGGTTGGTACCAACCTATTGTCAAGTGAAGAAAGTGAGCTGATCGCAAGGCTCCGCGAGAATTATAAGGTGTACTACACACCGTTTGCATCTGTTCAGCACAAAATTGCGAAGGGGCGAACGACCAAGAAGTGGTTCCTGAAACGAATGTTCTGGCAAGGTGTAAGCGATGCGGTGAAACGTCAGGATAGAAGCCTGTTGGTAGTTGTGAAGCATACGGTTCGAATGCTGATGGCGATTCTATCATCTCTGCTTACCATCTTCCATTTCAAAACATGTATTCGGCAGATCATGAAAATTTGTTACCGCAATGGAGCACTTATGGGCATTCTGCGCTATAACATTAGGAGTTGAACATAAACCATGGCACAACTCGCATTTCAAAAAGCATGGAGGGGGAATGGACTTCTACAAACGATTCTTCGCACGAGCGCGACTAATCTTCTAGTTATGGTCATTAGTACTTTGACCTCTATTGTGACAGCGCGCATGTTCGGAGTGGTTGGTAAAGGGGAGTTCTCGGCCATCCTATTTTGGCCAACGCTACTCGCAGGGCTCGTCGGGTTCGGACTTCCTACCTCTCTTATTTATAATATGAAGCAACGCCAAGATCATGGGGCACATTTCGTAAGAGCGGGCTTCCTGTTTCAAATACCCGTCAGCCTGATCGTCGGCATTGTTGCTTGGATTTACTTACCGACATGGCTCGGAAATTATCCTGAATCGGTTATCCAAACCGCTAGATGGTATACAGTAATCATGCTACCTATATTGCTCGCGGTCAATTTAATCCAGGCTCTTGCGCAGAGCACAGGTAAATTCAATGTCTACAACGGTGTTAGATTGTATTTCCCATTACTGAATTTAACGGGACTGATTGTACTTTGGGCTATTGGTAATCTAAGTCTCCATTCTGCTGCACTGGTATTTCTAATAACCAGTGTATTTGTCATAGTATGGGCCTTGTACAGCGTAAGAGATGAGATGCGAATTAATTGGTTTAAGGGTCTAGGGAATAGGCTAGCGGCCAAGGCGTTGTTCGGTTACGGAAGTAAAGTATTCGGTGTAGAACTACTTGGGACATTATATTCTCAATTCGATAAACTAATCATTCTCTCTATGCTGACAGCAAGAGATTTAGGGTTGTATACGGTTGTTTATGCCTTGTCTCGTGTATTCAACGTCGTACAGACGGCGATTACGAATGTCATATTTCCTAAGGTAACGGGTATGGACAAGGACAAGATTATTGCAACTGTCGGTCGGGCATTTCGATTGTCCATGCTTCTGATGACGATCGTGGTCATTCCAAGCATGTTCGTGGGTCGTTATCTAATGGGGGTACTGTTCGGTGCACCCTTTCTTGAGGCAAGTGGTGCATTCTATTTGTTGTCGTTCGAGTGCATTCTCGGAGGAGGGTCTTGGATTCTAGCCTCTTCGTTTAATGCAATGGGGCGACCCGGACTTGTGCTAGTCAGACAGCTTATCGCATTAGCAGTAACCATCGGATTATTCTTTGTGCTCACTCCGCTGTATGGACTGAACGGTATTGCGCTTGCTTTACTAATCGGTGCGATTATCCGTTTGGTGGTTACAATGGCGGCGATGCGAATTGTCTTTCAGGTGAAGCTGAGAGGGATGTTGTTTGATAAGAACGATTTTCAATTTCTAATAGAGCGGATTAAAGATAGAACAAAAACTAAAGGAGTGAGATGACTTGGCAATGAAACCGAATGTTCATCCCATGGACGGATTGAAAAATGAGCTTCGTAAAATTCTGAATGTGATATCTCCGGGATCGAGTATTTGTTATATAGATTACCCTGTCTACAACAACGGCGGGGATTTACTGATTATGAAGGGTACGGAAGCATTTTTCAGAGATAATAATATCCACGTTAAAGCACGATACAGTGTCCTAGATTTTCCTGATAAGCTAATCATTCCGAAAGATCAAATTATCGTTCTTCAGGGAGGAGGGAATTTCGGAGATCTGTATCCGGTGCATCAGAAATTACGCGAGAAAGTCGTTGCCGAGTATGGTGACAATCGGATTGTTTTACTTCCGCAGACGATCTTTTATAAGGATGAATTGAGATATGATGCCACGGCACAACTTTTTAATAGGCATAAGGATGTTCATCTCTTTGTAAGAGATACATTGACTTATGAGACTGCCATCCAGAAATTTAATAGCTGTAACGTCTATTTATCACCTGATATGGCGCATCATTTATGGCCGATTTTACCGAAAAGAAGCCCAGACAAAGATTTACTATGTTTCTTACGCACAGATATCGAGAAAACAAGAGAGCAGTTGCAGTTCGAATTGGAAGGACAGGGGGATCATCTGGACTGGGCTACCTTATACAACCGGTTCGAGAAAAAGTCGATTAGTCTAATCGCTAAAATGATGGAAAATGGTAACAGGATCTTGCCATTACATGCAATATGGGATAAGTATAGCGATTACTTGGTAAACAAAGCGGTCATTCGATTTAGTTACTATCGTAATGTGCAGACATCAAGATTACATGGTCATATACTAGCCTGCTTGATGGATATGCCTAATGAGCTACTGGATAATTCATACGGAAAGAACTCCAACTACTTCCATACATGGACCAGCAGAATCGAATCCGCTCAACTTGTCGTGAATAACCAATCCTATGAAGCGAAGCCTCAGGGGGTAAGCTTTGTATCAAAAATATATCAAGAACAGTTGATCCACAAGGTTAACTCTATGCTTTGAGGTGATGATAGATGACCGCTACGTGGACGGATTATCCTTACGATCGCTGTTGTCCTCAGATTTCCTGATTATATACCGCTTATAGCGGTAGAAATCCGAGGACAAGCGTATGCTTTCGAAGTAGTTTCCTACGGAAACTTGTAGCGAACGCTAACGCTTCTTCAGGACAATTCCGTCCTCTTCGCTAGTATCTGCATAATCAATATACAAAACTTAAGCATATGCTTCCGAAGCGAGTTTTGTATGAAGTTGTATCAGGAAGTAAATCATCATCCAAAACTTTTAGGAGGGTTCCATATGAAAATTGTTCTTCTATCAGGAGGATCAGGCAAGCGGTTATGGCCTTTGTCGAATGAGTCACGTTCCAAGCAGTTTCTGAAAGTGCTGCGAAATGAAGTTGGTGAGCGGGAGTCGATGGTCCAGCGAGTCTGGGGCCAAATAACCAAGGCGGGCCTAAGAGAGCATGCATATATCGCAACTAGTAAACCACAAGTTGAGATGATTCAGAGCCAGCTAGGTAATGAGATTGAAATTATCGTCGAACCGGAAAGAAGAGATACCTTTCCAGCGATTGCACTGGCAGCTACCTATCTATATTCAATACAAGGAGTCAGCTTAAATGAGACGATTGTCGTTATGCCGGTCGATCCTTACGTGAATGAATCCTTCTTCCATAAGACGAAGGAGCTTGAGCTGATTCTGAACGAATCTGGAGCAGACTTGGCGCTTATGGGTGTGAAGCCGACGTATCCATCAGAGAAATACGGTTATATCGTTCCGAATAAAGGGACCCAAGTTGAAGATCCTTTTGTAACCGTTCATAGCTTCAGAGAGAAACCCCGCGAGGAAGAAGCGGTAGCCATGATACAGCAGGCTGCACTTTGGAACTGCGGTGTTTTTGCGTTTAAGCTCGATTTCCTCATTAACATATTGATTGAGAATAATTATCCGATTCATTACGACGAGATGACCAGACATTATAGTAAACTTCCGAAGAATAGCTTCGACTATGAGGTTGTGGAGAAAGCGGGCCATATTGTGGCGCTTCCTTATGCTGGTGAATGGAAGGATCTTGGAACGTGGAATACACTAACGGAGGAGATCGAGACTTCGTTAATCGGTAAAGGGATTATTGCTGGTGACTCTCATAATACACATGTCATTAATGAACTTGATATTCCGATTACACTGATTAACTTATCTAACGTAGTCGTCGCGGCGAGTCCGGATGGTATTCTGGTGTCGGACAAGGCATCAAGCCCGATGATCAAAGAAGTAATGAAACATTCGGATCAAAGACCTATGTATGAGGAGCGGCGCTGGGGGCGTTATCGTGTGCTTGATTATTTGAAGTATCCGGATGGAAAAGAAGTGTTAACGAAACGAATCTGTGTCTCCCCTGGTCAGAATTTGAGCTACCAATACCACTTGCTTAGGGATGAAGTGTGGACGGTCGTATCCGGTCACGGTGAAATGGTTCTAGACGGCAAGCATTTATTAGTAAATTCCGGAGATGTCTTGGTGATATCCAAGGACAGTCGGCATAGCCTGCGGGCGGAGACAGAAATGGACATTATCGAAGTACAGACTGGAACAGAGCTTATTGAAGAGGATATCGTCCGGCTTGCGTTTGATTGGAACGAGATCATGCAATTATGCAGCGTATGAATAAATGAATGAATTTCATGAAGGAGCGAAGAGAATGAAGATTACGGTTATCGGAACCGGTTATGTCGGGCTTGTATCAGGCATCTGTTATGCAGAGCTCGGGAATCAGGTTATTTGTGTGGATAAGGATATTTCCAAGATTGAAATGTTGAACGCCGGAGGCATTCCCATCTATGAACCAGGTCTGAAGGAATTGGCTGCGGCGAATCGCACGAAGGGCAGACTTTCCTTTACGACCGATATATTCAGCGCTGTAACACAATCGGATATTATTATACTAGCTGTTGGAACACCCCCATTGCCTAATGGTGAAGCGAATCTCGAATATATCGATCAAGCAGTTCTTGAAGTTGCGCAAGCAATGAACAATTATAAGATCATTGCTGTGAAGAGCACGGTGCCAGTCGGAACGAATGAGCGATTGGCAGCATTGATTCGAACCCAAAGTAATAAACCATTTGACTCTATCTCACTGCCGGAGTTTCTACGAGAAGGCTCAGCAATACAAGATACATTATATCCCGATCGAATCATTATCGGAGCTGACTCTCAGGATGCAGCGAACACCATGACTCAGTTGCATAAGCCATTGACAGAACAGATTGTCGTGACGGATATTCGGAGCGCAGAAATGATTAAATATGCATCGAACGCTTTTCTTGCAACGAAGATTTCATTCATTAACGAGATTGCTAACATCTGTGAGAAAGTTGGTGCAGATGTGACGAAGGTCGCGGAAGGAATGGGCCATGACAAACGGATAGGACCGTCATTTTTGAAGGCCGGTATTGGATATGGAGGTTCTTGCTTTCCCAAGGATACAAGTGCACTTATTCAAATCGCTGGTAATGTCGATTACGAATTCAAGCTACTACGTTCGGTTGTTGAAGTAAATCGGGATCAGCGATTTAACGTTATTAGAAAGCTTGGGGCGATTTTTGAGGGTGAGTTGAAAGGGAAGACGGTCGCTGTGTGGGGATTAGCATTCAAGCCGAATACCGATGACGTACGCGATTCGCCAGCTTTGGAGATTATTCAGCATTTGGTTGATAACGGCGTTGAAGTAAAGGCTTATGACCCGATTGCAATGGACAACTTCCGTGCTCTATTTGGTAAGGATGGGGTGGAATGGTGCAATAATGCGATGGAAACCGCTCAAGGTGCGGATGCACTTTGTTTGCTCACAGAGTGGGAAGAATTTACTGAGGTTGATCTCGCACAGCTCCAATCGGTACTGAAGAGTCCTATACTTATCGATGGACGAAATGTATTTAACGAAGAGGATTTACTAGGCACGGATTTCATTTATTATTCAGTTGGCCGTCCTAGCTTAAATAAAGGCGTGAAACAGCCCATGCCCGTTCTTTAATGTAATGTAAGACCCAAATCTATGATAGAGGTGAAAAACATGACGTTTAGAAAAAAAATGACCGTATCTGCTCTTACCGTATCTATGATTACTGCATCGCTTGGAGGATTACCACTTAGTCAGAAGGGTTTAGCACAAAACTTGGGCATAGTTCATGTTGCTAATGCAGCGGATTCGGGTCTACCACCGAGCTTATTCGAAGAGCTTATGAATGAACTGAACGCGGCGGAATCAAAGTTGCCGCCAAGTGTATTCTTAGACTTTAAGAGTAGGCTGGAAGCTGCAAGAACGGAACTGCAACCAGGCATTTACTTAGAGCTTATGGATGAGTTGCGCGCCGCACAGTCGGTATTGCCACCGAGCCTTTTTGAAGATCTTAAGGATAGATTGGAAGCTGCGGAAGATGTGTTGTCGCCTAATGTTCCTATCGAGGATCCGGATGAGTCGAACGCTGTGCAATCGGATCTTCCGTCGAGTGTCTTCTTAGAGCGTATGAATGCGCTAAATGCGGCACTCGCAGCGGGTGATCCGGCAGATGTGCAGGACGTAAGAGATCTACGGGATGAAATTAGAGGGCTCGATGAATCTACAAATTTGCATCTGATTGATCCAATATGGAATAAAATAAGCTTGAAGCTTCCGGAATCTGTAAATCAAGCAGAGCTTAAGGTCAACTTATTCCGTATTGTCAAAGATGTAGGTTCATTGCGCTATGACTCAGGGGCGACGGAACTGGAAGCAATACGTACGAATCCTGAATATCGTTCAACGCTAAATACGATCGCTGCCGCATCTGGCGCTGGTGAGACTGTAAATATAGTTGATCTTCTCGTGTTTATGTTCGGTGATGGTAATAGCCGCAAGGGTATAGAAGGGACCATAAGCAGTGAGATTCAAAAGATGTCGTTACAGGACTTAATAATCATGCTAGGTAATAAACAAGGAATTACTGCGGTCCTCCTTCAATCAACAGACAAGTTGCTAAGTGCAACGGATGATTACACAATCAGCTCGATATTTAATAAATTAAATATTACACCGCAAGATATTAGATCGATGGTTCTAGGCTTCCAAGTTACATTGCAAAAGGATGAACCAGCTATCAATGCTATGACCGTAGCCTATCTACGCACGGTCACGAAGGAAACAGCTAAGATAAGTGAGGATGGACTTCAACATACGTATAGCTTAAGGGTCTCCAACGTGGACGTTCCGGGTATGGTGTTGCAGTGGAGTAAAGTGTCCGGTAGCAACGATGTAAAGGTAACTACCGCTGGTGTTGTGACCATTCCAGAGGGTATTGAAAGTGCCTCAGCTGTGATCCAAGCGAAGCTGATGAATCCCTATGGAGGAGCAGCTAAAGTTATTTTTGAGAAAGAAGTGACTTTGACCGCAACGGTTAAAGAAGGAGAAACACAGTTCCCTGTAGAGCAGTTCCTTGAGCGTATGAACAAGTTACATGAGGCGCTTAGAGCAGGAGATCCGACGGATCTTAAGGCAGTTCAAAGCTTGCGGGATGAAATTCGAGGGCTTGATGTCGTCTTAGATCAAGCGTTGATTGACCCGATATGGAATAAAATCGCGACCAAACTTCCGGATTCTGTTGATAAGACGAAGCTGAAGGCGAGTTTCTTCCAGTTGATTAAGGCTGTGGGATCGATCCAATATGATCCAATGGCGACGGAGCTTGAGGAAATTCGGACGAACCCTGAATATCGAGCGACGTTGAAGACAATTGCAGCAGCTAGTGGCAATTCTAATCTAGTCATAGATGATTTTCTGATGTTTATGTTCGGTGACGGGGAGACCCATAAAGGTATTGAAGGTATCGTTCGGGATAAACTTGCGAGCATGAGCTCTATCGAACTGCTTAGTCTACTTAGTAGTAAGCAAGAAATGGCAGCACTGAAGCTTCAAGTGGTGAAGGAGTTGCTTAGCAATACCGAGGATTATAAGCTGAGTGCTATTCTAAGCTCTCTAGGTGTTACGCCGCAGGAACTAGGAATGACCATACTGGGCTTCCAAGTTAAGTTGCAGAATTATGAGCCTGCTAGTTACGCTATGACGATTGCCTATATCCGTGCAGAAGCAATTGCAACGGAACAGATAAGCGAGAATGGTCGTCAGCATGATTATAGCCTGAAGGTATTGGGAGTAGATGTTCCAGCGTTTGTACTGACATGGAGCAAGGTATCGGGAAGTGAAGATGTGACTGTGCTGCCGAATGGTTCAGTTACGATTCCACGAGGTGTAGCAAATGCTACAGCAGTTATTCAGGCAAAGCTTGTGAATGGAACATCTGCCAAAGTTATTTTTGAGAATGAAGTGACGTTAACAGCTCTGGAGGAGGAAGGGAATATCTTCCCGGCTGAGCAGTTCCTAGAGCGGATGAATCTGCTGCGTGCTGCACTTGTTGAAGGAGGCGCTTCGGATGTAAAGGATGTTCGTAAGCTTCGGGATGAGATTGCGGGACTTAGGGTTACGAAAGATCTATCGTTAATCGACCCAATATGGAAGCCTATTGAGGCTAATCTTCCGGGTACAACGAATAAAGCAGAATTGAAGAAAGGCTTATTCGAGATTATGAAAGCCGTTGGTTCGATTCAATACGATCCTGATGCATCGCAACTTGAAGCGATTCGGACAAATCCGAAATTCCAAGCGACACTAGAAACGATCGGGAAGGCTGGCGGAATTTCAACACTTGCGATCGATGACTTCCTCATTCTAATGTTCGGTGATGCCGGCGAGAACCGAGGAGTTGAAGGGACGATGCTTGATCATATCGCAGCTATGGATTCTAATGAATTTACTAAGTTATTAAAGAATAAGAATGGGCTGACAGGTGTCAGAAGTGAAGCGTTGGCTACTATTCTATCCGATACGCAAGGCTATGCGTTGAGTGAAGTCATGTACAATCTTGGCGTCAATCCTGTAGATATGGCCTCTATGGTTCTTAAATTTAAGTCGAAACTAAAGCATGATGAACCGGCCATCAAAGCAATGTCTACAGCCTATATTCGAATGAGTGCTGAAGCAACCGTGGAAATTACAGATAGCGGACGCCAGCATGTGTATGGTTTGGCAGTGCTTGGGGTAGAACTTCCTTCATCTAGCTTGAAATGGAAGAAGGTATCTGGCAGTAAGGATGTTAAGGTAGACTCAAATGGGAAAGTAACCATTTCGAAAAAGGTATTGGAAGGAACGGTTGTTATTCAAGCCACACTCAACAATTATTTCGGAGGTAGTTCTAAAGTGATCTTCAAGCAAGAGATCAAGCTTGTTAATGGAGATGGAGTTATTGACCCAGAAGCTGATGTGAAAAGAATTGTTGAGTCTCTAAAGGAACAAATGGATGATATCTCAATAAGACTTACTTCTGCTACGGATGATTTTGTGAAAATAGATCTATTAACAGAGGTAATCAAAGCTCGTAATGAAAGTATCGAGGAAATTAACAAAGTAGAGAATGTTTCTAAAGCAGTCAAGACAAAAGCGATTAACAACGCGAAAAGTTATGCTAAAAAGATAATGAATCAAATTTTTAACGATTTACGTAATTTTTAAATAGAGACCAGCCCTCTTTCTAACTTTAGAAGGGGGCTGGTTTATTTCTATTGGTATGGAAAGGTGGATCATTCATGAAGCGTAGAAAACGCCTGAAATGGATCATATGGTGCTTGGGGATTGTCCTTGTCATAGGCATTTGCGGTTTGTTTGTAGTTGATTATACAGTTCTGAAATTGATGAACGTCCTTACTTCTGAATCAGAGGAGACACGGACACCTCTTAATACTTTACAAGAAGATCCTCTACCTCTGAAGGAATTAGATGAGGCCGTTGCTAGTCGTGACAATCAACCCGTGATGGAGAGTGGGAAAGATTCGCCTGAACAGCGGACAGATGTCACACAAGAGAATGACAAAGGCCAGGTTAATAACTTTAGTCAGCCTACTGGGACCGTAACAGATCAACAGGTGAATCAAGTGCAGGAAAGCTTAACTGCAGGAGATAAAACCAACATTATTTCCATCATGGCAAGTAATTTAGACAAATCAAGTTCGGAGAAACTGTGGAATCTAGCCAAAGGAGGTCTGACTGTAGCAGAAAAACGAGAAGCAAAAGAGCTACTTCTAGCAACCCTATCTTCTGAAGACTATAATAAACTATCGAAAATGGCTCAGAAATATGGGATTAGTAAAGGGAAAACATACGATGAGGCCAAACGTGAATTGAACTTGCAACCATAACCCTATGCTTATGAAGTTACAGCCCATATATTTCATGAAAAGGTGGTGTCACAATAACGATGGAAAAACAAAATAAAGGCCGGAAGAGAAGACGTCGATTCTATAAAAAAGATGCTCCCGTAGTAATTTTAGCATCCCTTACTCTCATATTACTTTGTGTGTGGGGAGGCTTGTATTGGAGTGAATCCTCAGAGAAAGCACTCATTGCAGACGGGAATGTGAAGGAGCCGAGCCAGCAGATATTGCAGAATGAAGAGGTACTCTCTATCGGAGATACTGAAGGAACAATAGATATACAGGCGAACGAACAGCCGTCAGTGATAGACGAGATGGAGCCCATGGATTCTACAGTGACAGCTAATGAGGAACGGGAGATCAACACAGAATTGTCGCCATCTGCAGATGTTCCGAACAAAGCGGAGCAAACGGTCACGAAATCTGACAAACAATCTGTAACGAAACCAGATCTTTCAAGCACGATGCGCTCGAACACACAAAGCTCAACGAAGTTAGATGAGCAGAGCCCAACGAAGTCAGATGAGCAGATCTCAACGAAGTCAAATGAGCAGAGCCCAACGAAGTTAGATGAGCAGAGCCCAACGAAGTTAGATGAGCAGATCTCAACGAAGTCAGATGAGCAAAGTCCGCCGATGTCAAATACACAGACTCCGATGACGAGCGTGAATCAAGTTGAACCTGCAGTAAATGTAGCACAGAAATATGAACAAGAGATCATAACGATTCATGCGAAGTGTACGAAGGATATGAATGTGGTGCTAAGTGGAGCGGATGTGAGTTTTCGGCAACTCGATTTGGGGAATCCCCTCAACGTTCATGAATGGAGAGAGAAACTAACGAAGGAGATTGCAACTGCAGAATCCAAGTGTGGAGATGCATTTCAAGAACAAATAAACAACGCCAATGATGATTCAGTATCAGAAAAGGTTATTGAGGAGTGGAGAAACTCATACAACTCTTTAAAGGCGAATCTTAAAAAAGAGTCCGAAGCGAAGCTACAGCAATTAATGGGAGGATAAGTCATTCATCCTTTGACAAAGGGCGGTCTCGGAGCACACGTTCAAGTAAGTTACGTATTAATTCGAGATCGTCCTGCTCCAAAGGAACACCGTCCCAGTGAAGCTTCTCGTAATTTAAATATTCTTTTGCATTATGATTTAGTTTCTCAGGTGGTTCAGGGTAATCCGTAAGCCCCAAAAGATAATCTGCAGATGTGCGCAATTTTCGAGATATGGTATGAATGGATTCTAACGTCGGTTGGCGGTATCCAGATTCATACCCTGCATATGTACTCTTTGCAACCCCCACGTAATCGGCAACTTCCTGCATGGTTAATTTCCTCTGTTTGCGCAACTGCTTTAGTCGCTTTGCGAACATCATCCGCCCCCCCCTTCCAACGTTATAGTGTATTTTTTTCGTTAAGGTAAGATACGCTTATATCCACTCCTAGTAATTGGAATCATAAGTATAGCATGTTCATCAATTGTGTGCACAATGTAAAAATGGAATTAATATAATAAAGAGATAATGATTAATATAAAAATATATTGCAAACAATATAACGGTATGTTACTCTATAACCACAGATTGGAAACGTTACCGATAACGCTTCCGATGATTAAAGTAAGCGTTACCACAATCTTATTTTGAGTATTAGGGGTTATACGAAGAAAGAAGAAGTACAAATCTCAAAGAAAAGAAGGGGAACAACAATGAAAGTAAAAAAGATATTAGGACTTGCTTTAGCAGCAACACTAGTTATTGGCGCACTAAGCGCATGTGGCACTAACAACGATAAGAATGCTACAGATACAAATACCGCACCAGGTAAAGCAGGAGAAATTTATTTCTTGAACTTTAAACCTGAAATTGCAGAAACATACAAAGCGATCGCTAAAGATTATGAAGCGGAAACAGGCGTTAAAGTAAAAGTTGTAACAGCCGCGGCAGGTACGTATGAAACAACATTGAAGTCTGAAGTTGCGAAATCAGACGCTCCTACCATTTTCCAAATCAATGGTCCAGTTGGTTATGATGCTTGGAAAGACTACACTTTAGATCTAAAGGATACTAAGCTTTACAGCTACTTGTCAGATCAAAGTCTAGCAGTATCTAGTGAAGATGGTGTGTATGGTATCCCTTATGTTGTAGAAGGATATGGTATCATTTACAATGACGCTATTATGCAGAAATACTTTGCATCAGCAGATAAAGCGGTTACAATTTCTTCAGCAGCTGAAATCAATAACTTCGCTACATTACAAGCGGTTGTTGAAGATATGACTGCTAAGAAAGACCAACTTGGAATTAAAGGTGTATTCTCATCTACTTCTTTAGGAGCTGGTGAGCAATGGAGATGGCAGTCTCACTTAGCTAACATTCCTTTGCACTATGAGTTCAATGATAATACTGAATTTGATAACAGCACTTTAGCTGGTTTAGCAAGTGATGAAATTTCGTTTAAATACGGCGAGAACTTCAAGAATCTTTTTGACTTATACATCAATAATTCTGTTACTACTGGTAAACTTCTAGGAAGTAAAACAGTGACAGATTCTATGGCTGAATTTGCTCTTGGTCAATCGGCTATGGTTCAGAATGGTAACTGGGCATGGGGACAAATCGGTGAAGTAGATGGTAACACAGTAGAGGCTGATAATATTAAGTATCTACCAATGTACACAGGTATGCCTGGTGAAGAGAAACAAGGTCTAGCTATTGGAACAGAGAACTACTTCTCCATCAATAGTAAAGTATCTCCTGAGAAACAAGCGGCATCTGTGGCTTTCTTGGAATGGTTATTCTCAAGTGAAAAAGGGAAGAGCTATGTAACGAATGACCTAGGATTCATTGCTCCATTCAATACATTTACAGATGCTGAGAAGCCAGCGGATCCGCTAGCTAAAGAAGTATCCACTTGGATGGAAAAAGATCTTGTATCCGTACCTTGGACATTCGCAGCATTTCCAAGTGAAGAGTTCAAGAATTACTTCGGTGATGCATTGCTAGAATATGCTCAAGGTAATAAAGCTTGGGATGATGTTACGAAGATCGTAGTAGATTCATGGAAGTCTGAAAGAACGAAATAATAATTTGTAAATACAATTGAATGAATGCTTTGCAAATTTCAATTGTTATGCTAGTGAAATTTATGCCACTGAGTACCACGTTTTAGGTGCTCAGTGGCATGCACTATTTTCGCATACTGAGATAGGAGAAGACCAAATGCAAAAATCATATAAAAAATACTTTGCACTGTTTGCATTGCCAACGCTACTAGCCTTTTCGGTAGTATTTATTATACCTTTTCTAATGGGAATATTTCTGTCTTTCACGGAGTTCACTACGGTAACGGATGCCAAATGGGTTGGCTTCGATAATTACGTAAAGGCTTTTTCTAACCCGGAATTCATAAATGCTCTTTGGTTTACAGTTAAATTTACAGTATTATCTGTCCTCACTGTTAACGTATTTGCATTCTTGATTGCAACGCTACTAACAAAAGGAATCAAAGGTACGAACCTTTTCAGAACGATATTTTTTATGCCGAACTTAATCGGCGGTATTGTACTAGGTTATATTTGGCAGTTAATTCTTAATGGTGCTTTATTGTACTTCGGGGTTACTTTGACTTTTGATGCTCAGTATGGATTCTGGGGATTGGTCATACTTATGAATTGGCAATTAATAGGGTATATGATGATTATCTATATAGCAGGTATTCAGAATGTTCCTAAAGATATAGTAGAAGCAGCGAAGATCGATGGTGCAACACGTTTTCAGGTGTTACGTAATGTGACCCTACCGTTAGTTATGCCAGCAATCACCATATGTTTATTTCTTACACTATCTAACTCATTCAAATTATTTGATCAGAACTTAGCTTTAACGGCAGGTGCTCCCTCCAAACAAACAGCGATGTTGGCACTCGATATTTTCAATACCTTCTACAGTAGAACAGGTTATGAGGGTGTAGGCCAAGCCAAAGCAGTTGTGTTCTTCCTTCTGGTCGCAGCTATTGCGTTAATACAACTTGTCCTTACTAGAAGAAAGGAGATTGAGAGCTAATGGAGACTAACACAAGGAAACTAAAGAATGGAATTTTAACCATATTCCTATCCATTCTATCCTTAGCATTTTTGGCACCTATATTAATCGTGTTTATGAACTCTTTCAAAGGGAAGTTCTATATTAGTGATGCTCCATTCCGTTTTCCTGACAGCACAACATTCGCAGGGATGAAGAACTACGTTAGTGGGATTGCGAAGACGAACTTCATGAGTGCATTTGGAATGTCTTTGTTCATCACAGTATGTTCTGTAGCTGTTATTATTTTATTAACTTCGATGACAGCATGGTACATTACAAGGGTGAAATCGAAGTTCAATAATGCGTTGTACTATGTATTCGTGTTCTCAATGATCGTCCCTTTCCAAATGGTCATGTTCACGATGACTAAGGTAGCTAACGTGTTACATCTGGACAATCCGTTTGGGATTATACTAATATATCTAGGATTCGGTGCAGGATTATCCGTATTTATGTTCAGCGGGTTCGTGAAATCAATTCCTATTGAGATCGAAGAAGCTGTTATGATGGACGGATGTAATCCGGTTCAGGCATTCTTCAAGGTTGTATTACCTATTCTTAAGCCGACAGCTATAACGATATCGATTCTAAATGTGATGTGGGTATGGAATGATTACTTACTCCCAGCGTTAGTTATTGGTAATGAATATAAAACAATTCCTGTTGCTATTCAGTATCTTAAGGGTGGATTCGGGTCTATAGATATGGGAGCAATGATGGCTATGCTCGTACTTGCAATTGTGCCTATTATCATATTCTATCTAACAAGCCAGAAGTATATTATTGAAGGCGTTGTTGCTGGTGCTGTTAAGGGTTAAAGGATTTATTATTATCCAGACTGCGGGGAAGAGTGACTATGGATAGAATTACAATTATCGATATTGCAAAGATGTGTGGCGTTGGTGTAACCACTGTATCTAGAGCGATCAATAATCATCCAGATATTAATGTAGAGACCAAAACAATGATCATGCAGGTCATTAAAGAAAATCATTATGTTCCCAACAATAGCGCTAGAAATCTGAAACGTGCTGCTTCAAAGACGATAGCTGTATTGATCAAAGGGATCACGAATCCCTTTTTCAATCATATTATTAAGGTGTTTGAAGAAGAGATTAAAAGGAAGAAGTATTCATTCATATTGCAACGAGTGGACGAGAATCAAGATGAGATCGATGTTGCTATTGAACTCGTGAAAGAGAAAAGGCTGAAAGGCATTGTATTTCTCGGGGGGTATTTCTCACATTCAAAGGAGAAACTAACCCAGTTAACGGTTCCATTCGTGCTAAGTACGATAGGGATGACAGAAGAGTTTGAACCGAATGCTTATTCTTCGGTGTCCGTTGATGACTTCAAAGAAAGCTATAAGATGGTAGATTATTTATGTAATCAAGGACATCGGAAAATTGCTATCATTACCGCGCATATGGAAGATGCGAGTATTGGTAAACTAAGATATGAAGGCTATAAGAAAGCTTTAAGTGATCATAGCATAGAGTTGGACTTAGAATTGGTACGTATTATGAAAGAACAAATTGAAAGTTATACGATGGAAAACGGGTATATCGTTACGAAAGAATTATTAGAGTCAAATAAAGAATTTACAGCTATATATGCCCTTTCGGATAGCCTGGCGGTTGGAGCATGTAAAGCTATTTTTGAAGCTGGCAAAAGAGTGCCGGAAGATTATTCAGTAGCTGGCTTCGATGGTCTAGATATTTCTTTCTTTTACAATCCTTCGATTACGACAATTAGACAGCCAGTAGTAGAAATCGCAGAAGAAACAATAAAGATTCTATTTGATCTGATCAATAAGAATATAACGCATTCACATAAGATCTTCCCGGCTGAATTAATAGTCAGGGATTCGACTAGGTCTTTATCATAATGCCGGATAAAAAAAGCTGATAGCAATTGTATTCAGCTTTTTTTGTTATATATCTTATATTTGCCTACCTTATAGCTGTAATTTGACCCCTAACAAATTGAAAGCGATTCCATTAGTATGGAATTAAGTTACTAATCATTACTAAAGGGAGGTTCAAACAGATGAATAAATTCACGAAAGCTACTTTAGCCGCCATGATGTCTGCATTAATGCTAATTGGCTGTAGCAATCAAGGAGTTACCAATAACGGAGATAGCTCAGGGGAGAAAGTGACATTAACGGTTTGGCATAACTGGACAGGTCAGGATGCTAAGTCTATAACAATGAGGAAATTGTTAGAGGATTTCCAAACAGCTCACCCTGAGGTCACCCTAGAAGACGAAGGACTTCCAACGGATGGATTAAAAACACGGCTTAGAACTGTGGCAGCAGCGGATGAGATGCCTGATTTATTCGTGATGTGGCCCGACGCAATGACGAAGGAATTCCAAAAAGGTAATCTACTACAACCTATTAACGAATTTCTAGACAGTAAACCAGAATGGAAAAATAATTTCATTCCGAATGCGCTTGATGGATATACGATAGATAATAATATTTATTCTGTTCCCATGAATTTAGCGCCAAGCTCTTTTCTTTATTATAATAAATCTTTGTTTGATCAATATAATGTTTCCGTCCCTAAGACATGGGATGAGTTGCTAACAGCGATTGATATATTCAACAAGAATGATATCATTCCTATTGCCTTAGGGAATAAGACGAATTGGGTGGCACAATCAACCATCTTTAGTACGATAGGAGATCGTGTAACCGGAACGGAATGGTTCTTAAAAGCTGTTAATCAGGATGGTGCCAAGTTTACAGATCCTGAATTCGTCAAGGCTTTAACGGTTCTACAGGACTTAGGTAAAGCCAATGCATTTCAGGATGGATTTAATGGTATTGATGAAACTCAGATGATGCAGCTCTACTTCCAAGGTAAATCAGCTATGGTTATTAATGGCGGATGGGCACTTGCTAACTTAGTGAGTAATGCGCCTAAGGAAGTGCTAGACAACACACATATTACCATTATTCCGTCTATAGATGGGGGCAAGGGTGATGCAAGTTTTACTGCAGGTGTTGTGGGAACTGGACTTGGAGTGAGTAAGAAATTAACGGGAGTTAAGAAGGAAGCTGCTATGGAGTTGTTATATGCACTATCCGGTCCAGAGGGACAACAGGCAACATTGGATAGCAGCACGTTGGTAAGCTATAACATTGAACTAGACCCAAGTAAAGCCAATCCTCTATTCGTAGAACTATATGAATTAATGAAGAATGTAAAGATCAGCCCTGTATATGATTCGAAATTAAGTTCTGCTGCGGTTGAAGTCACGAATAATGGCCTACAGGAATTACTGAATGGAGGCAATCCAGAAGATATAGCTAAGAAAATACAGGATGCCCAAGTCAAGGCTCTTGGCAAATAGATATCTTAATATCATAACCAACCCTCCCTGTTGGGAGGGTTCACCTTTATTATAAGGGAAGTGAAACTTGGATGAGTACACTCCGGAATCGACGCTTTATTATAATCGGTCTACTGCCAGCTCTTCTGATTTATGCACTATTTGTATTTGTACCTGTTATTTGGTCGAGCTACTATGGCTTTTTCAGTTGGTCAGGTATGGGTGCTTCTACCTTTATTGGTCTAGAAAATTATGTGGAAATTATACAAGACCCTATATTTTGGCGTGCGCTAAAGAATAATTTGATCTTTGTTGGAGCAGCCGTTCTTGGTCAGGTACCACTCGCACTTATATTAGCTATTCTTTTGAGTAAAAATAATGGGCTACAACGTTTCTTACGCTCGGCTATCTTCTTACCCATGGTACTATCTACCGTTGTTATTGGAATCATATGGCAGTATATATATCACCCGCAAATTGGTATTCTCAATTTTTTCTTAGACTTTATAGGTTTGGAGAGCTGGAAACTACAATGGTTATCTGACGATAAGATCGCTATCTTCTCACTAATCCCTCCGTTAATTTGGAGTTTCGTAGGATTGTATCTCATTATCTTTATGTCCGCTCTACAGAATATTCCTGGAGAAATTCATGATGCAGCACAGCTCGACGGTGCAACTGGATTTAGAAAGTTAGTATCGATTTCCCTTCCCATGATTTGGGGGACGGTACAAGTTGCTCTTATTCTATGCATTTCAGGTAGTCTGAAATCATTCGACCTCGTTTATATCATGACTAAAGGTGGACCTGCACATGCCACGGAACTCCTTGCCACATACATGTACAATTCTACATTCACCTCTTACCGTTATGGATTTGGTAGTGCAATCTCAACGACGATTGTGTTAATAAGTCTTATATTAATTGGGACTAGTCAATGGATTACCAGTAGAAAGTCCAAACAGTAGGTTGGAGAGGAGGAGTTCATCATGAACATAAATATAATGAAAAAGGGATTGTTTTGGACGATACTAACGGGATATGGTATTTTTACCTTATACCCATTCTTCTGGCTCATCATCAGTGGCTTTAAGAACAATGAGGATTTCTATAGCCATCCCTTCGGACTGCCGGAGACCTGGCACTTTGATAACTTCACTCGCGCTTGGGAAAGTTCCAAACTGGGAACAGCCTTTTTTAACTCGACCATAGTATCCGTGGGGTCATTAATCATGACGTTATTTATCGCGTCATTGGCATCTTTTATACTGGCAAGATTTCAATTCAGATTCAAAGGTTGGATTATGACGTTCTTCGTGGTAGGGATGTTGATACCTATTCACAGTACATTGGTTCCACTGTTTATTCTAATGAAACAAATGTCATTACTGAATACGTATTGGGCTCTTATATTACCATACACAGCGTTTGCCCTTCCAACGGCGATATTCGTACTCACAGCTTACCTAACAACGATCCCTAAAGAGATTGAAGAGGCTGCCTTTATTGACGGCACAAGCTTATGGGGATTGTTCACCAAAATCATTCTACCGATTTCTGTCCCCGCCTTGTCTACGGTTACGATCTTAAGCTTTCTACATTCGTGGAATGATTTCTCTTTCGCATTAGTTCTCATTAATAAAACGAGTTTGAAAACACTCCCTCTGGGCATAGCAAATTTTGCCGATGGGTATCAAACGGATTATGGTCTCACGCTTGCTGCAATGACCATCTCTGTGATTCCAACTATACTCATTTATCTAATATTTCAGGATCAAGTGATGAAGGGGATGACGGCAGGAGCGGTTAAAGGTTAGTTGGTGTAACGAAGAGAATCTATCATAGATGTGAAACGAGGATGGAGGAACAAGTACGGTGAATACATGGATACAGGCTTCTCTGCGACGCAAACTGTTTATTTTAATGCTCGTTTCTATCTTGGTTCCTCTGTTATTTCTAGGTGGATTTTCTTATGTTATTTCATTACGAATTACGGAGGATAAATCGAAGCTTGCAGGAATTGACATGCTAAGTCAGATGGATGGGAATCTACAATTTATAATACAAGATGTCGAGAATATCTCCCTATTCCTCATCGGTGACCGTGAAATACAACAGTGGCTTGGTTCTGCGGATGACAACAATAGTAAAATACCGAATATCGTAGGTATGCTCACTAATCTAGCGAGTTCCAAGCCTTATCTATCAGATATCACCATTTATCCTTTTAATGGTATATCAGAGATATCAACTACGTCGTTGTATGAATCTGATTTATCAAGTCAATTAAATATTGAGGAAGTGAAAGAGAAGAAATGGACGGGAGTATATTCTGTTCGTGATTATGCAGGAACTAACAATATTATTACGTTCATAAGGCCTTTACGGAGTATACATGACTATAAACCACTAGGCTGGTTAGCTATCAGTTTAGATGAGAAAGTGATATCAGAATATTGGTCGCAGCCACAGCTTGGGGATGGACAAGGGCAAGTTGCATTAGTGAACGATCAGGGTGAAATCCTGTCTGCTACGAATAAAAGCTGGCTGTCCATGCCGATGGATACCGTATATCCAGGAATGATACAGGAATTAAGTGAAACCAAGTTCGGGAATAACACCTATGGTGAAGGACATGCGAAACAAACGATTCTACACTATCGTCAGCAAGAATTAGGTTGGATGTTAATCGGCACGATTCCGTACGATTTATACAGCTCACAGAATCGATATATCTGGCAGCTTACCCTTGTTGCGGTTGCACTCTCTGTAGTTATCAGTGCGGGTTTAATTTTGTTTGTCGTTCAGCGAGTGACCAATCCACTTAGAGTACTCACGAGATTGTTAACTAGGATTGATCCAGAGCGTCCGCTACCTATATTTCCAAGTAGTTCGAATGACGAGATTGGTATGCTTGGTAAAAGCTACAATATGCTAGGCAAACAAATCGCTATCTTAAAGGAACAGTTGATCCGGGATGAGGTTCGGAAGAAAGAGGCCGATATCCGGGCATTGCAAGCACAGATTAATCCACATTTCTTATATAATACATTATCTTCTATTCACTGGATCGCACTCATGGATGATGATAAGCGTATTGCCAATATGGTTCAAGCCTTAAGTGATTTTCTGCGTATCAGCCTAAATAGAGGGAAAGATTACTATCCAGTTCATCAGGAGTTAGCACATATTAGAAGTTATGCACAAATACAATCTATTCGATTTCCCGATCAATTTGATGTCGATTTTATTATTGATCCTGAATTGAATGATAAGTTGATGCTGAAACTTCTTATACAGCCGTTGGTAGAGAATGCAATGATTCATGGAATTCAGAAGATAGATGGGAAGGGTACGATTACGATATTTCTAGAGAGAAAAGAGAATTTATTGATTTTTCTCATACTTGATAATGGAATCGGAATGACAGTAGAGCGACTAGATAAAGTGAAAAGTGATCTTACAAGTACAGAAGATATACCGCTTGAAGGAAGCTTGGGATATGGTTTACGTAATGTGAATGAACGTCTTATTCTCCATTATGGATCCGCTTCACAGCTGAATATCCAAAGTGAGTTAAATAAGGGAACTCGTATAGCCTTCTCCATTCCCATCAAGGAGGGATAACATGAGAATATTGATTGTTGATGACGAAGTCATTATTAGAAAAGGGATAGCAAAAGTGATTAATTGGACTGAATTAGGTTTAGAGCTGCTTGATCCTGCAGCATCTGCTGAAGAAGCGTTAGAGAGAATCCACCAAGAGAAACCACATATTCTTTTGACCGATATTAGAATGACTGGGAAAAGTGGACTACAGCTTGCAGAGGAAGTGAAATTGATTCTTCCTGAAATAGAGATCATTATTTTATCTGGGTATGATGATTTCGTCTATACACAGCAAGCTATTCGCCAGAATATCAGTGATTACATTCTCAAGACAAGTCGCCCAGAAGAGATTATTGATACCGTTCTAAAAGCGAAGCAACGGGTCGAGGATCGCTGGGCTACTAATAGCCAAGAAGTTATTACCAAGTCGGAAGAGAATAACCGAATGTTTCAGCGTTGGGTCATTGATGGGGAAACAATTCAGAGCAGTACATATAATCAGAAAGTCCTCCTACGCCATTTATATGATTGTAACGAGAATGAGAACGCTAATATGCAAGTTGTAATCATTGAGGCAGAAGGCTGGAACCACGCTGAAGATAGTAACTCATTACTTATCTATGCCGTACAAAATATTTTGCATGAGTTATTAATGTGTGTCACTTTGATTCAGAAGAACCGTATCGTTGTCATCGCTCATACCCATCGGTGGAGTAGTGATTTCCAACATGATTCATTCATCTGTCACAAAATCGAGCGATTGCTAAAATGCACGCTTTATGTAGCCGTAGGGGTATCTGTGAAATCCTTAGAAGAGCTTCATGATTCCTA
This sequence comes from Paenibacillus sp. Y859, assembly GCF_056786405.1. NCBI lineage: Bacteria > Bacillati > Bacillota > Bacilli > Caryophanales > Paenibacillaceae > Paenibacillus > Paenibacillus sp. Y859. The sequence continues at coordinate 16,030 of NZ_JBXCIZ010000008.1, read as the reverse complement.
TATATCTGCTGATTATACCATTGGGTATCAATCATTTATGCCTAAGAAAATATGGAGTTATGATGAAATCAAGCACCGCGTAGGTGGTAAGAGCATTTGTACGAGAGAAGAGGAACAAAGTCTATCTACGATCCTTCTAGAGAATGACGTGGTTGGTCTGAAGAATTGGACTCAGCAGTATTTGCAGGAATTGATCAATGACCCACAATTGACCGTTGAATCATTAGCTGCTTCTTTACAATCGGTCACGATATTATCACAACGCTGGTTAGATCGATTATTAAAGATCACGGGACGTGAGGATATTCTAAAGGACTATTTAGTAGAGCTGCAATCCAATATGGCGACTGTTTCTAAAGATGAACTATTTCAACAACTGTATAGAGTCATGAGAATATATCATACTTATATTGCTGAAGGTCAAGCCGTACATATCAACAAAGCAAGAGCCTTCATTGAGGTACATCTAGAGAATGATGTCAGTCTTAATCGAGTAGCGAAACATGTTCATGTACATCCGAATTATTTAAGTGATGTATTTAAGAAGGAGACTGGTATTACCTTTGGAGAGTTCGTAACTCGAATCAAAATACAACGAGCTATGGAAATTATTTCGGGTTCACCTGTGAAAATCAGTGAAGTAGCAGCACAAGTTGGGTATGGCGATGTTAAATATTTCAGTAAATTATTTAAAAAACATACGGGTACAACGCCCAGTGAATTTCGCTCCAATACAACTCCCGATTCTCTATATCATGGATGCATATCGCGATCTCTGTGATAGGTGCGGAGGGTCGCATTCATGTACCAGATCTTATCTAATCATCACATTGATTTCCGTTATACCCGTGTTATCGAATGGCGGAATGGACTTCCCTTCAGATGCTTGAAGCAGCCGCTCTACAATAAGCGTCCCCCATTCCTGTTCATTCTGGGACAGAGAGGATGTGATTTGGCCATTATGAATAGCTTCTATAATATTAGGTGTCATTCCGAATGTGAAGGCATATCGATCAAGACCTTTCGCTTTCCATACGAATATGGAAGCGGAAGCGGAAATGAAATCGAGGCCCACAAAAGCGTCGAAGTGAGGATGGTTATCAATCATTAACTCAAGATCGGCCGTGGCAGTTGCTGATTTGCCTTCGTTATAACGTACATTGAGAACCTGAATTTCCGTATGTTCATTTAAGTAAGTTAATAATCCATCCAACCGCTCGCTTAAGCTGTTCATCTCAGACATACCTGTCTCGACCAATATCATTCCTTTATTGTTCAATAAAGAACTGATAATAACCCCCATTTGCTTACCAGAATAATAGTTATCCGAACCGATATATGCGAGGCGTTTGCTTCCAGGAGAATCCGATTCGAAACAGATGACAGGGATTCCTGAGTCCACGGCCTTGTTAATCATTGGAATAAGAGCAACAGAATCGATGGGATCGATGGCGATCCCATCGACCTTCTGCCGAATCAAAGTATCCATCATGCGAATTTGTTGCTCTGAACTGGTTTCGTCAGGTGCTTTTACAATCAGGCGAACACCATGTTCATTCGCGGTATCTTCTGCAATTTGTGTAATCATTCCATAATAGGAATGTGCCATAGGATAAATGATACCGAACGTCTTCGTCTTTGATACAATCTCACGGTTCTTAGACGTAGAAATTGGACTGTCTGGAGTGGATGAATCTCCTTTGAAGTTAATGACAATAAGAAGCGAGCATAATGCTAGAAAGCACAGTATCGTGGTGATCATCGTAGTCGTTTTTAGCATGCTATGATCCTTCCGTTCCGGAATCCTGGATAGAGAATGTGTCATTCCGTCGAAATTCCTTGGTGGTCATTCCCGTTGATTTCTTGAATAGGTTAGAGAAATAATGAGCATCATGATAACCGACCTGATAGGCAATTTCATAAGATTTGGCATGGGTTGACCTCAAGAGCTCCATCGCTTTACGAATACGAATATATGTTACATATTCTATAAATGTCTGGCCGGTTTCCTGGCTAAATATTTTACTAAGATGGCTCGGGCTTACACAGACAGATTCGGCCGCATCTAGAAGCGATAATTGATTGTTATGGTAATGGCAACGAATATATTCTTTCACTTGTTCTAGCATTCCCGTATATTTATCGGCAGCATCTCTACGCTTTAACCAGTATTGTTCTGCAAGATTTGCTAGGTAGACGAAGGCCTTTTCCCAGTCATTGACGGTTTCTATTTGTTTCTGCAGCTTACCCTGTACTTCGGTGACTTCGGTTGAATTTCGAAATGTCCCTTTTACACTTTGGAATACTTTGTAGGTAAGATCGTTCAGAATATAGTAGCCGTAAAAAGATGAATTCCAATTTAATCGTTTCAAGCCAGCAGCAAATTGTTCGATGAACGTCTTCATGTCGGCCTGCGATCCGAATTTCAGAAACTCGATGAACACATGATGATCTAATGAAATCGTATGATCTGGGGAGTCTCCGTTCATAGTACCGAAATCATGTCGATTCTGCTTGGTAAGTCTACGCCGATGCTTATCTTCTTCCGCTTCTAGGTAGGAATCGTGAATACCCTGTAACCGATCTTGAATGTTACCGATACCAAAGGATACCACGATCGGAAGGTTTACCTCATCAAGATGACCATAATCCTCCTGAATAGAATAGATCGCAAGCTGAAGTTGTTCTTCGGTGTTTCCTTGTAGCACCCACACCTTTTCTGTACGTATCCGTTTAAATGCTAGAAATTCAACTTGTTTCTTTAAGTCGAACTCAAGCTTTGTCTCAATCTGTGCTAGAAGGGATGTATCCATGGATAAGTCGTCTTCGCGGCTGCGAAAATCAGTGATCATGACGGTATAATATTTAGCTATAAGTTGAAGGGAGAGTAATGAAGCTACATGGATGGCTTCAGCCGTTGTTATGAAGCCACTACACAGATCTGCAAGTAGCATATCCTGTGTGCGCAGCGTCTGATTAGTGATCATTTGTGTAAGTTTATTAATCCGTTCTTTCTCCTGACGTTCTGAATCAATCTTCTCACTGATCTGATGTAGTTGTTGGATAATATCAGCGGCACTAACGGGCTTCATACAATACTCATCGACACCGATTCGAAGCGCAGATCGAGCATATTCGAACTCGTCATGTCCACTAAGAATAATAATTTTAATGTCAGGCATCACTTTACGAACGATAGAACTGAGTTCCAAACCGTTCATGAAAGGCATTTTGATATCGGTAATGAGGATGTCAGGCATCCACTGCTCAATAAGGGGTAAGGCTATCTCGCCATCCGAGGCATCACCGCAGTATTCAAAGCCTTCTTGTTCCCAATGAATGCAGTCGCGTATACTTTCTCGGAACAATATTTCATCGTCTACTAGCATAACTCTCTTCATGGATTTTCCCTCCGTTCTATCGGAATACATAAGGATACATATGTCCCCAGAAGCTCCACACTTTCTATGGCCACTCCGTAGTTACTCCCATAATATAGCCGGACCCTCTGATGTACGTTATATAGACCGAATCCGATGATTCCGTCCTCTTCTGTTAGTTCTTGTGAGGATGATGTGTTTAGTCTTTTACGAATCTGTTCCATACGTACGGGGGTGATTCCGATTCCATCATCTTCTACTACTAACTTGAAGTTCCCATCGATTTCTTTCTGTGCGCTGATCCGAATGAGTCCCTTTCTTCTTTTGTTCTTAATGCCGTGATAAAGTGCATTCTCCACAATAGGCTGGAGTGTCATTTTTAGAATAGGTGTATCCAATAAAGAGGGATGAACGTCAATTTCGTATTGCAATATATCTCGATAACGCATTTGCTGAATAATTAAATAACTTTGGACATGTTCAAGTTCATCTTTTAAAGGAATCCAGTCACGGCCCTTGCTTAGGCTTATGCGGAAAAAACGCGAGAGAGCTTGAACAAGCTGTATGACTTGGTCATTCTTATTGGCTTCTGCCATCCATACAATCGAATCCAATGTATTGTACAGGAAATGTGGGTTAATCTGAGCTTGCAACGTTCGCAGTTCTGCTTTTTGAATTTGCTCTTGTTCGTTGATACTTTGTTCGAGCAGCATTTTGATTTGTTCCAACATCGTGTTGAAGCTTCTACCTAGATCAGCAATTTCATCTTGACCTGATGTCTTTACTTTTGCTTCGAGAAAACCTGATGCTGCTTGGCGCATTTGCTTCTTCAATAATTGGACAGGTCGAATCAGCCATTTGGTCATAAAGAAATATAGTGTCATCGTAAATAGAATGCTCAGTGCAACACTGATAATAATGACTTGCCTGATCTCGTTGGCTTCCTCAACAATTTCCTGCAACGGCGCAGAGCCAACGATGATCCAATTCGTCTCCTTAGAAGTGGTATATACAATGAATTGGGGTTTGCCATGGGAGGCTTCCACAAAGCTACCTCTTTGATTAATGAACTGATGTTGTAGCTCTGTTTGCTGAAGTTGAGATGCCTGAATCTGATTATCTGGCTGTGAAGGCACAAAAATAGGCTTACCTTTCTCATCTATAACGTGGAAGAATCCCGTTTGTCCAATCTTGGTATTGTCTATGAATTGCTCGACGATGGAATCGTCTAGGTCAATGACAATAAACCCGATGACCTCGTGTGTGATTTGCTGTTTGACCGCTGCCATAATGGAAATGACGTTGGTTTGCTTGTATTGAAATCCGTCTAACCTATCTAGCGGATCAGCATTAGTAGGGGTAATATTCAGCGCTTGATCGGGATGGTTAAGTAGTTCGGTGAAATGAGAGTTACGGAGCGGGTTAACGTCAAGTTGGAATACACCGATCTGCTCACTAATCCCTTTCCCATACAAATTCACCATGGAGATGTTGAGAACACTTTCGTACTTATAGGTTTCTCTGTACAAATCAAAGGTTGTTAATATTTCTTTGGCATCCTCATAAGTCTCACTTTGAGAATACAAGAAATGATGAACTGTCGGATTATTACTCAATTCGAGTAACTCTCCAACGTCTTGGAATAGAATGTCGATATCTCGGCCTAGCTGATCAGCAACCATCAACGTTGCTGTCTTACTGTGGCTGCTAACCGTATTGAACGACTTCTGATAGGAAACCGATCCAACTGCGATCAAAGGTATGGAAGTTAGAATGACGAATAGGGTCAGCAGTTTAGCGCGTACGCTTGAATTAATCCATTGCAATAATCTCATATGGGTCATGTAACCCTTCTATAAATAATGTAAGCGATTCCAGTGTTCGAGAATTATCATATCAAAAAATCGACTCATTTTCTATGGATATAAAGAAAGACCATAAAATCACAATTTTCAAACAAATAATCAAACAAACATAAATGAATATAAGAAAAATAAACAAAAAAACATAAGAAATACCTAAGGACCTCCGTATAATCAAGAAATGAAAGCGCTATATAATGAGAACACGCCAATGATTGGTGATGACAAGGGGAGGTATGAAATAAATGAGAAAAGCAAAAAAGATAGGGGCATTTACAGTATTCATGTCATTGATGTTATTGGTAGCTGCTTGTGGTGGGACTAATGATGCTGCAAATAACGGCAAAACGAATCAACCTGCTAAGACGACAACGGTGACGGATGCAGCAGTCAAAGATACATCTTCAGATAAGAAGATTGTAATGGGTTTCTCGCAAGTAGGGGCAGAAAGCGGCTGGCGTACGGCGAATACGACTTCCATACAGGAATCTGCTAAAGAAGCAGGTATTGATCTCAAGTTCTCTGATGCACAACAGAAGCAAGAAAACCAAATCAAAGCGATACGCTCCTTTATTCAACAAAAGGTGGATGTGATTGGTTTCTCTCCGGTAGTTGAGTCCGGTTGGGATACGGTTCTGAAAGAAGCCAAAGACGCAGGGATTCCGGTCATTCTGACGGACCGTTCTGTCGATTCAACGGATACCTCACTTTATGTAACGTTTCTAGGCTCCGACTTCGTGCTCGAAGGGGAAAAGGCAGGTGCATGGCTTGCGGATCAATATAAGGACGCTACTGAACAAGTGAATATTGTTGAGTTACAAGGAACAACAGGATCTGCTCCGGCGATCGACCGCAAAGAGGGATTTGAGAATAAAATCAAAGATAATGCAAATCTGAAGATCATTGCTTCTCAAACAGGAGATTTTACCCGTGCAAAAGGAAAAGAAGTCATGCAAGCATTCTTGAAAGCGAATAAGGATATCGACGTGCTTTACGCTCATAACGATGATATGGCTTTAGGAGCAATCCAGGCTATTGAAGCTGCTGGTCTGAAACCAGGTGAAGATATTATCATCATCACGGTTGACGGAATTAAAGATGGCTTCCAAGCTGCAAGCGAGGGCAAGATTAACTTTATCGTGGAATGTAATCCATTGTTTGGTGGGCAATTAATGCAAGCTGCTAAAGATGTTGTCGCTGGGAAAGAGGTACCGAAACGAACAGTAGTAGAAGAGGGCACATTTACGATCGATCAAGCGAAAGAAGCACTTCCTAACCGTATGTATTAACTTGTTACAATAGTTGGAATGATAGACCACTTCATCGTCAAAGGTCCTTTGGCCGAAGTGGTCTTAAACAACAGAGTGGATAGGAGAGAGGATTATGGAGCAGCAACGACCTATTGTACAAATGACTGATATTCATAAACAGTTTCCCGGAGTAAAAGCACTCTCTGGCATTAACTTTCGATTATTTCCTGGAGAAGTGCATGCGTTAATGGGAGAGAATGGGGCTGGAAAGTCAACTCTTATCAAAGTATTAACTGGGGTCTATGCGATTGATCAAGGTACGGTCGATTTAGAAGGTAGGACAGTATCTATTCAAAACCCACAACATGCTGTGGAAATTGGCATAAGTACCGTATATCAAGAAATCAATTTATGTCCGAATCTGTCAGTTGCGGAGAATATCTTTATCGGTCGCGAGCCTCGTCGCTACGGTCGGATCTTATGGAAAGAAATTAACCGAAGAGCTACACAATTACTCAAAGAGCGATTGCAGTTAAATATTGATGTAACCAAGCCTTTGCAAAGCTATTCAGTGGCGATACAGCAACTTGTTGCGATAGCGCGTGCCTTGGATGTTTCGGCTAAAGTTCTTATTCTGGATGAACCAACGTCCAGCTTGGATCAGAATGAAGTGAAGCAATTATTCCAGATTATGAACCAATTAAAGAATGAAGGACTAGCCATCCTATTCGTTACTCACTTCTTAGAACAAGTATATGAAATGTCAGATCGTATAACCATTCTCCGTAATGGAGAATTTGTTGGGGAATATGTAACCAAAGATCTCCCTCGAATAGAATTAGTATCGAAGATGATAGGTAAGGAACTGCATATGCTTGAAGATCTTCCGAAGACGAAAGAAGGCCGAGAGGGAATAGATGAAGTATTAATGGAGGCATCTGGGCTTGGAAGAAAGGGATACATCGAGCCATTCTCCTTACGTATCGGACAGGGAGAAGTCGTCGGACTTGCAGGACTTCTCGGTTCTGGAAGAACAGAGCTAGCACGACTATTATTCGGAGCTGATCGTGCCGATCAGGGGAATCTTAAGTTCGGTGATAGCGGGGGATCCGTACATTCTCCTAAGCAGGCGATTGAACAAGGCGTCGCCTTCTGTTCTGAGAATCGAAAAACGGAAGGCATTATTGAGAATTTAACGATTCGAGAGAATATCATTCTTGCTCTTCAGGCTAACCTTGGTTTGTTTCGAACCATTCCCGTCAAGAAGCAAGAAGAGATTGTAGAGGAATATATTAAGAAGCTCAACATCAGTCCCCCGAATCTAGAGCATCTAGTCAAAAACTTAAGTGGTGGCAACCAACAGAAGGTTATTCTAGCCCGGTGGTTATTAATGCAGCCCAAGTTACTCATCTTAGATGAGCCTACGCGAGGGATTGATGTGGGGACGAAAGCAGAAATTCAGAAATTGGTTATTACCTTATCGCGCGAACAAAAAATGTCTTTCATATTTATTTCCTCCGAATTAGAAGAAGTCGTTCGTGTTAGTGATCGCATCGCAGTTCTCCGGGATCGCAACTTAGTACAAGAAATGAAGGGCGATGAAATAAGCCAACACTATGTATTACAGGCAATTGCGGGAGGTCATTCAACCGATGTCTAGATTAATGAAGCATCATATATTCTGGCCAATAACGATGTTGGCGGCACTTTTATTATTTAATTTATTCTATTCTCCTGATTTTTTCTCAATTCAGGTACGTAATGGCCATCTGTATGGAAGTCTGATCGATATATTGAATTTTGGTGCACCCCTCATTGTGGTGGCTATCGGAATGACTCTAGTCATTGCGACCAAAGGAGTAGATCTATCCGTCGGTTCCCTTGTTGCAATTACAGGGGCATTAGCTTGTTTGACGATTAGTAGAGGTAGCGATCAGAATACATTTACCTTAGTAATGCTTGCAATAGTAATTTCGCTTGTTTTGGCTTTGGTATTGGGAATATGGAATGGGTTATTAGTGTCTTTGGGAGGAATTCAACCCATTATCGCAACACTTATATTGATGGTGGCTGGGCGTGGAATTTCCCAACTGATCACGAGTGGTCAGATTATTACCGTTTCAAGTCCCAAATTTAATTATATCGGTGCAGGATCATTTGTGGGATTGCCTTTCTCTATTTTTATCGTAATGGCTATATTTATCATTGCATTGTTGCTCACACGTAAATCGGCGTTGGGCTTGTTTATCGAATCCGTTGGTACCAATCCTGAAGCGAGTCGTCTTGCAGGAATTCGATCCAAGGTAATACTAATTTCGGTATATGCATTTTGTGGCGTATGTGCGGGGATCGCGGGTCTAATTCTTAGCTCCAATGTCTCAAGTGCGGATGGGAACAATGCGGGATTATGGATTGAGCTTGATGCTATTCTCGCTGTCGTTATTGGAGGGACATCCATGAACGGAGGTAGATTCTATTTATCGGGGACGCTAGTGGGTGCGCTTATTATTCAGACATTAACGACAACGATCTACATGATTGGTGTTCCACCAGAAATAACGTTGGTTGTTAAGGCGTTTGTAGTCTTAATCGTATGTTTGATCCAGTCTGAGACGTTCCGGAGGATTATATTCGAGAGATGGAAATCTCGTAAGTATACGAGTAAGGCAGGTGTAACACGACATGGCTAAAAAACAATATCTACCTATTATTGTGACAATATCTCTATTTATTGTTATGTTCGCACTAGGATCCTTTCGATATACTGGCTTCTTCTCCGTACAGGTGCTGTTGAATCTATTGATAGATAACGCCTTTCTTTTGATTGTAGCTATTGGAATGACTTTCGTCATCGTTTCCGGTGGTATCGACTTATCCGTGGGGTCAATGATAGCCCTGACCACAATGATCTCCGCAAGTCTTATTCAGAACTTAGGGTGGCCACCATTTATTGTGATTCCGTTGGTGCTGATGATAGGTGCCACTATTGGTTGTGCGATGGGGGCTATTATTCATTATTTCAATATTCAGCCGTTTATCGTAACGTTAGCGGGCATGTTCTTAGCAAGAGGCCTTTGTTATGTGATTAGTATTAATACGATTACGATTAATGATGCCTTCTATACCCGTATGGCACAGACCAAGATCCATCTACCGGGTGGTAACTTCATCTCCATTAGTGTACTTATTGCCCTGATTGCTATTGCGCTTGCTATCTATCTGGCGCATCACACTCGCTTCGGTCGTAATGTTTATGCATTGGGTGGTAGTGAACAATCTGCTGTATTGATGGGACTACCAGTAGCACGTACTAAAATTCTTGTCTATACGTTAAGTGGCTTTTGTTCCGCGCTATCCGGTGTGGTATTTACATTCTATATGCTGTCTGGTTATGGGCTCCATGCTAATGGGCTAGAATTGGATGCCATCGCAGCAGTCGTGATTGGAGGAACTCTACTTACTGGGGGCGTTGGATATATTGTAGGTAGTTTCTTCGGAGTTATGATTCAAGGGGTTATTCAAACGATTATCAGCTTTGAAGGAACCTTAAGTTCTTGGTGGACAAAGATTGTGATTGGACTATTATTGTTCAGCTTCATTGTGTTTCAAAGACTACTTACTTCAAGGCGATCGTCCGGAAGAGGATAACAAGCTAGATGAAAGTGATACCATCCTCCCCAAAGGACGGTATCACTTTTTCGTAGAAATAGGGGTTCTTCCATTTTGAAGCGGGATATGTCAAACTTTTAATAGGAATACAACTAGAGTTTAAGATGACTATGATCCCTAAATCTGCTTATGGAAAGGGAATATGATGAATAGAAGGTTAGTACTCATGATGTGTATGATTGTATTGTTCAGCTTTTCGTTCATAGGCTGCGAGTCTGTTCAGACAGCGGAGACTCCTGTCACCCCCTCAGATACGAGGAATTCGGAGATATCCCTGCAGGACAATGAATCCGTTGAAGTGATGGAGTCATTGTATTCATCTGAGCCGATTAGGCTTGGATTCTCTCAGTTGGGTTCAGAAAGCGATTGGCGCAGAGCGAACACGAACTCGGTGAAGGAATCGGCAAAGGAAGCTGGGATTACACTATTATTCGAGAATGCGGAGCAATCCCAGGAGAAGCAATTTGAAGCGATCCGTTCTTTTATTCAACAAAAGGTGGACGTCATTGCGATTGCACCCGTCGTACAATCCGGATGGGAGCCCATTCTTCTAGAAGTGAAGCAAGCTGGAATACCTGTGATCATAGCGGATCGTTCCGTTAATGTGAGTGATTCATCGCTTTATGTGACGTTCATTGGTTCTGACTTTTATGATGAAGGTCGTAAGGCAGGGAAATACCTATTGGATAAAATGAGGGATACACCTGGACCTATCGGTATCGTAGAACTACAAGGAACGATGGACTCTACTCCAACGATTGAGCGAAAGGATGGTTTCCGAGAGATCATTACTTCTCGATCCGATTTTAAGATATTGAAGAGTGAATCAGCCAACTTCACCCTTGAAGAGGGAAAAGAAGTGATGCAGTCAATCATAGAAGAACAAGGTAAAGATATCGATGTGTTGTTCTCACATAATGACGATATGGCGCTAGGTGCGATTGAAGCTATTGAGGCGGCTGGTTTGCGTCCGGGCATAGATATTGTCATCATATCTGTGGATGGAACACGCAAGTCTTTTGAAATGATGGTCGAAGGGAAGATCAATGCTGTTGTTGAATGTAACCCGCTATTAGGAATGAATCTGATGCAGGCTGTTCAAGAGATCATCGGGGGCAAAAACCTACCGAAACGTATAGTACTCCCAGAGAGCATTTATACTCAGGCTGTTGCGGAACGAGAAGTGAATAATAGAAAGTACTAATATGAGATCCTCCGCCCAGTTATGGGAATGGAGGATTTTTACCTGCATTAGATCTAGAAGATAAGAAGAAATTATTTGAATCCTATGTCGTGCAAGGGATAGTACCTAGAATCTCTCTTAATGAAATTGTAGAACAAAAAGAAATAAATAAAGAAGAATATACATTTGAAGTTAATTTTCTAAATGAAGATGGTTCAGCATTTGTAATCAGGGAAGCTGATTCGATTCGAGATAAAGAGTTTACTTATACCGTGAAAAAAGTCGACGGAAAGTTTAGAGTAATGGAACTTCCCCTTACCAACTCTAAATAGAGTAAGTTAGATATGATCTTATTAAATCTCCCTTAGCGGGAGTTTTTTTAAACAAAATAAATTCGATCCATATTCCATGTAACATCATAAATTCCGGAAGTCATTCAGTGGAATAGGCATAGAGTGGTGATGTTAGAGTGACGAACATTGCTTCGCGCATGAAGGTAGTGAGGATGAGGCTAGAATAGATGTGTAAAGTACAATTAAATAGCAGGAAAAGGAGGGGGAGAGAGAATTAGTTGTACAAACTACAGTTAAAAATGGCGATAACGCTGAAAAGTGGAATTTCCAGTAAATTAGATGTACTCCATGCAACTAAAGTTAGCTTCAGAGGGATTGGGTTGAATTTAGATGTACTTATTGCACCTAATAGTGAATGGCGAGGCCGGTTCTACTTGATAAAAGGAATTTGACAATCATTACTGAAACAATTATAGTTACAGTATAGCTTTCAAAAAGTTATTAAATAGATATTATTCTTAAACTAACTTAAATGGTGGTGATTTGTAATGAATATTGAAATAGGTGATTGGGTCAAGGGAAATACAAATCATGGTGAATTAATACATGGTTTTATCGATTCAATAAATTTGTTAGCTGGCACTATGGGAATACATGTGATTGCCTCGGATCACGAAACGGTGATTGGGACAACTATTGATGTACTTAATCAAGGGGTGAAAAAGCTCCCAGAGAGTTCATTAGATAATATTGAGCAATTAATGAATCTAATCGATATCGCATTATTGACTAAAGATGAACAATGGTTCATGGAATTAACCGATCAATTAAACTCAATTAATCATGCATCCAATTCACATATTGAGGATTATTTGATGTCAGATATGAAGAGCAATCGATTAGGAATATTATAAATGCACAAGATCCTGCCAATGGATACCGGTATTTCGGCATAGCCACCCTTGCACATTCAGATTGTGAGATGGGTTCATCTGTGTTAATATGGAAATAACTATAATGATCGGAGGGTTCTCGAAGAGATGAATGATACAATCCGCTTTCAACCTTTGTACCACTAATTGAATAGTGCAAAGGCTCTGCTACTGTGCAGGGCGAACGGGATTGGTCTGTGTATATTTCTAGAGAACTCCATTTATTGCGAATAATCGCATCAATAAAGAGGAGGGCGACCCCGCCCTCTTTTTGTTGTATTTATGGATAACCACCCAACAATCATCCATACCATGACTTATTAGGTCGAAGGATCTTTCATTTTTGTGTATACATAAATATGAAAGGTCACCCTTTTGGTAAAGATGGATATATCCCGTTCGCTTAACCACAGGAGATTAGCCTGAGGTTTTTTTATTATGAAGGTAAAGGAGATTAAACTATATGGAAGAATTGCAACAGCGAGCAATCCTAGTAGGTGTCAATGTGAAGCATCAAGAGGATTTCGAATACTCTATGGAGGAATTAGGGAATTTAGCTTCAGCTTGTCATGTCGGAGTAGTAGGGGAGCTAACACAAAATTTAGAGAGAGTGAATAAAACTCACTATATTGGAAGAGGTAAAGTGGAGGATGTCAGGGCGTTGTATGAGGAGCAGGAGGCGAACATGGTTATTTTTAACGATGAATTGTCTCCCTCACAAATTCGTAATCTAGAAGCGGACTTACAGTGCAAGGTGATTGACCGGACGATTCTAATCTTAGATATATTTGAGAAGCGGGCAAAGACAAGGGAAGCCCAACTTCAGGTAGAAGTAGCCCAACTGCAGTATATGCTACCTAGATTAATCGGTTTGCGTGAATCATTGGGTCGGCAAGGTGGAGGTGTTGGGACCAAGAATAAAGGTGTTGGAGAAACGAAACTTGAGCTAGATCGCCGTAGAATCGAGGATAAGATCAGTGTATTGAACAAAGAACTGGAGACACTCGTATCTCAACGCCAAACCCAACGCAAGCAGCGCCAAAGAAATAAGCTTCCAGTTGTATCACTAGTTGGCTATACAAACGCAGGGAAATCAACGATTATGAATGCCTTGGTAGAGTCATTCAGTCCATCTGGTAACAAGCTAGTGTTTGAGAAAGATATGTTGTTCGCAACACTGGAAACTTCGGTTCGTAATATACATCTCGAAGATAACAAGTCCTTTCTACTGACAGACACGGTTGGATTTGTAAGTAAACTACCTCATCATCTCATCAAGGCCTTTCGATCTACGCTTGAAGAAGTGGCTGAAGCTGATTTGTTGATTCATGTGATTGATTATTCTAACGATAAGTATGAGAAATTGATGAATATTACAAACCATACATTAGAAGAGATCGGAATTACAAATATTAAAACGATCCTTGCTTATAATAAATGTGATGTGGTGGATTGTGAAGTTCCACTAGTGGAAGGGGATAGTGTTTACCTTGCGGCGAAGCAAAGAGTGGGGATAACCGAACTCGTTGACTTGATTAGGGCACATATATTTAAAGATTATATGCAATGTGTGATGCTGATTCCTTTTGAACAAGGGCAAGTGGTCTCCTATTTAAATGAACATGCGAATATAATCTCTACTGAGTATGATCATGTGGGTACACGATTAACACTAGAGTGTAGAGCGATGGATGTTGAGAAGTATCGTGAGTATGTCGTCTGAAATGTAAGATTGAAGTGATTTACTGAAACAAATCATTGACTAATTTCATTTGGAGTCCTTTAATAGAAGATATAGCATTTAATAAAATGAATATGGATCTTCGGGGTAGGTGAAATTCCTAACCGGCGGTGAGAGTTCTTATTTTATAGTGCGAGTTCAAAAGGTGACTTTTTGAACAACCTCTATATATGAGCTTCTAGCCCGCGACTCGTCATCATGAAGATGGTGGCGACTGACTTGGTGTGAATCCAAGGCCGACGGTAAAGTCCGGATGGAAGAAGATCAAAGCACATGCATGGCGTGGATTTTTTGTTGCGCACAAGCTTATTTGATCAGCCCCCGTAAATGTCGATAACTATCGAATGCGGGGGTTTTCTGTTGTAAGACCCCATATTCAGAACAAGGGGATAGAGAGAGTGGACAATGTAGTGGAGAGTGTAAGTCCTGTTGTGGCGGTTAGAGAAAAGCCTTCAAAGAGTGGGTTTTGGCTAGTAGTATTGGGAGCGGCCCTATGGGGAGTAGATCCTTTATTTCGAATTATTTTATTAGATTCACTTACTTCAACCCAGATTGTATTGCTTGAGCATATTATTATTGTTCTATTTGTTGCTCCGGTGCTATGGAGAAATCGCGATGAACTTCATGGATTGCGACTGCGGCATGTCGGTGCATTGCTCTTTATCTCTTGGGGCGGATCAGCGCTAGCGACGATTCTGTTTACGATAGGATTGTCTAGTGGGAATATAAACGTCGTGTTGTTACTTCAGAAGCTTCAACCGCTGTTTGCAATTATTTTGGCAAGATTACTATTGAAAGAACGACTACCAAAGCATTTCTCGATTCTATTCTCGCTAGCTTTAATAGGTACGTATTTACTCACATTCGGATTTGCGATACCTGTGGGGAAATGGAATGACTTTGTTCAACTGGGTAGTTTATTAGCTCTTGGAGCTGCGGCTCTATGGGGAGGATCAACTGTTATGGGGCGTTTAATGGTTGGTCAGATGAAGTATGAGACCGTGACTTCCTTAAGATTTATTCTGGCATTACCATTGCTACTCTTTATAACTTGGGGTGAAGGTGGAGTGTGGAGTTTACCAATCGGGACGACTGCTATGGTATTGGTCTCTGTGAATCTATTGGGCCAAGCTCTATTACCTGGTTTGCTCAGTCTTTTGGTTTATTATAAGGGGTTAACGACTACGAAAGCATCGGTTGCGACATTGGCAGAGTTGAGTTTCCCAATGGTAGGGGTGCTGATTAATTGGATCGTATTCCGAGAGGCGATCACGCAAGCACAACTTATTGGTTTTATTCTGATTTGGGCGGCTCTGTTTGCAATCTCTAGACAAGATGAAGAGATACTGCCTGTTTAATGACTAAACTATATCCCTTTGCAACCATTAGAATCGATGGGGCGAAGGGATTATATATATTTATATTGAACTTATTAATTGTAAAAAATTATGACTTGCGTTGATAGGGAATGGCATGTTATATTATAAATCCGGTCAGCGAGAAAATAAAAAATGTCTAAACAAAGGCATTAAAAAAAGACTTGCATTATAAAACTGGATGCGATATGATATAAAAGTTGTCACCGAGACACACTGGTGAATAACGAAAGAGAAATTGATCTTTGAAAACTGAACAACGAGTGAGTGGTTTTCACGAAAGTGAGAACAAAACAAATGAGAAATCATTTGGATTGAGAATGTAATATTCTCGTCAGTTTGTT
>NZ_JBXCIZ010000007.1:0-229186 GCF_056786405.1 Paenibacillus sp. Y859 | reverse complement strand
CCGCTGAAATCCCAGAAGTGCAAGCACTTCTGAAATCTCCGCTCGACTTGCATGTATTAGGCACGCCGCCAGCGTTCGTCCTGAGCCAGGATCAAACTCTCCAATTAAGATCAAACAAAGTTTGATCGATCGCCATGTAAATCGTCCATCTCCTTGCGGAGAGGATGAATTACATGACGAATAATGAAAAGAGCGATTATGCTCATTTTGAAACAAACTGACAAGAACATAAATGTTCTTTTTTTAAAAATTCACATCATCCATTTGTTCAGTTTTCAAAGAACTTATTTACGTCTGCTGTCAAACAATGTCGTTTGCGGCAGAAATATAATATATCATGTTCTCACTATCAATGTCAACTCTTTTTTATTTCTTTTTACTAGATTGTGAGAAGCTTGGTTTGTCACTTGTTTGAAGCGACAGTTGATAATATACCATGGCATTCGACAAGATGCAAGCTTTTTCGTAAAGTTATTTTTATCGAAATAACTACCACTTCCTGATCACTTCATGAGTGAGACGTCCTTGCGAGCATATAGGCTTATCGCGACCATGCCCTCTGGGTTAAACTATCACAACTTTGCTAATTCTGGTTGGGTGATTCTAGCAGTTGTGGTGCCCGTGGGATTTTCTTTTAGTTCAGGAAGATTTCCTAAAAAAAATGCAGCAGCCCCTTATATAGAGGCCACTGCATTTCCTATCTATTTCAGAGGTATCACTCCAACTTCGCATCTAGTCCCAATAACCGAATAAACTCATCTTCGTCCTCGATCACTTGAATGCCAAGCTTTTGTGCCTTCGCAAGCTTACTGCCTGCTTTCTCACCAGCAATAACGAGATCAGTCTTCGCAGACACACTACCTGTTACTTTCGCACCTAATGCTTCCAAACGTTTGGCTGCCTCATCACGAGTCAGTTTATGCAGCGTTCCTGTCAGCACAACCGTCTTCCCGTTGAAAAAGGAGTCTGTACTCACTACTCGAGCTTCTTCCGGCGCTTTCGCTTGCACACCTAAAGTCAGCATCACATCAATACCTGCGCGCATACGCGGATCTGCAAAGAAGTTCACGATACTTTCTGCGACAATCCCGCCGACATCTGGTAGAACGATTAACTCATCGATCGTCGCTGCCATCACAAGAGATAGATCACGGTAATGTTCTGCTAACATTCGAGTGGTTGCTTTACCCGTGTTCGGAATTCCTAAGCCGAAGAGGAACGACGCCAGATCACGTCCTTTGCTATTCTCCAACGCTTGCAGAAGGTTATTGGCCTTCTTGTCCCCGAAACGATCCAGATTAACTAGGTCATCATAAGCTAACGTGTACAAATCTGCCGGTTCACGCACTCCGCGCTCATTATATAGAAGCTCTGCAGTCATCACACTGAACGTATCAATATCCATCGCATCACGTGAGGCGAAATGAGTAATCCGTCCAATCAATTGTGGTTTGCAGTCAAGACGATTATTGCAGAATAGATGTGCACCTTTTTGCTCCAATGGGAACTCGCATGATGGACAATTTGTAGGGAATACGATTTCCTCCCCATCAGCCTCTTCTGGCACTTTGCCGAGAATCTCAGGAATAACGTCATTGGATCTACGAATGAACACCCGCGCACCCAAAGCGTACTTCAAGTTCTTCCGTTCAATATCGCCGATATTGTTCAACGTGCAGTTCTGAACCGTTACTCCAGCAAGCTCAACAGCTTCTACCCGAGCGACAGGAGTTATTTTACCCGTACGGCCAACTTCCCAAGACACAGACTCCAGAACAGTTGTTGTCTCTTCCGCTTCGAACTTATAGGCAACTGCCCAACGTGGAAATCTATCTGTGTAGCCCAGTACCTCTCTCGTGCGCATATCTACAAGTTTGATAACAGCTCCATCGATCAGATAGTCTAGAGAAGAGCGACGTTCCACTATTTTCACTAACTCCTCCATCACATCTTCGAAGTCTTCGAAATAAGCAATGAACGGGTTGACCTTAAATCGATTATCCTGCAGGAAGCCCATCATCTCACGATGATCCTTAAATTCAACAGCATCGCTATAACCCACATTGTAGAAAAAAGCATTCAATCGACGTTCCGCCGTTGCCTTCGGGTTCAAGTTACGAAGCGCCCCTGCCGCAGCATTACGCGCATTCTTCAGTGGCTCCGCAGCTTGCAGATTGTAATCACTAAGAACAGACAGATTCATGATCCCTTCGCCTTGAACTTCAATCGTGCCCTCAGTATAAGGTATCGTAAGTGGAACGGACTTAATCGTCTTCACCTGCGCAAGAATCCCCTCACCCGTCGCCCCATTTCCCCGAGTTGCTGCCTGTACTAATCTCCCGTTACTGTAAGTCAGATTCAGCGTTAACCCATCGAACTTCAATTCAACGGCATAGCACAGATCCGGCAAAAGATCATCCGGGTTATTGTTGTTATACTCTGTCACAAGCTTAATCGCTCGATTATTCCAATTGCGAAGCTGATCCATATTTTGCGCTTTATCCAGACTCCAGAGCGGTGCCAAATGACGATGAGGTTCGAAACCCTTGAGTAATTCCGCTCCTACTCTTTGCGTTGGAGAATCGGGGAGGACGATTCCAGTATCTTTTTCAAGCTGAACCAACTGATCATATAAAGCATCATATTCTTTGTCACTCAAAAGAGGTGTATCCATCGTGTAGTAATGATAATTATGCTTATTAATCTCGGCTACGAGCAGATCCATCGGTTGAATCGAATCCATGACAGCGTATCTCCCCTTCAATATATACTTCGTGATCAAAAGATAGTCTTTTGAATATCCTCTATTACTCTACCTTCGTAATGGGTGCAAATCCTGCCAACAAACGCTTCACTCCAACAGGTGCTGGAAAAGCAATCTGCAGCTCCGTGTCATCCCCGCTACCTTTGACAGCGACGACAACGCCAATTCCCCATTTACCATGGGAGACTTTCTCGCCTGCTTTTAGAGCAGACAGATCAGATGAACTTCCTGCTTCCGTATTCGCCTTCATGGATGTCGTTACAGTCACGCGATTAGCCGCCGATGCGGTAGAACCACTAAGAGATGAGTTAGATCCGAAGTTACTTCCTCCACCACCCAAGCTACGTCCTCCATAGGCACCACCTGTACTGCCACCCCGCTGATAGCGATCACGATCTCGAGCCATCACCGTATCTTCTTTCAGTTCATCTGGAATCTCTTCTAGGAAACGAGACGGTTGATTCGCTGTTGTCCGCCCAAACAAAGTTCGCATCTGTGCACAAGATAGAAACAACTGTTTCTCCGCGCGTGTAATACCAACGTAGGCAAGACGGCGCTCCTCCTCCAACTCCTCATTATCACTGAAAGCACGGCTGTGTGGGAATACTCCCTCTTCCATTCCAACAATGAACACAACGGGGTACTCCAAACCCTTAGCGCTATGCATCGTCATGAGAGTAACGGTGTTGACGTCCTTTTGCTCCTCAGGATCATCATTCATCGTATCGATGTCAGCGATTAGAGCTAGATCTGTTAGAAAAGCTACCAATGATCTATCTTCATTATTCTTCTCAAATTCCATCGTTACAGACAAGAACTCTTCAATATTCTCCAAGCGAGAGCGTGATTCCAGCGTCTTCTCCTTGTCCAACTCCTCGCGATATAGCGACAACTCTAGAATCTTCTCCGTCAACTCCGTAACAGACGATTCCTCCACCATCTGATGTAAGGATGCGATCATATCATAGAAGCCTACAAGTGCGTCGCGTGTTCGTCCGGCGAATCCAAGATCATCTACGAATTGCAACACTCGGAAAATAGAACTCCCCCGCTCCGATGCCGCCGCCGCTAATTTCGCGACTGTCGTGTCACCAATGGCTCTCTTCGGCACATTAATAATTCTCGTTAAACTAATATCATCATCTGGATTGGACAAAAGCTTCAAATATCCGAGTAGGTCTTTGATTTCTTTGCGATCATAGAACTTGATGCCGCCGACAATCTGATAGGGAATATCTGATTTGATCAGAATTTCCTCGATTACCCGTGACTGAGCGTTCGTACGATATAGAATGGCATGATTCTGATAGGATTGCCCTGAATTCACGTTCTTAGTAATCTCAGATGCGACGAAATATCCTTCATCATGTTCCGAATTGGCACGATACACCTTTATTTTGGCGCCTTCGCCCTGATCGGTCCACAGCTTCTTCGGTTTGCGTCCTGTATTCAGGTTAATGACTTCGTTCGCTGCATTCAGAATGTTCGAGGTAGATCGGTAGTTCTGCTCCAGGTAGATCGTCTGTGCTTCTGGATAGTCCTTCTCGAAATTAAGAATGTTCGTAATATCCGCTCCACGCCAGCGATAGATGGATTGGTCACTATCTCCTACGACACAGATGCGGTGATGCCCCTCAGCTAACATACGGCACAGCATATACTGCGCACGGTTCGTATCCTGATATTCATCGACGTGAATGTATTGGAATTTCTTTTGGTAGAAATCGAGAACTTCTGGAACTTCTCTAAATAATTCAATGGTCTTCATGATCAGATCATCGAAATCTAGTGAGTTATTGTTCTTCAGTCGTCTTTGGTACATCTTATATATTTTGGCCGCAAGCTCTTCGATATAATCCGTAGCCTTCTGTTCGAATTGATCAGGTAGTATTAACTCATTCTTAGCAGCACTAATAATAGCCTGAATGGCCTTCGGTTCGAATTTCTTCGTATCAATGTTAAGTTCCTTCATACAATTGCGGATGACGGAGAGTTGATCGGTTGAATCCAGAATCGAGAAGCTCGAGCCGAATCCAATTCTTTCAATATCTTTACGCAAAATACGTACGCACATGGAGTGGAAAGTAGATACCCAAATATCTCGACCTTCTCTTCCCACAAGCTTCGATACGCGATCTTGCATTTCACGTGCTGCCTTGTTCGTAAAAGTAATGGCCAGAATAGCCCAAGGTGGAGCTTTACGTGTGGCAATCAGATACGCGATTCGATGCGTAAGCACCCGCGTCTTTCCACTCCCGGCACCTGCCATAATTAATAGAGGTTTGTCTACAGCTTCAACCGCTTGCTGCTGTGGTGGGTTGAGTTTCTTTATCGCTTCATGTATGTCAATAGGTTGCATGCGCACATGCTCCTTCCGAATATAAATTATAATAATTCCTTGCAAATAGTGGTGTGAGATGACCGCTGCGGTAACGGATTGTCCTTACGATCGCTGTTGCCCTCGGATTTCCTGAATGGATACAACCTATGGTAGTAGAAATCCAATGTCAAAGCATATGCTTTCGAGGTAGCTTTCCTACGGAAAACTTGTAGGCGACCACTAACGTTTCTTCAGGACAATTCCGTTCCCTGCGCTAGGTTTGCTCGCTGTCCCATATTTTCAATGAATAGTGATTATGGTGCAGTTTATTTCTACAACGGCTACTTCACAGCCCCTACGGTCTGCAATGCTTGCGCTAAATCCTCATAAATAATGTTACCGACTACGATAGTGTCACTTACCTCTGCTGCTTGTTTGGCCGAATGAAGATCTCGGATACCACCGCCATATATAAGTTGAGCTCCTGTTAGTTCTTGTTGCACCGCTCTAACGATCTCCATATCTCCAAAGATACCACTGTATTCCAAGTACACTACGGGCAATGACATCAACTTATCTGCCACTTGGGCGTAAGCGACAATCCCTGATCGTTCAAGCTTAGTATCTGCTTCCGTTAATTGTGCAACGGTGGAATCTGGATTCAGGACAATATATCCTTCTGTCACGAGTAGTTCCCAAGGGATCATATATCCGAACCGATCAATGGCTTGCTGTTGATGTCCCACGATCCAAGATGGATCACAACTATTCAACACCATCGGGATCAAATAGAGATCGAACCCTGGCACAATGGCTTCCATATCCGACACCTCTTGTACACATGGCAATTCGTACCGACGTACCCGTGACATCAGCTCGACGGTATTCTCATAAGTTACCCCTGATGACCCTCCAACCATTATAGCATCTGTACCGGACATGCATACTGCATCCAGACTCCGTTCATCCATCTCCCGGTCAGGATCTAGCTTAAATACATGTCTCCAAGACTTCATCATTTGCTTCAACCTTCATACCCCCACGGATCATCGTAAGACTCTAAATCTAGTCTATGTTAGCGAGGGGACACTGTCAATCTGTTCGCGTTGAATAGGAACGGAATATATAACCATCGTCGGTCTCGCAGTTGCACAAAGAACACTTAAATTCGCTCCTTCTCCATTAGCTCTGGGTTTAGCTGCAAAACATACATCTAATTACTCCCAAAACCCCATTTTCCACCGTTTCCCCAATTTTAGATGTATCTTTGCATCTGTTTCTCTCTATTCCACCTTTCCCAACTAATTAACTGCATTTTCTGCAATTGCTCGACTTTGCGGCGACGTAGCGATAAAACGACCGTCGCGCAACTTGGTGCGAGGCCTGAAGAAAGTTACACAACCGACTAAATGAACACTATTCAGCTTCATAGTGACCACTCGATCTCATACGTAACTTTTCCGCAATTCACGATCAAATAAATAGAACGCCCAAGTGGACGTTCCATTGTGTAATATCAATTCAGCTTTTCTCCATCACGGCAAAGTAATTATTGTCATGATCAGCAAAGTTAAATACTCTACCTCCAGGCATAGTTACCATTTCTCCGAGTGTGATGTTTTTATCTGAAAAGTCTTTATACAGAATATCTAGATTGTCTGATTAAAAGATTAACGAAGG
This sequence comes from Paenibacillus sp. Y859, assembly GCF_056786405.1. Classification (NCBI taxonomy): domain Bacteria; kingdom Bacillati; phylum Bacillota; class Bacilli; order Caryophanales; family Paenibacillaceae; genus Paenibacillus; species Paenibacillus sp. Y859. The sequence goes on along the minus strand of NZ_JBXCIZ010000007.1, from coordinate 222,422 downwards.
TGTACCCAGATTTAATTCGGGCTGCATTAGCGCAATGAACTCCTTATTGTGGAGAACGAAGCTAGTCAATATTGGTACGCTTGATAATGTCTACTTCGAGGGCGAGACGTTCACTAGTTTCGCTTGATCAGACAACACCTTCTCTACAAGATGAACAGCTGAATAGAAATATACTATAATAATCCAATCATTTGGAGCAATTTCAGAATTGCTCATCGTATTCGCTACTTCCAGATTAGAAATATAATTCAACTGGTGTTGATCACACGTTGGCATGAAATATTACTCCCTTTCTGAAATACGCTTTGCATTACGCGGGAGTAAATTCAGGTTGAAATGATCTGAAATCGAATAACGGACATCAAAATATTCATCAGGATAAAGATCGTATGCCTCGACTTGAACCGCTGCAATCTGATTACTCAAATCATCTTGATCTTGATCAAAAATCACAGTGTAAAAGTGATCTTCCCCCACTGCATAATAGTAAACCTCTTTAACGTTAGGAAGATCAAGAAGTTTATTACCTATTATATCTACCATTCTAACCTCACCACACACAGTATCCTTATGCGAGTTAGCATTGGCTAATTCCAGCAAATCTAAACGAACGTCTTTTGAATCACTCCGCACTATGTAGTTACCACCACCGAAGGTTTTGAATAGATCATACTATCTATTAATAGAAAAGCAAAGGTATACTAGGTTCTATTGATTTCTCCAATGAGACCGTCGGAGTGATCTTGGCCTTCACCTTGTCACTCCGGGGTACGAGTCTGTCTTACCTAACGATCAATATACAAAAAAACTGCCCCTCAAGCATATCGCCCAAGGAACAGTCTCATAATCTACTTAATAAGCATTGTGATTCTTAAATCCATTCGTAATGGTCTTCATAATAATCCTAATATCAAATAAAATAGACCAGTTCTCAATATAGAAAATATCGTGGTTAATCCGATCTTCTATGGAGGTGTCCCCACGCAAGCCATTCGTCTGTGCCCAACCGGTAATGCCGGGGCGAACGTGATGCTTCACCATATACTTTGGAATCTCATCGCGGAATTGCTCCACATAATAAGGTCGTTCCGGTCGTGGTCCTACGACACTCATATGTCCCATCAACACATTGAAGAATTGGGGAAGCTCATCTAGGCTTGTAGATCGTATGAATGTACCGAACCGAGTCCGACGAGGATCATTCTCGACCGTCCACCCCGTGTCTACTCCATCTTCCAGCTGCTGCTTCATCGAACGGAACTTATACATCATGAAATTACGACGATTCAATCCAACACGCTCTTGCTTAAATATAATGGGACCCGATGAAGTACATTTGACGCCCACTGCCACTGCGAGCATCACAGGTGAAATCAATATAATCGTGGTCAAAGAAAATACAATATCGAATAATCTCTTAAATATTCGGTTACCTGCTACATCAAGGGGTATGTCTCTAACGTTAATCATAGGCATACCCGCGAAATTATCGAAGTAAGGGCGAGCCGGTAAGTAATCGAAGAAGTCCGGTATGATCAGAGTTCGTACACCCGCCTTCTCACAAAGGACAATAATATTCTTATATTTCGAATGCGCATCTAGTGGTAACGCAAGGACAACTTCATCAATGAGTTCTCGACTGAGCACTTCCTCAAGATCATCCAAATTTCCGAGAATTGGACTGAAATGCTTCGCCTCAATATTATCCCAGACTTGATTATCATCTAAGAATCCAACGACCTCATAACCTAATTCGGGATACTGCCTCAAATTATTGAAGAATCGTTTACCTAGACTACCTGCTCCCACAATTAATACAAATTGTCGGTTGTAGCCTTTCTCACGGAAATGCTTAAGAGAGACTTTAAGGAAATAGCGATAAAATATAATAAAGAAAATATTCAAACTTAGATAGATCGCTAGATACACCCGTGAAATATCAATCTCTTTAATAACAAACATGACACTAATCAGGACGAATATACTAACCAAATGTGCCTGAATAACTTTGAGGAATTCATCTGCGAATCTCTTTTTTCTCTTGGGTGAATAGAGTGTCAATACGACACCTATAACAACCGCGATCCCACCGTAGACAAGACTCCACAACGCATACTTCTCTATAGGCATCGGAGTTTCATATGGAATCAAGCCGCTTTCGAATTTAATCCACCAAGCGAGCAGGAATGACATCTGAACGACGAGAAAATCTGATAAAATATATAACTTGGTAAGTATACCCTGACTTCTACGAATCATAATCTCACCTCCACCTGATTATCTGCTGGTTTCGAAGCAGGCTTCGATCGGGTCAATTTGTTCTTGAGTAACGCCATTGTAAATTTTAAACCTATCCCCATATAGATAACGCTATTAGTCAACCAATGGTAACGGTCTTTATAATGTTTGTGATGGAATATCACCATCGCGCGATGGAATTCATAGATAATCCGTGTGGGTCTGCGACGAGCACTCCCCCCTTTAAGATGGATGATGGTCGTACGAGGATAATAATGAATGCCCCAACCCGCCTGCTTGATGCGATAGCACCAATCAATATCCTCACCATACATGAAGAAGGTCTCATCCAGTCTACCCACCTGATCAATCGTTTCCTGGCGAACCATCATGAATGCACCTACCAGACAATCCACAGGATACTCCTCATCGGGATCCAAATGGCCTAGTTGGTACTGATTGAACTTTGGATTATCAGGGAATAATCTAGATATGCCGAATGCATAATAAAAAGACGCCGATGGTGTCGGAAAACCTCGACGACACGCCTTATCAAGACTTCCATCAGGCAGAATAACTTTGCACCCTGATGCTCCTACGGTTGGATTCTCATCCATGAAGGAGATCATCGTCTGCAACGTATCCTCTTGTACAATCGTATCTGAATTGAGGAGAAGAACATATCGCCCAGTCGCGATGTCCATTCCTTGGTTATTTCCACGGGCGAACCCGATATTGTCATCGTTTGCGATAAGTGTCACTTGTGGATACTCTACGGCAATACTCTCAACAAATGAATCACTAGAATGGTTGTCTATGGCAATCACTTCAAAGGTATAACTTGTAGTCGAAGCAAATACCGATTGTAGGCAATCCATCGTTAGCTTGCATGTATTATAATTAAGAATAAGAATACTTAAATCCATGTATGTAGCACTTCCTGACAAATATAGTAATCTCTCGACAATATTATACCATACCGATGGTAGTTCAGGAGAGTTTTACTTAGGGAGTCTATTCCTTCTGTCCATAATCTCTTTGCGCTTTTCCCTTAGATGTGGCAATTGCTCTAAGAATGCCCTCCATGCGCCTAGCACTTTAGGTTCTCTTAATAGAAAATATCCATTGCTAGCGATCTCATAAGGTAATAATCGGAGGATCGATCTAAATACACCTGAGCGCTCCATGTTTTTATACATCATTTTATAACGGTTAATGTATGATGCCCTTCGTATGAAGAGTGGCTGACTGGTTCGCCCCCCTTGCTTCCATCCTCTAGCATGATACCCAATCGCTTCTGCTAGATAATAAGACTTCCATCCTAGCAGTTGCGCACGCCATGCAACATCTACATCTTCTTTATATGCAAAAAAGTCACTGTCGAAAAACTCATCATTTATGCTAATATTCTCAATCATTCTCCGAGAGTAGAGTGCTGCCGCTCCGGACACGCCAAATACTTCTTCAGACTGATCCCACTGCGATGATAGCTCCCCAGCTCCACGGTCAAAGGCTCGACAATGGTTATTCATTATTAAGCCTGTACTATCTACCAACTCTGGGTTAGAACTTAACAGTAGCTTTCCAGTTGCGCTTCCGATATCCGGTCGATGCTCCATTTGCTCAACCAGTAACTTGATGTAATCCGGTTGTAATGTTACATCTGGGTTCAGCACCAATACGTAATCAGTCGAAGATAAAAGAATAGCTTGATTATGAGCTGGAGCAAAGCCAACATTGGCTAGGTTCTCCACGATATAAATGGCGTCATTAAACCGTTTGGAATATGAGTTAACTTGTTGTACTGTATCATCAGATGATGCATTATCAACCACGATAACTTGCTGTATAGGATACGTTTGAGCTTGTAGCGCTTCTAAACATGTTGAAATGTCTTCCGCACTATTATAAGTTACGATATGTACGCTAACAGAATTTTTCATAAGAAGATTTTCCTTTACGATTTAGATTTACTCTCTATTATAGAGTAATCCCTCGATCAGTGGGATAAGATCGAGGGATTCGTTGAAAAAACTATTTGGATTCAGTTGCATTCCATTGCTGTAAGAAGTCTCTAAGCCCTTCTCGCCATGAGCGTAGATCCTGAAAACCATTCGTTCGAATCGATAAATGCTCCATGACCGAATTAGCTGGACGATGAGCCGGACGTGGGAATTCATCTGTCGAGCAAGGCTCCGGCTGAGCAATAATGTTGATTCCCAACTGACGAGCTTCCTCAAATATGGCCTGAGTAAACTCATACCATGTACATACACCACTATTAGAAGCATGGTAGACACCGTACTTTTCTGTCTCCATAAGCTCTAACAAGAAGTTGGCGAGATCAACCGTATAGGTTGGAGATCCCTTCTGGTCATGCACAACTTTTAGCGAGGGCTTCTCTTGACCGAGACGCAACATCGTTTTGACAAAGTTATTCCCATACATACCATATACCCAAGATGTTCTAACGATAAAGTATCGTGATGATAGGCTTTGCACTAACGCCTCTCCTGCACGTTTGGACTTTCCGTAAATACTCTGGGGATTCGTATTATCATACTCTTGATATGGTTCAGTGCTAGTACCATCAAACACATAATCTGTACTGATATAGATCAGCTTGGATCCAATACCTTCCGTAGCCACCGCTATATTCCTCGTACCTACAGTATTAACAGCATAAGCACCATCTATATCTGTCTCAGCAGCATCAACCGCTGTATATGCCGCACAGTGGATGACAACATCTGGCTGATATTGACCGATCACTTGTTGGCATTGTGCCAAATCGGTAATATCCAACTCATTCCGATCACATGCAAACACATTATGACCGCTGTTCCGCAAGTTAGTAACGACATCCGTCCCTAACTGACCGGCTGCTCCTGTCACCAGTGCTCTCATAGAGAATCTCCTAGACGCTCACCATATTGTTTTACCTGATATTGTTGGTACTCACCCGATTGAATACGAGTCCACCAATCTTTATTATTCAAGTACCATTGAATCGTCTCTTTGATTCCGGTCTCGAAGTTATGCTTCGGCTTCCAACCCAACTCTTGTGTAATCTTCGTTGGATCTATTCCATAACGACGGTCATGGCCCAGACGATCCTCCACATATGTGATTAGAGATTCTGGTTTATTCAACTCTTGTAAAATAGTCTTCACAATATGGAGATTATTCCGTTCATTGTTACCCCCGATATTGTATACTTCACCTACACGTCCCTGATGAATGATAAGATCAATGGCACTACAATGATCCTCAACATACAACCAGTCACGAATATTCAGCCCATCACCGTATATCGGTAACGCTTGATCACTCAATGCACGAGATATAATCAATGGAATAAGCTTCTCTGGGAATTGGTAAGGTCCATAGTTATTAGAACAACGCGTGATGTTCACAGGCAATCCGAACGTCTCGTGATAAGCACGAACCAACAGATCCCCTCCCGCCTTACTAGCGGAATATGGACTATTCGGTTCTAATGGCGTACTCTCCATGAATAGACCCGTCTCACCAAGCGAACCATACACTTCATCCGTAGATACCTGTACATACTTCGTCACACCATACTTCTTAGATGCATCAAGTAGCACCTGAGTACCCAATACATTCGTCTTCACAAACACTTCCGGCTCTAGAATACTCCGATCCACATGCGACTCCGCTGCAAAGTTAACAACGACATCAATACCTTGCTGGAATATTTGATCAATGGCCTGACCATCCGTAATATCCGCTTTAACAAAAGAATAATTCGGATGATTCTCAATAGACTTCAGATTCTCTAGATTTCCTGCGTATGTCAACGCATCCACGTTCACAATTTGATAATTTGGATGCTGTTGCAACATGTATATAACAAAGTTACTACCGATAAATCCGGCACCACCGGTAACAAGAAGTTTCATTTGAAAATATTCCCCCTACTCAAAATTAAGTTCCGCATCTTGAAGTAGCGGATGACGTTGATCTTTATCCGAAAGAATCGGATTGGATGTAGGCCAATCAATCCCTAAAGCAGGATCGTTCCATAGTATGCCACGATCGTGCTCCGGCGAATAATATTCGTCCACTTTATAGAATACTTGCGTATTCGGAACAAGCGTGCAGAACCCATGGGCGAATCCCTTGGGAACTAAAAGTTGACGATGATTATGTTCACTTAAGATAACTCCCACCCACTGACCGAACGTTGGTGAGTTACGACGGATATCAACGATCACATCGTAAATGGCACCAGATAGTACCCGGAGTAGCTTCGTTTGAGCCTTGGGATTAAGCTGATAGTGAAGCCCCCGCAGAACCCCTGATTCTGCGGAAAGAGATTGATTATCTTGGATAAAAGTATGACTAATCCCCTGCTGCTGTAGTATAGCGTCGTTATAGCTTTCCATGAAATATCCACGACTATCTCCGTGGACGTTTGGTTCTATTATACTTGCACCCTGTAATTTAAGAGGAGTGACTTTCATAACCTCGAATTCCTCCCTATATTTATAATTTCAATTTGCCAAATGCTTCCCCAAAGTTCAAGTTCTGTGATAACTCGTTAGCCCGAGCCAATGAAGCATGCGTCCCAGCATCCGTCCACCAACCTTGGAGAATATCGAAAGTAAGCTCATTACGATTAATATATGCATTATTCACATCTGTTATTTCTAATTCGCCTCTGTTAGAAGGCTTTAAGGTCTTCACAATATCAAACACATTATTATCGAACATATAAATCCCTGTTACCGCATAATTAGATTTAGGTTGTTCTGGTTTTTCCTCAATAGAAGTAATTCGTTCTCCTTGAAGTTCAGGCACTCCAAATCGTTTGGGATCTTGAACTTCTTGAATTAGGATCTTCGCGCCACTCTTCTGCTGTTGGAAGTTTTGCACATAAGGAGTTATATCATCTTCAAATACATTGTCACCTAGAATTACGACCATTTGGTCATCTCCAACAAAATGTTCAGCTAGATCAAGTGCTTGTGCAATACCCCCAGCTTCATCTTGTACTTTGTATGTGAAGGTGACACCCATTTCCGTGCCACTACCAAGAAGATTAACTACATCTCCCATGTGGTCTTTACCTGTCACAATGAGAATGTCACTAATACCAGCTTGCTTTAGTTTATATACAGAGTGAAAGATCATAGGATATTTACCTACGGGAAGAAGATGTTTGTTGGTGACCTTAGTTAACGGGTAAAGCCGCGAGCCTGTACCACCTGCTAGGATTATACCTTTCATTATGTTACCTCCGTTCTTTTACTTTTAGTAATAAGCTTAGACAGTGTTTTGGTAATTAGAATCGTCACTATAATAACGATTAAATGTGCAATTTAAGTAGATAAGTGTACTCAATACCGGTTGGGGGGAGAATTCACAGATCAGATTGGTCTAATCCTAGGTGGAATAAGTTAATCAGTGACTTTTGTTATAAGATATAAGTGTGAACCAAATCACCAGTAATATTAATAACTTTCACATTAATCCTCCAACTAGTATTTAATTTAACACTAGTATATTTTACCTTACATGCCTCGACCAAGTCCAATGCCAACCCCAATATACTCAACACCTTCAAGAGTTTCCCTCTTTAAGCAATTCCTACCATCAATAATAACAGGAGAATTCATAGATTTAACTTTTGAATGCCATTCGTATTCGACGATTTGTTCCCATTCTGTTACTATAACAGCTACATCAGACTTATATATAGTCTGATCAATATTATCGTAGTATTGGACTGGATGTTTAATCTGTTCTTTAGCTTCCTCAGTACATATTGGATCATAAGCTTTAATTATTATATTATTATTTGTCAAATCAAACAAATCATTGATAATCTTTACGGAAGGTGCTTCCCTCATATCATTTGTATTAGGTTTAAATGATAACCCTAATATCGAAATTGTTTTTCCTTGAATATCTGGAAATAGTTTGATTATCTTCTGAATGATAATATGGTATTGTGTTTCATTCACTTTAATTACTTCTTTCAATATACCGAATTCAAGACCGTTATTCTCATATATTTTCATTAAACCTAACGTGTCCTTAGGAAAGCATGCACCTCCAAATCCTATACCCGCATTTAAAAACTTATTTCCAATCCGGCTATCTGTACCTATACCTTTGGCAACTTGTGTAATATCAGCTCCGACATTTTCAGCTAATTTAGCCAACTCATTAATGTAAGATATTTTCATGGCTAAAAAGGAATTTGCTGCATATTTAATCAGCTCTGCACTTCTAATATCAGTCACTTGAATTGGTATATTAAAAGGTGCGTGTAAATCCACAAGTATTTCTCGAGCCAATTCAGAATCAACTCCGATGATAACACGTTCACCATTCAAAATATCATTAACAGCCGATCCTTCCCTCAAAAATTCTGGGACAGAAGCAACATAAATATCATTTCCTTCATCCACTTGCTTAATTAAGGAATAGACTCTTTCAGCGGATCCAATCGGAACCGTACTTTTATTCACAATAATTTTGGTTGAATTAACTGCTTCACCAATCTGCTTTGCTACTTGATCAATAAAAGACATATCTACGTTTCCATCAGGTAATGAAGGCGTTCCTACAGCAATCATTATTACTAAGGATTCATTTACTGCTTCTTCTAGATTTGTTGTAAAAAAAAGTCTTCCCTCTGAATTGTTCTTTATCATCAATTCTTCAAGGCCAGGTTCATAAATAGGACTGATCCCCTTGTTAAGGAGATCTATCTTCTCTTGATTATTATCAACGCATATAACTTTATGACCTATTTCAGCATAACAGACTCCCGTTGCCAAACCGACATACCCTGTTCCAATAATAGTAATATTCATAGTTCGCTCCTAATCTTCTAGCTTAAACTCATTAAATGAACCATCTTTATTCTCAATTTATTACGTATATTTTGTAAGTAGTTGACCATTATCCTTATACCACTTTATAAACATCTCAATTCCAGTTTCTATAGATGTTTTAGCTTGAAAACCACATAATTTATGGATCTTATTAGTATCAGAGAAGGTGATTGGAACATCTCCTTGTTGTTCAGGTAATACCTCAATATCAGCCTTCTTGTTTAAACCACCTTCAATAAGTTGAATTAAATATCTGAGTTCTACCGTTGTTGAATTACCTATATTATAAATTTCAAATGGTCTAGGATTATTTAAGACCCCAATTATTCCATCCACAATATCCTCTATAAATGTATAGTCACGTTTAGTACTCCCATCCCCAAACATTGTCAGCTTTTCACCACGATCAATCATTCTCGTGAATTTATGAATAGCCATCTCTGGCCGTTGTCTTGGTCCATATACGGTAAAGAATCGAAGACAAGAAATTGGAATTCCAAACAAATGTGAATATGTATAACAATGTAATTCCCCCGCCCGTTTTGTAACCGCGTATGGAGAAATCATTTGATTAACCGGATCTTCTTCTGAGAATGGAATCTTTGCATTAATTCCATATACCGATGATGAAGATGCAAATACAAAGTTTTTAATATTAAGTTCTTTGCATATTTCCAATAAATTAAGAGTACCCATGACGTTTACTGATTCATATAAGAGCGGTTGTTGAATAGATGGGCGAACTCCCGCCCATGCAGCAAGATGAACTACTTTTCTAGGTTTCTCTTTAAGAAAGACTTCTTTTAAGAATACAACATCTGTAATATCACCTTCATAGTAATTAAATAATGGGTTTCTCATAAATCCAGAAATATTATCTCTTTTCAGACTAGAGTTATAAAAATCATTGAAATTATCAATAACCACTACTCTCTCGTTATTTTTCAATAACTTATTAACAAGATGTGATCCTATAAATCCTGCGCCACCAGTTATTAAAGTTGTCATTTCGTTTCCTCTTTTCGCTCTTTAACAGAGAAATAAACTAAGCCTACTAAAACCAAAAATATCAACATACTGTATAAACCTGTAAATATCTTATCCTCTTTTAAATGCTTAATAAATGGACTAAACCAATAGTTCAAAAAATTGTCTACCTTGTCTTTCAATCTATAATCTATATTAATTCTATAATTATCACCTTCAGTTAGTCTAATATTATCAATTAAAAAAACTAGATCATTATCATTATCTAATGAAGGAGAATCGTTTGCCATTAGAAACAATTCACTAAGAGTTTGATTATCAAATTCGGATAGTGGAGTCCTCACGTGAATCCACTCATTCACTTTAGACTTGATAATATCATTGTCCCAGGTGATTTTAGACCAAGTAGGGTTTCCATCGACTATTCCTTGAACAGTTAGCCTCATATTGGTCTGTTCAGCACTTAATATATCGTATTCGAGAAAAGTAGTATCTTCTATGTTATATTCCAATTCTCCACTAATTGGAATATAGTTAACGAAATGGTCATCTGTAGAATCTGTTAATAGAGGACTTAAACTGACTTTTAACATCGATCCACCCAATAAGGGTTTAATTCCCAAATAACTATCGACAGTCTCGACGCCCCAATACTCAATATTCTGTTCACCACTACCACTTATATTAATATTTTGTTCTACTATGGATTTCAAAGCTAGATCAGGAGTTTGCTCTACATAATCACCTTGACCTTCTTGTATTATATAATTTCTGCTCTCATTAGCTTGTAGCATTAACGGGATAGTAAATATAATCTGATCATTTAATATCTCTTTACTGAAATTTACTTTTTCATCCCCCACACCCTTTACTATTAACTTCTGTGGAGTGTAACTAGAAAAGGGACGTTTGTGTATATCAATTCTGATTTGGGTTAAATCGGACTTTTCAAAACTATTTTTATTTTCTATAACTACTGAAGTATAACTTTCTTCCTTCCCTTCAGAATAATAATAAATAAATAGAGTTCCAGTTAACAAGAGCAGTGATAGAGTCACATATATAATCTTATGATTCTTATTCATAGTTCAACCTCATTGTTTGCTCGCATTTTTTTGACAATAAAAATAATTGGATAGATCAATGATGCAGCTAGTGCACTACGCAATAAACTTATTAGTAACTCTGAGGATATATATGAATCGGTAAATTCATATACAGAAGATACTTCTGTTGTATTTACAACGAATTTTGTAAGTAAAAGGAATAGATCATTATTCCAAAACATAGAATAAACTAGAAAAACTAAACCTTGAATAATATAAAAGGTAAACCATTTATATTTTTCTTCATATAGAAAGAAAAAAGGAATGAAAATTACAAACCACGAGAAATATTGTGGATGGAAAAAGCTAATAGAAAGCATGAAAGATATTATAATAAACATGTATTTCCAAGAATCGTTGTAAACATTTATTACCTTATCGTTAAAAAACAAAATCAATAACACAATAAGATAAAAGACAACAAACCAATAAATATTATGGCCACCTAATAAATTTGATTTGAATGCAAAAATAAAACTACCATGATCAGATCCAGCCACTGATGCCAAAGGAATATTAGTGCTCCCCATTAAACTAAATAAAACTGTAAGAATAATTGAGGGGATTATAGTAATCATTACTAATTTGATCTTATCCTTCGCCGTTTGAGGTACTATTAAAAGTAAGGGTATTAAGAAAAAGAAAAGATAAAGTCTTATTGTAATTCCAATTCCAAGTAATAAAAATACTGATTTGTATTTCTCTTTTTTCAAACAAACTAATAGTAATACAAGAAAAAATAGGGGTATGCTTTCATATCTCCCAAAAATATAAACTGAGTATATTAATACAATGTTGACCATCCAGAATTTATAGGCTAATATTGCAGCCTTCTTATTATCTTGAAATAAATACAATAAGACGACTGGGATAATTAGATCAAATATAAGATATGGAATTTTAAGAATAAATATAACCCCATACAGATGGTTAAATGACTCGGTAATGTATTGATAAGTAACATTTGTATAATCAGTGAATGACGTGATTTGCGATGGCATAATAAATATTTGCTTTATATTTACGAATATGTTGATAACCCTCAAAAATAATGCATGTAACACAGTGCTGCCTTGCTCATTAGAAAAAACTGCATTATAATTAAATGCTAAATCATACCCTCTCCAGTATACCGATATTATATCTCCATGAAAAAAAAATGGCATACATAAAAACCTTAACAACAAGCCCAACATCGTCCACTTTAATAGTGAATATTTCGTTTTAGAATCATTATAATAAAGCTCTCTAAATCTAGACATAATCTCACCTTCTCAACGACCCCGATTTTAAACTTAATAACCCACCTAGAATGACTACAATAAATCCAGATGAAAAAACTAAAAGAGATAATGATAGCGCAGTTAGACTGTCTCCATTCATACTAGCTAACAGCATCACATATACAGACTCTCTAACGCCTATACCTGAAATCGATATTGGTAGTGCAGTAACTAAAGTAGATACTGAAAATACTACTAATAAACTCATATACCCAACATTAAAGTCTAGTGCTAACGCACATAAGTATACGATAAAGGATGAAGTTATTTGAAATATTAATGAATATAATAATATAATTACATTATGTTTTATAAACAGTTGATCCCTCAGTAGTTTAACTACAGACAGAACCGCCTCTTTTGCTTCCTTTTTTTTGAATTTACTTAATACTATTTTCTCTAACAGAACAGACATTTTTTTATGGAAAAGTAAAAATAACAAATACGCTATAATTAGAGCTATCAATAGCAGACTAACTAGATAATTATCAATAACTTGGATATCGGCAAAATTTAGAGATATCCCACCTATAATTAATACTAAAAAAAGCGTTGATACTTTCTCAATTAATGTTGAACTTAAGGCTAGAGCTTTAATGTTTACTGCGGATTCCTTATTAATGCTAATATATCTGTAGACATCTCCACCTATCTTCCCTGGAGTTAAATAGCCATAGAAGTTACTAATCCAATTATTATATTGTGTTTTCCTATAATCCATTTGCACCCCGAGGCTTTTATTTATATAATGCCATTTATGCCCTTGAATAAAGATTGTAAGAACATTAATAAATAAGGCAAATACATAAATCCATAAATTCGTATTTTTCAAAGTAGCATATACCTCTGAGATAGGAAATCTACTTAACAACCATATTATCAGTATTACAGACACTGCCCACTTCAATATAGTTTTATATTTTTTCTTATTACCATTAGAATTAAGCATCTTATTCCAGCCTTCATATTAATTATCGCAAACCTTGTTATAAACACGTACCAGTTCCATGGAGATATCTTTCATATCAAACTCACTAAACACCCTCTCCTTTAGAGCCACTCCAACATCATTACGCTCCTCCTTGCTTAGATTAATCATTTTTAATAGCATATCAGTAAATGATGAATGGTTATTAATATCAGCATAATACTGATACTTATCACCTAAATATTGCTTATTTACAGGAGTGCCGAATGCTACTATGGGTAATCCCATTGCCATGTAATTAATCAATTTACCATTGGCTTCGGTTAAAGAGATTTTAGGTGTAACAGCTATGTCCAATAGAGATAAATAGCCTCCAATATCTTCATAATCAATTTTACCGGTAAATGACACCAACTGCTGAATTCCTAAATCTATGGATCTTTGCTTATATTTTTCTACATTAGGATATCCCATAATTAAAAAGTGCAATTCCTTAGAAATTGATTGCTCACTAATCGTTTTTATTGAATCCAACAAAATATCCATACCTTGATATTCATTTAAAGCACCTAAGAATCCAATTATAGTTTTATCATCAGGAATATCTAAATTTTTAATTAGTAAATGTTTGCTATCTACATCCAAATAATAGGTATTTAGACGATTTGTATTAATCCCATCATTAATTACGGTTATTTTCTGATTCGATATTCCAAAATGTTTGATAATAGATTGTGCTGTGTTTTCTGATGAAATAATTAGATGATCAGACCTTTTATATATGAATGATTCCAACAATCGAAAACACTTGTATATAATGCCTTTGGGTTTCATAAACTTATGACTAACCAATTCATCAACTAAGCTCCCTTGAACATCAAATATTACTGGAATTTTAAACAACCATTTCAAGATTATCGCTACAAAGGCACCCTCATGTAAGTGCCCATGTAGAACAACTGGCTTTTCTTTCCGAATGCATATCCAACACTTTATAAGTAAAAGTATGTCCACATAAAATTTATGATACGAAGGACCTGGTGATTGTTTCTTATACCAAGGTATATTCATCGTTCTTATAATATCTATCCCATCAATATCTCTACCTAAATGATATGTAATCAATTTAGTACTATACCCCTGAGCCTTAATGGCCTCTATTTCTTCAAGAATCCTCACATGACATCCTCTATCTGAGAAAAAGGGAGTTGGAGCAATCATCAGAATGTTTCTATTTTCCTTTATCATTTTATCCTCACTTTTCTTTTGTTGTCGCTATAAAAGTACTGTATTCAGTCATTTCATTCATACTAGTCAAGAACTCATCAACTACATAAATAGACTTCTTTTGTCCTTCATAGTATGTTCTCGTCTGAATTTCAGCAAGTAGTCCTGTAACAATCATTTGTATACCAGCTAAGAACAAAAAGATAGAACTAAGAAAAAAGGGGTTTCCTGTTATATTTAACGAACCATTATACTTCATAAGTATTGTAAGAATAAAAAATATAAACCCACCGCCTATTGAGTAAACTCCCATCTTACCAAATAATTGTATTGGTCTAGTTAGATATGACTGTAAAAATCTAACCGTTACTAAGTCCAATACAACCCTTATCGTTCTGGATATACCATACTTCGATTGACCAAACTTCCTTGCATGATGTTTAACAGGAATTTCAACAATTTTCGCACCGACCATACTACAAATTGCTGGAATAAATCTATGCATCTCTCCATACAAATAAATATTTTTTATAACCTCTGAACGATAAGCCTTCAGTGAACAACCGTAATCATGAAGTTTGACACCAGTCATTGTAGAAATGATCTTATTTGCAATTTTAGAAGGTATTTTACGACTTATAGTTTTGTCTTTACGATCTTTACGCCAACCACTTACTACATCAAAACCCTCATTAATTTTATTAAGCAACAACGGAATATCATCAGGATCGTTTTGAAGGTCCGAGTCCATACTTATTATGATCCTTCCCATTGCATAATCAAAGCCTGCCGCCATTGCGGCAGTCTGTCCGAAGTTTCTTCTAAATTTAATCACCTTAACTCTCGAATCCTTTTCCTGTAATTGTTTTAATACATTATAACTTCCATCTTTGCTTCCATCATCAACTAAGATAATTTCAAAATTCATATTCAATCTTTGAAGTGACGAATTGATAGATTCATATAATAAAGGAATACTTTCTTCTTCATTATAGATCGGGCAAACAACAGATAAATCAATGAATGTATCTTGTTTTTTTAATATCATCGTATGAACATCCCCCTAAAACTTCTGAATCAATTGATAATCCATATAAAATTTATTCTAAAAAGAAGAGTTCTATTACACATGTCACCAATAGATCTTCGTTATCTTATCACAAGACTTAATATGTCTTAGATATAAATTGTAATATCGCAACTAAACCTTAAATGAATAAGACTTATCACTTTCTAGCGAAAGATTTATATTATAGAATGGGTCTGCCTCTATAAATTCAGGCCATTTAGTTACCATGTACTCAATTTCTTTCATAAATCTCTCTTTCTTCTCTACTGTATCTTCAGCACCTCTGGTTTTTGACTCATGATGATACAAACTCACACTATTTAAGCAAACATTATAATAACCCTTTTCGATTAATTTCAGACAAAAGTCCACATCATTAAATGCCACAGAAAGTCCCTCTTCAAGACCTCCAACTTCAATAAACACTTCTTTTCTTATCATTAAGCAAGCAGCCGTTACGACTGAACAGTTCCGATTTGTAACTAACATCCCGAAATACCCTGGATCTAGTTCATTACGCGTTCTAAAGGCATGTCCAGCAACCCCACCTAATCCCATGATCACACCTGAATGTTGAATTGTTCGATCTGGATAATAAAGTTTGGCTCCAACTGCACCGGTATTATCACGTAGAGAATGACTGACCATTTCATTCAACCAATTAGGACTTATAATTTCTATATCGTTATTCAGTAATAATATTAGAGTCCCCTTTGATTCTTCGACAGCAATATTATTAATTCTTGAATAATTAAAAGGAATGTCTAATGTGATTATTCTGATCTTCTCACCCAAGAACTGCTCCCACTTATGGAACACAGAGAATGTTTTCTCTTCCTTACTTCCATTATCAACAATAATTATTTCGAAATTACTATAAGCTGTTTTGCTAACAATAGACTCTAAACATATATCTAGAATTTCTCCCATATCTTTAGTTGGGATAATAATGGAAACCAGTGATTCTTCCTTTAAATTATAATGTACTCGATACATGTTTTGATACCCTTCTATCTCTTCCACACGTCCGTCGATCCCTCGTCTATCTAAAGTATCTTCTAATGACCTTATTCCAGCATAGTGGGTGTAATTCTTAGCACCTGATCCTGAGGCAGTCGATTCAGGTATGCTTCTCCAATGATATAGAATTTGGGGTATATGGTATATCTGAGCAGTCAATTCAGTAAACCTTAGTACTAGATCGTAATCCTGACTCCCTTCGAACCCTTTCCGAAATCCTCCTAGTTGATCCACAATTTTTTTGCGATATATGCCTAAATGACAAGTATACATATTAGAAAGAATAAGATCAGGAGACCAATCTGGTTTAAAATATGGAGAGTGTCTCTCGCCATTAACTCCAATCTTATCTTCATCAGTGTAAATCATGTCAGCATCTGGGTGTGTATTTAATAGTTTTACTACCTCATACAACGCCGCAGGAGCTAATTCATCATCATGGTCTAGTAATGCAATGAACTCTCCAGTTGCTAATTCAATCGCAGTGTTTGAGTTCTCAGAGATATGTCCGTTCTTTTCTCTAAATATAACCTTTATTCGTGCATCTTTCGCTTTATACTCTGTTAATACCTTTTTAATATGGGGCTTAGTTGAGGCATCATCAGATATACATAGCTCCCAATTGGAATAAATCTGACCTACGACTGAATCAATACACTTCCTCAACCATATTTCATCAACATTATAAACGGGAAGAATTACTGATATTAAAGGATTATACTCAAATAGTCTCATACTCTCCTTAGCTTCCTTTATAGTATTAGCATTGATTGCATTTCGAATTAGCCACATTTCATAGCTATTATTAATGCTAGATGTCTCCCCCTGAACTGACTTTACTTTTTGTTTCAGGCCTTTTAATCCATGAGATTTATAAACAATAATAGCTTTGTGTATAAGTGTTCTTATTGTTCGGGCGTTAAACCCACGTTGTTTCATTAACTTAACGATAGATCCTATTAAAATGTAGTGTTTTAGAGTTTTCTTAATTTTTATTTTTTCAAGTTTAAATTCAGCCTCCTGTTCACCTGGATCTAATCGAAGCCGCTTAACACCTAGTGGAATATGAAATATTGTTTTATATTTACTTGCTCCTGCAGAAATCGATGCTAGATATATGCTTCTATCTTCAGAGAAACCAGCACCATCATCCCAATATAATTTAACCGGAATATTATCTGCACTTGCTGAATCCCAAGTCATAACATTCCAGCCACTAAAAAAACGTCCGTCCAAAATAAACGCTGGATCTACTCCTGTTGAAATCCATTTACCATTTAATTTCGCCAAATCTGAAACTGGGATAGCGTTCAATGTTGATTTAAAACCAATAAAACCAGCGATCGCTGAAATAATTCGAATAAGTATGCCTATACTCTTCAATACAATCCTCCTCATCAGGCTTATCTTGTTAGAGTTACTTACGTAGTATCTTCCTCATTCTAACAACTAATTTCCAAGCTTTTGAATTATAAACCTCTTTTAACTCAAGTTCTTTTGATAACAACACAGTAGTTAACTCTTTCTGAACATTTTCATTACTTTTTATTATCCCAGTTAAAGTCTCTACTCTAGCTTCCGTTTCATAATTCATTGCTCTTAAAAATTCCATCTCATTATGCAAGTCTTCTAATATTTGTTTGTTATTAGCTAGAGTTTCATTAAGAGTCCCATTCTTCGTTAACTGGTTCTTATAATCTGCGTCAATCGAAACAATCTCTTTTTGCTTACTTGATAACTTACTCACAAACAATTTAACAATTTCATCTTTAGATAATTTAGAAACATCAAATTCTACCTTCGATATATTCATTTCAGACCCCAATTTCAAAATAATATTAGGATCGTCCTTTTCAAACCAAAAAACATTAGATGCTTCAAGATCAAAATTCCCTACTATTTCGAAATTAATTAACTCATCACTAGTAGTTTCGGTAAGTTTAATGTTTTCCACTTTATAGATCCCACTATAATTCGAAGGATCTATTCTTATACTTTGAATCCCCTCAGCATAATGAAGATCAACTGAAACTTGCTTTGTTAACTCTTTATCATTATTGAATGGAAAACTCTCGCTCTGAGATTCAGAAAATCCCTGTCCAGAATCTATAAATATTTGGATTTTATCCTCACTTATTAGAGCTGCCCCATCCTTCTTATCCATCATTGAAAATAGACTATAAAATGTCCTTTCCATCATACCGAGCTTGTTCAAAGTTGTCAGGGGGACTTCTGAAGATGTTCTTTCCAAGAGATTACACTCTCTATTCTTTTCTAAAACAACAACTTTTCTATAAGATTCTTCCGTGTAATCATAATCAAATAGATTAGAATTATAGAATATGTCTATTTCTTGACGGTAAAGTCCCAGTTCATGATGTTTGGCTGCAAAAAAGTGAATTCCCATTAACCTTTCCCAAATATCGATATTCCCATGACCGATCATCTTGTAGTTTATATCTTTCGACTTGAGATAATCTTTAAGAATATCTTTATCTGGTAGGCCATTATCCATATGCTCTTCAAGCCATATATAGTTTTCATTAAAGATACTCTTGTACACTGAGTTCACTCTAGATTCCGCATCTACCGTTTGTTGAGAATAGAAGGGTGCGGTGATAATACAAAATTGGGAACTGACACGGTATAACTCATCAATAAACTGATTTCTCTTCTCCATTGGAATATGTTCAAACACATCCAATGCAACAATCACATCATACTCATGATCTGGAAAACTCATGCTAGTAGCGTCGCCTAAAATATAATTTGGATCATTCATTAACTCTTCTGGTAGTTGAATATCTAAATAGGTTATCTTATCCTTAGGTAGGAACTGTTCTAAATTCCGATGCTCATTTGCACCTACCTCTAGAATACGAAATGTTTCATCATCCACTCTTAAATCATTAATAATGTTCCGAACATTGTTATATCTTTGATACTGGTCAAATGCCACACCCATTCTGTAACCTCCATACTCAATTATCTTTCCTATTTAATGACTTCCCATCTATGCTTCATATATACTAAGCCTTCCGAAATATATTTATTCGTTATATTAAAGTCCACAACATTCTCTTTGTAGTGTAGACATACTATGCCTTCATTATTAAATATCCCTACATCAATATGAAAGGTTCCCCCAAGTAATGGTAGGCTAGATATAATATATTTCACTTTATGTCTGCCTAATCTATTCGGAATATCAATCTTTTCTAGATGGGTATTTGGTCCAAAAATATATTTGCGATCTGGCGTATAAATAGCTACACCCAATAATAACCCTTCTATAGCGTCTTCGTAGACTTCATATTCCACTTCCACTTCTAGTTCATCAAACGTTTTAAAACTATTCTTATTTAGTTTCACTTTTGTAATTGCCGATAATATATCCGAGTCGCTCGGCTTGACGAAATCCTCTGGTTGTGAACTTTCGGTTTGGTCCTGTCCAGTTGTAATCTCACCATTAGGACTATGCTCAGTGTTGTACTTCATGAAATCTTCGTATAAATCAGCTATTTCAGAAGATTCTCCTGAAGCTTGCACTATCCCATCCTTAAGCCATACCGCTTTATTACAGAACCTTTTCACTTGTTCAGTGGCGTGGGATACAAATAATATTGTTGTCCCTTTGTTCTTTAGCTCTTTCATTTTCTCAATACATTTCGTTTGAAAACGTACGTCTCCCACAGCAAGCGCTTCATCTACAATCAGTATATCCGGATCTACATTAATAGAAACAGCGAAAGCCAATCTGGCAAACATACCACTAGAGTATATCTTGACAGGTTGATCAATAAATTCACCGATATCCGCGAATTCAATAATATCATCCATTTTATTATCGATTTCTTCACGGGTAAATCCCATCATCAGACCATTTAAGTATACATTCTCTTTGCCACTATACTCTGGATTGAAGCCCGCACCTAGTTCCAATATCGCTGATATCTTACCTTTTACTTGTATAGTTCCACTTGAGGGAGATAAGACTCCTGTTATCATTTTCAATAAGGTTGATTTCCCAGATCCATTCTTTCCGAGAATCCCAAGTGCATCACCCTTCTCAACCTTAAATGATATACCATTAAGAGCTTTGAACTCCTTATGATACATTTTATGAGTCGGCGAGATCGCTTCTTTTAGACGGTCTAAGGGCTTATCGTATAATTTATAAGATTTAACAACATCTTGAATTTCGATTATATGGTTCAAACTATATTCCACCTTTACACCTTATATTACATCTGCAAAATGAGGTTTTAACTTTTTAAAACTTTTAATTCCAATCACAAGTGAAGTTGCACAAAACATCCAAAAGTAAAACGTATAATATGGATGATCAATAAAGGCAACCTGCCTAATGAAGGTATCCCTATATCCTTCCACAATGTAGAACATTGGATTTAACTTGAAAATTTTGATCCAAAAGTCAGAGATCATGGTATATGGCCATCCAATCGGAGTGAACCAAAATCCAATTTGCAAAACGATAATTATAATTTGATTTAAATCC
Organism: Paenibacillus sp. Y859; assembly: GCF_056786405.1. Lineage (NCBI taxonomy): Bacteria > Bacillati > Bacillota > Bacilli > Caryophanales > Paenibacillaceae > Paenibacillus > Paenibacillus sp. Y859. The sequence continues at coordinate 201,173 of NZ_JBXCIZ010000007.1, read as the reverse complement.
TTAAAGAATAATACAATAGAAGATGTAAGTAATGATACCGAGAAGGCAAGTGCAATGGTGCAAATCAGATAATAGATCAATTGAACATTATAAATGTTCGGATAGTATCCATATCCAGTGTACATTAGAAATATAAATAAGATGAAAAATAAATGTACGAATAAGACAGATATAATCTTAACTACCGGTAGCAATTCAATCTTAAATACAACTTTTTTCACAAGATAACTATATTCTGAATACACGTTTGTAGCACTTGATAGGGCTTCCGAGAAGAAAAACCATGGAATTATAGCGACTATAAACCAAAGTATAAATGGGACGTCCGATACACTACCACTTCGCAAACCCACTTGGAATACAAACCAGTAGGTAATAATAGTAAGCAACGGCTGTATGAATCCCCATACTATCCCTAAGTAGGATGATGCATATTTAGTTTTAAAATCATTTTTGGCTAGGCTGATAATTAACCGTCTTCCTTTATATATCTCTTTCAGAAATCTATATACATCTTTGACGGAATTTATAATATACAAGCTAACTAGAGTAGTTATAATGCTAGCCAATGAAGCGAAAATGACTTTGAGAACGCTACTACCATTTAATGCAGCATCAATCCGTGGTTTTATATCCAGTACTAAATATGGATCCAATTCAGCTACTTGTAGTTTCGTTTGTTGATCCTTCTGGCTTATTACCTTCACTTCGTTTTGCTGATTGATGATTTCATTAAGAGAGATGCTTACTTTGGAGTTTCCTATTAATTGAACATCTTTAATACTAACTAAAGCCTTCTGATTACCCAAATCTAATCTAAGGGAATACACATCCTTGGATAAATTATATTTCATGGTTTGCCAGGTTCCTGAGTGTTCATAAGCCTGATGATGAGATTGCTCCTCAGCCCACCCTTCGCCCTCTTTAGTAATATAGAATAGCTGGTAATCATCTGGTTGATCAGAATTCAACTGAAATTGAAAACTTAATTTAGAGTCACTATGTTGATAGGAAGTAAACATATTAAAAAAAAGAAACAGTAGCACGAGTCCTATGACAGTAAGTATTGTTTTTTTAAATTTCATTCACGTACTCCTTCGATCCAATAGCAAATTTGGGAATTCCACCTACAGTAATTCTTGGTGTTCTGTTTTATTTCCAGGCCCTATGTTAAAATATTGTTCATATCTACATATAAAGGAGATTGAAAACTTTGTCTAAACAAGTATACGGTAAACAGGCTAAAAGGTCGAGAGATGTCGCCAAATTACCATTATTATCATGGGTATTATTAGCATCTATCATTCTATATTTAGCGTGGACGCCATTTCAAGTGGCATTATTTAATGGGCAGACGCTGAACTTTGAGGCGCCTATATTCTGGGCAGCAGCTATGGCTTGTGTGATTCTATTGATTTGGATTGCTAATTATTACAAGTCTATTCAATTGGAAGATCAACGAGATTGGATGGCTATTTGGGTATTATTACTTCCTATTACTTTTGTGTTGGCACTCTTCGGTGCTGCCTCTCATTCCATGGCAATGAATATGGTGATCATTCAATGTACGTATGCGATCATGTTCATCGTTGGATTATTCTTGTTGCGAGATAAGTTCGCTAATAAAGTGATCCAGACGACGATTATGGTGGTTTCCTATGTTATTGTAGGATTCGGTATGCTCAATTGGTTCGGACAAGGGACGTTCGCTGGAAAGTTAGTAGCGTGGTTCTCTAATGCTGTGCTGGACGGTAAATATACGGATGCTGTTATGACGGACTCTAACGGATTACGTCTGACATCAGTGTTCCAGTACGCTAACACTTACGCTGCTTTTCTGATGGCTTTTCTATTCGCTGCTGTATTTTTCCTAATTCGCTCCAAAACATGGTATGGACAAGCGATTCATGGCTTCATGTTAGTACCTATTATCGTATCCATTCTATTAACGCTCTCACGCGGTGGTTTAGTTATGCTTCCAGTCGTGTTTGTTCTACTACTCTTATTCTTGAAGCCAGCTAAGCAAATTCTGTGGGTTGTATACATAGGTGTCGCTGGAGTAGCATCCTTGCTGATCTCGAAGACGGTAACGGATTTGGGATTGCAATTGAATACGACGTATGAAGGCGGTGTGGCTGCTAAAGCATGGGGAACCTTACTAGCTGCTTCGGTTGTTGTTGCCTTATTAACATGGGTAATTCAGAGGTGGATAAATCCACTTCTAGAACGTGGCCTGCAATCTTGGTCGGATCGTAAATCTGCGAATTTATGGATTCCTGTAGGATCGGTCATTGTTGTAGGCGCTCTTGCTTTTCTCTTCATCGGGACAGGTGCACGGAACATCCTTCCTGACAATATGAGTACTCGTCTAGATAATATTAACTTCCAACAGCATAGTGTTCTAGAACGGTTAACATTTTATAAAGATGCCATAAAGGTTGTTGAGGATTATCCTGTACTAGGTGCAGGGGGTGGCGCTTGGGGTTCATTGTATGAGAAATATCAGAATAACCCTTACACGAGCCGTCAGGCGCATAACTTTTTCCTTCAATATCTAGTAGAAGTCGGCATCCTTGGTTTTATCGTATTTATGTCATTCCTGATCTTTATATTCTATAAATATATTCGTGGTTACATGAAGGAGGATGAAGAAGGCCGTGAATCTCACTTCCTCTACCTCATCCTCGTATTGTCTATTCTATTGCATAGTATTCTAGACTTTAATATGAGTTACATGTTCATCGGCATTCTCGTATACCTCGGACTTGGTGGTATGGCTTCCGTTATGGAGAATAAACCAATGCGCTTCCCACAATTACGCTTCAGTGGTAGTGGAGTTAGCATCCTATACAGTCTAGTCGTCGGGATATGTGCCGTGATCGTACTATTCACTTCATTCCGCTATGCTCAAGCAAGTAACGCTGGAATGGAAGCTAGGATCCTAGCACAGACCAGTACATCTTTCGAAGAGATTAAGGCACCACTTGATAAAGATCTCAGCTTACGTAAGAATCACCCAGATTCGGTACTCTTGCTAGCTAATCTCTATCAGCAAGTCTACTCGCAACAGCAGAACGAAGATTTCTACAATGCCGCGTATAGTATGATTGCTGAGGCACTTAAAGATGAGCCGTACAACAAGAATATGATTAATCAACTCATTACTTTGCATCAACTAAAGGGTGAACAAGAGCAAGCCTTCGATCTCTTAGTAACTCATTCTGAGAGCTTCAATTGGGATATTGAGTGGTATGAACGGATTATCTCACAAGGATATGAACTTGGTTACGATGCCTTAAACAGACAAGACATGGATTCTAAAGATAAATACTTCAATGCTGCTATTGAAGCATTCGATAAGGTACAAACTGGGCTGGTGCATCTCGCTACTCTCCCTGAGGGACAATTGGCTGGACGTCCATTCGCCAATACGCCTTCTATGATCTTGAACACGGGTAAAATACACTTCCTACTTAATCAACCATTATTGGCTTCAGAAGCATTGAAGATTGGACTGGTTGAAGACTTAAGTGACCCAATCAACCGTGAAATTGCACGTTGGTATGTGGCTGCGTTAATGAAGCAGGAATTAAATGATCCGGCGGTATTAGATCGTTTGATCCAGATTGATCCTACGGAGAAAGAGCAGATCGACTCTATTGTGGGAGCGACTTTTTAAAAAGAATATAGATTTAGAAACGGCACCCATCCTGTGAAAAGGATAGGTGCCGTTTGTCAATGATATTGACGTAGATTCGAGATCTCGGCAAATTGAAGTCACATGAAACTTTATTACTCAAAAAAAGTTCAAGATAGGAGTGTTTGAAATTATCCTTTAAAATCATTTGTTTCTGTCACTATAAATGGTAAGGCTTTTTTTATATATTGTTCTGCCGAAAGAGAACTATTATTGTGCCAATCTACAGATGCTCCGTAAACTCCGCAACTTAACACAGCAGCACCAATTTTTAAGGCTTCCGAATCCAACTTAGGTAGTTGTTTTAAATGTAGAGAATAAAACAATTTCCCCAGTTCCGTTTTTACTTTTAATTCAATTATTGAACTAAAGGATTCATAACTCCTTCTACATTGTGAGCTTAATTCCGTGAATGTTTTCGTATGAAATCGAGTTAATGTTAAAAAGATGTTTACAATGGTCTCTTCATTTAACCTTTTGTGATGATTCAATTCTTTTACAATGCTTTCAAATATATCTTCTGTAAGAACCGCACCCAACAAATCATATTTGTCATTAAAATGAGCATAAAAGGTGGCACGATTAACGGTTGCTTCATCCGTAATATCCTTTATGGTAATATCTTTGAAATCTTTTTTTATAGTTAATTTTATAAAAGCATCTATTAATAATTTTCTTGTCCGTATAATACGTGGATCTACTTTTGTAACTACCATATTTATCCCCCTATATAAACAACATTTCTATTCGCTTGTTGTTTAAGCAATAAAACACCAAACTTGATGATTGATAATAAGTGAATTCTAGTATAAAGTCAATTGTACAACAGTTGTTGTTTAAGCAAAAGTTGTATTTTAAAATTCGAGGTGAAAGTAATGAATATAAAAACAAACAAAAGAGTAGAAGACATCTTAGGAATTAAATATCCAATTATTCAAGCACCATTAAATTGGCTTACAAATGCTAAATTTGTAGCTGCGGTTTCTGAAGCTGGTGGATTAGGTGTCTTAGGATTTAATGCAGGTCGACATGCGAAAGATGAAACGCTATCTGTAGAAGATGGACTTAGAAGTGAGATTAGAGAAATTAAAAAGTTAACGGATAAACCATTCGGTCTTAATATGTATTCTCCGTCAGATGGTATGGAGCAAGATAACATTTATGTTAGAAGATCACTTGATGTTGCTTTTGAAGAAGATGTAAAAATCTTTGTAGTGGTAGGAGAAGTAAATAGAAATATTTTCAAAGAAATAAAAGAACGTGGTGGTATTATAATCTTTAGAGAGTTAACGCCATCCGTTGCTTCTGCAAAAATTGCAGAAGAGAGCGGCGTTGATATAATTGTCGCTACAGGATACGACGAGGGAGGACATATCCCACAACGCCAAATTGGAACTTTCTCTATCGTACCAACTATTGTAGATGTGGTTGACATCCCCGTTATTGCTGCAGGTGGAATTAATGATATTCGTGGTGTACGAGCCGCTTTCGCACTTGGAGCTGAAGCAGTCTATGTAGGAACTCGCTTTATTGTATCTGAAGAGAATCCTGCTTCTGAAGAAGCTAAACAAGATATTATCAATTCTAAAGCAGAGGACTTACTACTTGTTTCAGGGGTACAACGTTCTACTCCTACGAAATCAGCGGTGGAGTTAGCAGAAATGTATAACAGTGGAAAATCTAGTGACGAGGTTGAACAAGAAATTAATAAGCGTGGCGGTCTTCGTACAGGAATGCTTGATGGGCGAATTGCAGAAGGTATTGTATCTGTAAATACAGCGATTGATCTGATTAAAGAAAAGAAAACAGTTAAAGGAATTGTAGATGAATTAATGGCTGATTTTCAATAAACAAAGTAGACCCTATAGATACTATAGGGTCTACTTTTATATTATAGTACTTATAAGAGGTGACACTTCAACCATCGGGGCCATAGAGTTTCTAATAAGGAACTTATAATAATGTCTTCTTTGCATATCTGAATTGTAAGATAACTTTACTTATGATTGCTCTATCTGATGGATCATTTGCTTCATATACTTAAGCAGGTCTTCTCTTAACTCACCGTGTTGTAATGCATAATGAATCGTTGTCTTAATAAATCCTAGCTTCTCTCCTACATCATGTCTCTGCCCCTCGAAGTGGTATGCGAGGATTCTCTCTAGCTCACCCAGTCTAGAAATAGCGTCTGTTAGTTGAATTTCACCATTCACGCCGGCATGTTGTTCTCCAAGTATCTCAAAAATCTGTGGTGTAAGTATGTAGCGTCCCATAATCGCTAGGTTGGATGGAGCGATTTCTTGTCTCGGTTTCTCCACCAAACGATTAGCTTGATATACCCGTTCATCCAATAATGAACCATCCACAATTCCGTACCTAGATACTTCGTTCCATGGGACCGGCTGCACACCGACAACGGAGGATTGGTAATGTTCATATATATTGATCATCTGCTTAAGACAAGGTTCATCCGCTTCTACGATATCATCCCCCAGCAAGACAGCAAAAGGCTCATTGCCAATAAACTTCCGTGCACACCAGATCGCATGCCCTAGTCCCTTCGGCTCCTTCTGACGGATATAGTGTATATCTGCCATTTCTGATGACTTGCGGACTTCGTTGAGTAGATCCCACTTTTCCTTAGATTCAAGATTATGCTCCAGTTCAAATGAGTAGTCAAAATGATCCTCGATCGCACGTTTGCCTTTCCCTGTGACGATAATAATGTCTTCAATTCCTGACGCAACGGCCTCTTCAACAATATACTGAATTGTGGGCTTATCTACGATAGGTAGCATTTCCTTCGGCATCGCCTTCGTGGCGGGTAAGAATCGAGTTCCTAATCCCGCCGCCGGGATGATCGCTTTACGAATCTTCATCTACATGAGTCTCCTTATATAGCATTTTTCAAAGAATTAATTCCTAGTTTCCTATCCAATGATTGTAACAAAAAAAACACTAAAGGGCTATTTGGTAGACTCCTCTTCCAGCTCGATCTCGAAGCTCTCTATGAGAACGGATGGTTTAACTACTTCTCATCAATCCTTTCAAAAATTTCGATTAGTACGTTCTTTGCCCGGGATCAGAATATTATTGATTGGGATACGGAATTATTCTTAGGTGAACTATGTTTCTTAACAAATCATACATATATAGCCGCTACAACCCAAACAAGTCTACTCACAGCATAACAAAAAGGATGATTCGCCCTCATTGTGAGGATGAATCATCCTTTATTCATATATAAGCTATACTTGTTATTCCTATTACTTCACCAACTGCCCCCGTGTAACTCCAAGCTGGTTGGTTGCTTTCAGCGTACGCCATACTTGTGAACCGCTGATCTCTCCGCGCAATGCTCGTGTGTAAAGATCTATGACCTCGGCCACTTGGTCTGGTGTTTCTTCCAAGAATTCGATGCGGTAAGTCGATACACCAAGATCCATAAAGTTAGCGAGATATTCTGCCCCGGATTGCTCGATGGCGTTATAGACAGTATTGCGGCAACCTTCATCTACACGAACAGGATGAGACATGCCGATGCGATCTTGGAGCGAAATGTTATGCTCTTCACACGGACGTCCACAGTTCGTAAAGTCTGTGCCTTCACTTAGGAAGGTACAGTAGACGCAATGCTCCGTATGGAACATCGGTAGATGCTGGTGGATAACGATCTCCATCTTGGACGTATCGGCACGTCCAAGCATATCCACCATTTGCTGAATGTTCAGATCATATGACGGTGTGATCATATCACAACCGGATTGGATGAACAGGTCAGCCGCTTTGTGGTTGGCGATATTCAATGAGAAGTCGCCAATCAGTTGCGGATGCTGGGCATCCGGATGTTCTTGACGATGGCGCAGATAGAAATACAGCGCCCCTGTGTTACGCACCAGCACAGCATCAGGCTGCAGACGCAGGATGTTGTTGTGGTAGCCGTTCTCTCCAGGCATATGAATGCGCGGCGTTGCCAGCGCAATCTTAGCTCCAGCCGTACGCACAGCTTCCACCGCTGCCGGGAACTGCTTAATGAACTCGAAGTCAGCGTAGATCATCCCTACGCCTGCTTCGAGAGCAGCCTGCACCTGCGGCAGGCTGCGGCACAGCGCGGTGAGCTCCGCTCCACCACGCGCCACAGGCTGCGATGCGCTATGCGCCGCCGCATCGCCGTACACCTCAATCGCCCGTTTCACGTATACGGGCGGCTTCGGACGCTCGCCAGCGAGCAATTCCACCGCACGGCGGCGGATGCTGTTCAGCTCGCGCATAGGCACGATGACGTCTCCTTGCAACTCGACGTCAAGCTTCTCCAGCTGGAACACCGTCCCGCCAAGGCGGCCGAATTGTTCTTCCAGCAATGCATAGTCCATCGGACGCTTCTGCGCCGCTTCCAATTCCATCTCGGAATCCACTTGAACCGTTGTACCCTTTTGCACATCCGTCCACCATGTTGTAAGTAGTCCACCTACGTGACCTACAACTTTCACGTGAACTGGGAATACCCGATATGGTTTCTCCGTCTCGAACGTCTGGCGCAGGCGCTTGTCGAGTGCGGGATCATTCGTCTTCCAAATACGATCGCCCACATTTAATCTCTGTAGATTGACATCGTTACGACCGGGAACAATGTCGATAATCCAGCCTTCTCCCGCTTCGCCTTCAATCTTCACGCCTTTACGGCGTATGTCGTAGACGCGTCCGCCCTCTTCCTTCTTCGTAGGATCCCCAGCGTCGAATACGATGCCGTCGCCCCGCTTCAGCGGTGCATCAATTCGGCAGACTACACCGTCACGTAAAATTTGTTCCACTCGACCCATATATACGCCACGGCTCTTAGGATAAGTCCCTTCCACAAGCTTCTTATTGTTCGTCCCATCTAAGAAACCATGTGTTAGACCGCGTGAGAAACTCTGCTCAAGCTCCCGAATCTCTTCCTTGCTCGGTGGCGTTGAATCCCCTTCGAAATAACGATCAATGGCTTTGCGATACTTGCTCACTACGTTAGCTACATATTCTGGCGTCTTGAGACGTCCTTCTATCTTAAAAGAAGTCACTCCCGCTTCGATCAATTCCGGCATAATATCGATTGCTGCGAGATCTTTAGGTGATAACAAGTAAGATATATCCCCCATTGGCTTCTGAACTCCGTCAACCATCAGGTCATACGGCAGACGACAAGCCTGCGCACATTCCCCACGGTTCGCTGAGCGTCCGCCCCACATCTCAGAAGTCAGACATTGCCCCGAGTAAGAGACACAAAGCGCACCATGCACGAATACTTCCATCGGCAATTTCGCCTGATCCCCGATCTTCTTGATCTGCTTCAGATTATTCTCACGACCGAGTACAACTCTTTCAAGATCCCAAGGCTTCGTAAATTCAACCGCTTCTGGTGACGTAATCGTCATCTGTGTTGATCCATGAATCGGGAAATCTGACGAGATCTCACGAATCATCTTCACTAGACCTAAATCTTGTACGATCACTGCATCTACACCCGCATCCACGCAAGCATCAATAAGCTCCCGCGCATCTTCCAACTCATTCTCAAACACGAGAATATTAAACGTCAGAAAGCCTTTAACCCCGTAACTATGCAGAAACGCCATAATCTCCGGTAATTCCATCATGCGGAAATTGTTCGCACGTGCGCGTGCATTAAACTTTTCTACTCCGAAAAAGATAGCATCCGCCCCGTTCGCTACCGCTGCTCTCATACAATCCCAATCACCTGCTGGCGCCAGTAACTCGACGTCTCCTCTGTGTAAACCTTGTTTCATTATCTATATCCTCCCAAATCAGCCTATCGGCCAATGAACTTCTTGTATATCACATTAGCTCTATAACTTATCTATTGTAGCAAATATCACATCAACCTTCTACCTTTCCCATTCATTTCCCCTATCATTATCGCCAATATTCAGCAACACCACCACTATCAACCAAAATATCTCCCTACTCCGCCCACAGTTAGCTTTAATTGCAAATTTGTCCTCTAAATCCACCACTATTCCATTCCACATCGCACATTCCATTGCCTAGTGGGTCTGCCGTAGTTTCGTTTTTCTCCTCCTTATATTTCAAACAAAAGGCCCGCTCATGTTGAGCGGACCTCTTCACCTGATATGTTGTTAATGAATTCATCAATTCAATTTCGTAAACGCAAAAGACTTCAGCATCTTATCCAACGAATCCTTATGGATCTGCGTAGCATTCGCATCGTTTAGTGAGGTCGTTATCGTATAAGTAATTCCGTTATGACTGAATACGTATAGCGTTCCCTCGTAAGAGATTCCATCGAGCACATGATGTAACTTGAATACTTTTGCAGGCACACCCGCGAAGGTTGTATCCTCAATGCCGCGAATGACAGTTCCCTTCGTATTCTTAACTGCTTCATTGTAAAACGAGCTAAACTGTTTAACCGTCTCTTCGAAGGTCGCATCCTTATTCGCCGATATTAACAATCGTCCGCCTGTAAATTGATAATCTATTAATGAGCGTTCAAATTTATCTTGATTAGGAATCCAGAACTGCGGAATATTTACTTTATATTGATATGCCTTCGAGGACTTCGTAACGACCTTCGATTTATCAATCAGATACGTAGCTTCCTCCATTCTTCCGAATGTCTCTGAGACTACCTCATATTCAATATCGATGGAATCCATAATATCCTTGAACTTTGCAAGTATATCCTTCTGTTCTTCAGGTACGGAGTATTCGAAATAATAGCGGAATCCATCCTTCTCTAGCATGACGTCATATTCTCTAATCCAGCCATATCCATAGTTGTACTTCACTTCAAGAACTAGCGCCTTATTGCCCGAGATCTCCATCGGATACGTATCTATAATTTTATATGACTCTGCGACAAATGATTCACCTAGCCATTTCTTCAACTGTTCACTCCAACCCTCGAGACTGGAACCTTTCGGAGCTGTCGTCACATCGATTGAAAGATAGCTTTCATCTTCACCTTCATAGTACATGTTCTCATCATCCATATACCATCCAGCAGGTACATCCAGGGAAATACCATAATCTCCGTTATAAGTATTCCACATACCATTAACGACACTAGACAAATCCTTGATTGATTGGTCACGTTCATTATAACTTGTTCTGAATGAATTCAGAAAAGATCCGTATTTACTCAAATCTTTATAATTTACAGCATGCCAATCAGCAAAGTATATTTCATATAGCTGTTCATGATCGTAGTACGCGCGAGCCTCCCAGATCGTACCCTCTAAGTCTTTCGTAACAATACGAGCGTACGGTACAGTAGTTTTCGGGAACGATTCACGATCCAATATAACTTCACCAGATGTCTTCGCATCTGCAACTAATAGGTCTAAGAGGTCATCTACCTGTAACTCCACTTCTTGCGGGGTAGCATGAACTTCTAAATAATACGCATCCTCTGCATCATTAAATGTAGCCATACTCTCATAACTTCCATCCATCCCAACCACTAGACCCGACGGGTAATTCATCGTCCATTGATAGTAACTGTTTCCGATCTTTGTTTTTCCCATATCACTATCAATACTTAGTATCTCTGAATCTATTACTTCCACTTGGGATAGAAGCTTAATGATAGATTCCCCCGAAGATCCCGACGTAATCGTTGCCCCTAGACCTTGAGCTACGAAACGAAGAGGTACCATTAACGTGTCCGATTTCATAGTAGGAGCTACATCAAGCTTTACTTTAACTCCATCTAACCAAGCCTCATGGCTGTCGATCGTCATCGTTATCTTATGTGAGCCATAAGTCACTTTGACCAAGTTACTCTTTTCCAGTGCGACTTTGCTTCCAAAAGCCTTCTTAAACACTCCTAATGGAACCATCGTCGTTGAACGATCTATGTAAGGCTTAACAATAGCGACTTGTTGTCCATTAATAACAGCTATCGTACTCCCAACTTTAATCCTCAATTCTAGCTTATCCCCATTATCCGCGAAGACGGGAAGTGATGCCGTTAAAAATAAACATAAGCACATTACACTACATACCCACTGTCTCAGCAACCTTCGCTTCATTAGAGCATCGTCTTTGTTCCCCAGTGTCATCATATCTTGACCTCACTTTCCTCATCTAACATCAGACCCTGGCGACTCAGCTTCATTGAACGAATTACAATGTCCCCGTCGCTTTGCATTAACAGTTTCACCGTCTGTCCCGGTACATACTTCTTGAATAACTCATTAATATCCACGATATTCGTGACCGTAATTCCATTAATGCTATAAAGGACGTCATCCTCCTGTATTCCAGCCGCTTGAGCTTCTGATGAAAGCACCTTCGTGACCGTCAATGGATCATCCGTAGGAAGACCCACGATAGCTGACCAACTTTCCTCTAATGCTAGACCGAGGCTCGGACGCTTCACTTCACCATATTTCATTAATTGATCAATCACATATTGAACCGTATCCGAAGGAATGGAGAAGCCCATATTCTCAACGCCATTAGCGGCGAATTTCATCGTATTGATACCCAGCACCTCACCCTTCATATTCACCAGCGGCCCACCGCTGTTCCCAGGATTGATAGCTGTATCTGTCTGGATCAATCGATAGGCGGCATTCACACCACGATTCATGCCACTCACCACACCCACCGTTGCCGAGTTACGTAATGAGAATGATACGGGAGTACCAATCGCAATAACCTTCTCACCCACTTCTGTATCCAAAATAGACTTAGTAAATTTAGCCGGCGTTAACCCACTTGCCGTAACCTTCACAAGCGCAATATCACTTGTCACATCTTTGAATACCTTCTTGATCGTATAACTCTTGCCATCCGAAGTAACTACCATAGCATTCGCCAGTCCACTAACGACATGCGCATTCGTCACAATCCATCCATCTGCTCGTATAATCACACCCGTACCATGTACTAGATTATATCGATCTGAATTGCTATTACTCTGTCCTAGCGCATCTTTACCGATAATTCCGACGACTGAAGCTGAAACATCTCTCACAATTTGCGGAACCGGGTCTGTACTTACTTTCGTAGAACTTGTTGTCACGCTCGAGGTTGTCCCCTTCTGTTGCGCCTCGACAGTTCCCACACCGCTCATGAGCATAAAGCTACATAACAGCATAATAGCACTGCTCTTCCCCCACCTATTCATCGTTCCCTCACCCAACCCTCTCTCATTTCCCTCTAGCCGTTCTATATCTAAGTTGTTCTCTAAGTTGCTCTATCATTATATTCATGCATATGAGGATTAACCCCAATGTATCACACTAATTCAGCTTGAACAATTGCTATAAGTTCTATATCGGTTCGCATTATATATACCGTGAGAGTAAGGATAGTCTTTATATATATATGGAAAAAAAAGATCCATTAAACGCATTGAGCTGGCCAAGACACAGCTATGCTCACACCGGTAGCTACACTTGAGCCATAGCAAACAATGCGCGCAAAAAGACACCCCCGCATCCGCAGTCAGGTGTCTTCTTCGTTGATACTCTTCATTGTTGTTTCTTATGGCCTTAACTAAGCCATCCTAATACCATGGCATAATCTGAATACAGAAATACCAATAAACTAACTACACTAAATCCGATAGCGAAAAGATTCTTATTAGGTTGGGTTACTAAGCGTACGACCCCTATAAATATAAGTATCGTAAACAAAATCATAAATATATCAAACACATGGAATTTGGATACAGTCTCAGCAGCCTCTGCCAATAGCATACATTAGTACCTCCTCTATGTAAGTTCACACATTTAACTTTTTTACATCTATTTATATGTTATCCTCCCAACTAATCTTATGCAAGCCCTGATCACAAAAAAAATTTATTCCATGTGGTTATCTATGATATATTTCATTGAAATTATTCAATGCCCCCCCATCATGACTAGGTGCACCTGTTCCAGTTCCAGTCCAAGTCGTTTACTCACGCGCAGTTGCAAAAAGTACACTTAAATTCGATCAAATGGCTCATACGCAAACTTTAGTTGCAGAAATGGCATTTAATTATGAGATATTGTCCATTTTACGCCGTTTCTTCTATTTTAGATGCCCTTTTTACAACTATTTCTCTCCCACGCACCTTTCTTCCCAGATTAAGTGCCTTTTTACAACTAAAAGTCCAGCTCTCTACAAATTGACGACAAAGTAGATATTTCGAACAAGTAGCAGCCAATGCCGTGTCCACCCCACCATTGTCTAAATTAACATTCATACTCCGGGCTCCCAATTAACACCAATAGAACACCAATAGAACACCAAAAGACCAGCTACAAGAGCTGGCCCAATGATCCATCTTTATCCTAACTATAATCCGTCCAGATCTCAGCAATAATCTGCTATACTCTCGCTACGATCCGCTTCAATCTAGCTAACAACTACCATATCCTTACTACGCGCTGTATCCCGTTCAAGGACAGGCTTCAAATACTTGCCCGTATAAGATTTCTCTACCTTCACAATTTGTTCTGGTGTACCTGTCGTTAAGATCGTTCCTCCACCACTACCACCTTCTGGACCAAGATCAATGACGTAATCCGCTGTCTTAATGACATCGAGATTATGTTCAATCACAAGTACAGTCTCTCCCGAATCGACTAAGCGATGGAGAACAGTCAACAATCGCCCAATATCGTCCACATGAAGCCCCGTAGTAGGTTCGTCGAGAATATACATCGTCTTACCCGTACTGCGTCGGTATAGTTCCGAAGCTAGCTTCACGCGCTGTGCCTCACCACCAGAGAGTGTCGTTGCAGGCTGTCCCATATGCACATACCCAAGACCTACATCAAGTAGCGTTTGTAATTTGCGATGAATACGAGGGACATTCTTAAAGAATTCGGTCGCATCCTCAATCGTCATCTCTAATACTTCGGCAATGCTCTTGCTCTTATATTTAACTTCCAAGGTTTCGCGGTTATAGCGTTTGCCCTTACAAATTTCACAAGGGACATAGACATCCGGTAGGAAATGCATCTCAATCTTGATAATCCCGTCCCCACGACATGCTTCACACCGGCCGCCCTTCACGTTAAAGCTGAATCGGCCTTTCTTATAGCCACGAATCTTCGCTTCATTCGTCTGTGCATAAATATCACGAATGTCATCAAACACACCTGTATACGTGGCTGGATTAGACCGCGGCGTGCGTCCGATCGGAGATTGATCAATATCAATGACTTTATCCAGATGCTCTAGTCCATTGATCTCTTTATGTTTACCAGGACGTGCCTTCGTGGCACCGTTTAATTCCCGGGCAAGCTTTTTATATAAAATTTCATTAATAAGCGTAGACTTACCAGAACCTGATACACCCGTTACTGCGGTGAATACACCCAACGGGATCTTTACATTAATATTCTTAAGGTTATTCTCCTTGGCACCCTTAATCTCTAACCAACGATCCTCAGGCTTCCGTCGCTCCGTATTCACTGGAATGAACTTACGCCCACTCAGATATTGTCCGGTTAAGGAGTCGGGATGATCCATAATCTCTTGTGGGGTACCTTGGGCAATCACCTGCCCCCCATGAATACCAGCGCCCGGACCAATATCAATAATATAATCAGCAGCCATCATCGTATCTTCATCATGTTCAACCACGATCAGTGTATTCCCCAAATCGCGCATATGCCCAAGCGTAGCTATCAACCGATCATTATCGCGCTGATGCAGGCCTATGCTTGGTTCATCTAGAATATAGAGGACGCCCATTAAGCTTGATCCTATCTGTGTCGCTAGACGAATCCGTTGTGCTTCACCACCTGATAATGTTCCTGCTGCACGGCTTAAGGACAGATAGTCCAGTCCTACATTGATTAGGAAGCCCAATCTGCTATTAATCTCCTTCAAGATCATCGTAGCAATCGCCGTCTCCTTCTCACTTAATACCAAGCTATTAAACAGAGTCACTGCCTCCCCGATCGAAAGGCTGGTCACGTCTGCGATATTGTGATTGTCCACAGTCACAGCCAAGATTTCCTTCTTCAATCGATGCCCCTTACATACCTCACATGGCTTGGCACTCATGAAGCCTTCGATGAACTCGCGAATCCCTTCTGAAGCTGTCTCACGATAACGACGTTCAAGATTGGGGATAACTCCTTCGAAAGTCACTAGCGCTTCTTTGCGCTGACCGAAGTCATTCTCATATTTGAAGCGTATCTTCTCTTCTCCTGTTCCGTACAACAGCTTATTCATTTGGTCTGGCGTAAATTCACTTACTGGAACATCTTGAGGAATCTTAAAATGCTCACTTACTGATTTGAGAAACTGTGGGTAATAATTCGATGTACTTCCAGTCCATGCTAGGAATGCACCATCATCGATCGATTTACTCCAATCAGGAATGAGTAAATCCTGATCAACAATCATCTTCACACCTAACCCATCACACGTTACACAAGCTCCGAATGGACTGTTGAAGGAGAACATCCTTGGCGATAACTCTTCCATACTGAATCCACAAATAGGACACGCAAAGTTCGAACTGAATCGCAGTTCTTCTTCTCCCATGACATCTACTAATAGCTGTCCACCTGAAATTTTCAATGCTGTCTCAATTGAATCTGCAAGTCGGGCTTCTACATCAGCCTTCACCACAATTCGGTCCACAACCACTTCAATCGTATGCTTCTTATTCTTCTCAAGTTCGATATCCTCGGATAGTTCTCGAAGTTCACCATCTACTCTAACGCGCACAAATCCCTGCTTACTAATATCGGTAAAAACACTCTTGTGCTCTCCCTTTCGTCCAGAAATGACAGGAGCTAGTAGCTGTATCTTCGTCTTCTCAGGATATTGAATAATCCGATCAACCATCTGTTCCACCGTCTGAGATGTAATCTCTACGCCGTGAGTTGGGCAATGTGGATGCCCCACCCGTGCAAATAACAAACGTAAGTAGTCATAAATCTCCGTTACTGTTCCCACCGTAGAGCGAGGGTTCCGACTCGTTGTCTTCTGATCAATAGATATAGCTGGTGACAATCCTTCTATTGAATCTACATCCGGCTTCTCCATCTGACCTAGAAATTGACGTGCGTAAGCTGAGAGGGATTCGACGTAACGTCGCTGACCCTCTGCATAAATCGTATCAAACGCAAGCGAAGACTTACCCGAACCACTAAGCCCTGTTAGTACAACAAAGCGGTCCCGCGGAATCGTGATATCTATATTCTTCAAATTATGTGCTCTCGCACCCTTAATCACTATATTATCAATTGCCATCGATCATCATCATCTCCTAAAAAGATTTACACTTACATTGGGATTATTCTCATTGAGTTTAATCTGCTCTTAGCTCTAATAAGGCGTCACGCAACTCTGCAGCTCGTTCGAACTGTAGGTTCTTAGCTGCTTCCTTCATCTCCTGCTCAAGTCTTTGCATAACATTCTGACGGTCTTTCTTCGTCAACTTCGCTAGGTCGCCTGTGAGATAGTCCGATTTAGATTCAGCTACCTTCGTAGCTTCAATGACATCTCGTACTTTTTTGCGAATCGTCTGAGGTGTAATGCCATGTTTCTCATTATGAGCGATCTGAATCGTGCGTCGACGTGTTGTTTCGTCGATCGCCTTGCGCATGGAGTCTGTTATTTTGTCACCGTACATAATGACATACCCTTCAGAGTTACGAGCCGCTCGTCCACTCGTCTGAATAAGGGAGCGTTCAGAACGAAGGAAACCTTCCTTATCTGCATCCAGAATAGCCACTAGTGATACCTCTGGGAGATCGAGACCTTCCCGCAACAAGTTAATACCAATTAATACATGGAATACACCGAGGCGTAAATCACGGAGAATAGCTAAGCGCTCTAACGTCTTGATATCAGAGTGCAGATATCTGACCTTGATGCCAATTTCCTTCAAATAATCCGTGAGGTCCTCGGACATCTTCTTCGTAAGCGTCGTTACAAGCACTCTCTCCTCACGTGCAATGCGCAGATGAATCTCTTCGATTAGATTATCAATCTGCCCTTTGGTTGGGCGAACTTCAATAATAGGATCCACAAGACCCGTTGGACGAATAATCTGTTGCACCATCGTCTCACAACGTTCAAGTTCCAAAGGTCCTGGTGTTGCCGACACATAGACAATCTGATTGACTTTCTCCTCGAACTCTTCGAACCTTAATGGTCGATTATCTAGAGCCGATGGGAGCCTGAATCCATGATCTACCAACATCGTCTTACGGGCTCGGTCCCCATTATACATCCCACGAATCTGTGGTAATGTGACGTGGGACTCATCAACAACGACTAACATATCTTCAGGGAAATAATCCATTAGCGTATAAGGAGTAGCCCCTGATTCACGAAATGTTAACGGTCCTGAATAGTTCTCAATTCCCGAACAGAATCCGACCTCATTCATCATTTCGATATCATATCTCGTGCGTTGTTCTAGTCGCTGTGCCTCCAATAGCTTGCCTTGCTCTTTCAGTACAGTCAATCGTTCTTCCAGTTCCCGCTCAATATTGACCAACGCAACCTTCATCGTCTCTTCTTTCGTAACAAAGTGAGATGCTGGGAAGATCGCAATGTGATCCCGAACGCCAACTAATTCGCCAGTCAATACATCGATCTCCGTAATCTTCTCAATCTCATCGCCGAACATTTCGACACGAATCGCACGCTCCCCGTTCGAAGCAGGGAAGATCTCTACGACATCACCACGCACCCGAAATGTTCCACGCACAAAATTCAGATCATTACGTTGATATTGAATATCGACAAGCCGACTCAGAATATCGTTACGCGATTTCTCCATACCCACCCGCAATGAGAGCAACAGGTCGGAATACTCACGGGGCGATCCGAGACCATAGATGCAAGAGACACTCGCAACGATGATAACATCTCGCCGTTCAAACAACGAGCTTGTCGCTGAATGTCGAAGTTTATCGATTTCTTCATTGATACTCGAATCCTTCTCAATGTAGGTATCCGTCGAAGGAATATAGGCTTCTGGCTGGAAATAATCGTAATAACTCACGAAATAATCTACGGAGTTATGTGGAAAGAATTCCTTGAACTCAGCCGCAAGCTGTGCAGCCAAGGTCTTATTATGTGCAATAACTAGTGTAGGTCGATTTACTTTGGAGATCACTTGAGCAATCGTGAATGTCTTCCCTGTGCCTGTTGCACCAAGCAATGTTTGCTCTCTTGTACCATTTCTGAGCCCTTCCACCAGTTCCTCTATCGCTGTAGGCTGATCACCTTGCGGAGTGTATTCCGATTCAAGCTCAAACGGCTTGTTACTGATCACAATATCGCTCATTGCCCAATCACCCCTTATCATCTAAAATAGTAAAGTATATGTCGAGATTTCCCGATAAATATATTACCAGGAAATTGATTTTTAATAAGAATATTTGTTCCCATTTATTATACTCGGATCAGATAAGCTATGCAAACCCTAACTATAAGATCGGAGTGGTTCGTAATCATGGATATCGTTACAGTATTAGGTGTTCTAGCCGGCCTTGCCGCACTCATTGGAGGTTTCCTCTGGGAAGGAGGGCAATTTACAGGATTATTCCATCCGACTGCAGCCTTGATTGTATTTGGCGGAACCTTTGCAGCGGTTGTCATTAGTTTTCCAGCAGCAAAGCTTAAAGCGATTCCTACAGCTCTTCGCTATGCGTTCATTCGATCAGAGAACAATAACGAGCAGCTCATAGAGGATATTGTTGAGCTTGCCACAACTTCAAGACGAAATGGTATATTGGACCTCGAATTGCAATCGCAAGATCACCCTAATTCATTCCTTCGTGAAGGTATACAGATGGTTGTAGATGGGAATGATTCTGCTCTTATCAGACAAATTCTAGAGATTGAGATGGATCGAACAGAATTGAAATATGCCAGCTACGCCAAAATATTCGAATCCGCTGGGGGCTATGCTCCTACTATGGGTATTATCGGTACGGTCATGGGTCTTATTCATGTCCTCGGTAATCTATCTGAGCCTACTCAATTAGGGCCTTCCATTGCTGTCGCTTTTATTGCAACACTGTACGGAGTCGTAAGTGCTAATCTTATCTTTTTACCCATTGCTTCGAAGATTAAATCGCAGAGTACTGATGAAATTCAGAATATGGAGCTTATTCTTCAAGGAATTCTTGCCATTCGTGACGGCGAACATCCCCAAACTGTACGTAAAAAGATCAGTTCCTTTGAGCCAACGAATTATATCCTTTCCCCTAAATTCCCAAAGGGGGGCTTTGAATGAGGCAACTGAGTAGACGAGCTCAACGAAAGCAAGATCACGCTGAGCATAGTAGTCGTGATCGTTGGCTCATCACTTATGCTGATTTGATTACATTGTTGCTTATCTTTTTCGTGATGATGTTTGCCATGAGCTCTCTCGATGAAAGTAAATACGAAGGAATGACTCAGTCGCTTCATCTTACTTTCAATTCGGGCGATTCCATTCTCGAACTAGGTTCTGGACTAACTGGTACTGCAAATAAATATACGCACAGAAATCCAGATTCTACAACATCACCCGTGACTGATGCTGAACAAGAACCATCAAAGGAACAACAGGGGAATCAGATAATTGACGAAGAGCCCGAACAAGAAGGTGATCAAGAACCTCAAGCGTTGTCTAAACGTGAGTTAGCCTTCAGAGCGCAGGAAGAAGAACTGCACGGATTAATGTCTGTTATCTCAAATTACGTATCTGATAACGATCTTCAGGATCAGATCTTTGTGGCTGATAATCCTCAGGGAATCTCCATTACACTTAGTGATCAGTTCGTGTTCGATACAGGTAAGGCCGATCTCAAGCAAGTCTCAACTCCTACATTATCTAAGCTTGCCAGCCTTTTTAGAAATATTGATACTATTGTTAGCATCGAAGGTCACACAGATAACTTACCAATCAAGTACTCTTCCCAATATCAAGATAACTGGGAACTATCTGGAGCACGTGGTTTGTCCATTCTTAGGTTCTTCCTCGAGCAAGAGAAGCTACCTGCTAATAGATTTCAATACGCTGGATATGCCGATACTCGTCCTGTTGGAGACAATGCAACGGAACTAGGTCGCCAGAGTAATCGACGGGTAGAACTCATCGTTCTGCGCCAGCTTCAGGAGGAATAACGGTAGATTTGTTTACTGTGACTGATGATGGACGATAGCTTGGCCGATCCGCCATTCGCGTCATGCATGATGTTACAGGTTCTTATCATATAAAAAACAAGAAGGACAGCCGCTAAGTGGCTGTCCTTCTTATGTCCATCGTCACCTTATTTATCATTACCTTATCCATCATTACCTTATCCATCGTTACTTACACCTTCGTCTGAACTCGTAAAATCGTCGTCTCCCTAGCTCCATAGTAGCAACAGTTACACAACAAGGTACTCTCAGAGTCGAATGACACAAACCAGTCTCTTTTGTCTCTATCTTTTTCCTTTATTCCTCAATGAGCCCACCTGTGGGTTCACTTGTGGCTCTACTTGTGAGTTCACTTGTGACTCTACTTGTGGGGTCACTTGTGACTCTACTTGTGGGGTCACCACTTGAGGGCTCGCACAGTTGCATTAAGTACATCTAAATCCAGCCATATTCCTCTTTAGCCAACTTTAGTTGCAGATAGTACATCTAAATTACTGTAAATTCCACTTTTCATCGTTATCGCCACTTTTAACTGTAGTTATGCAACTATTTCCTATGATTCTAACTTTTCTTGATTATTAAGTGTAGTTTATGCAACTAAATGGCTGTGTCGTGGCTGCTTGGTGGCTGTTCGCGGCTAATTTGGCAGATGTTTGACCTCGTGTAGCCGAACAGCGGCCGCATTTGGTGCTTTCGAGTGGCTACTTGGCGGCTAGTCAGTGGTTGTTGGCAGATAACCAGTCTCTTTTGTCTCTATCTTTTTCCTTTATTCCTCAATGAGCCCACTTGTGGCTCTACTTCTGGGTTCACTTGTGGCTCTACTTGTGAGTTCACTTGTGACTCTACTTGTGGGTTCACCACTTGAGGGCTCGCACAGTTGCATTAAGTACATCTAAATCCAGCCATATTCCTCTTTAGCCAACTTTAGTTGCAGATAGTACATCTAAATTACTGTAAATTCCACTTTTCATCGTTATCGCCACTTTTAACTGTAGTTATGCAACTATTTCCTATGATTCTAACTTTTCTTGATTATTAAGTGTAGTTTATGCAACTAAATGGCTGTTTCTTGGCTGCTTGGTGGCTGTTGGCGGCTAATTTGGCAGATGTTTGACCTCGTGTAGCCGAACAGCAGTCGCATTTGGTGCTTTCGAGTGGCTACTTGGCGGCTAGTCAGTGGTTGTTGGCAGATAACCAGTCTCTTTTGTCTCTATCTTTTTCCTTTATTCCTCAATGAGCCCACTTGTGGCTCTACTTGTGAGTTCACTTGTGACTCTACTTGTGGGTTCACCACTTGAGGGCTCGCGCAGTTGCATTAAGTACATCTAAATCCAGCCATATTCCTCTTTAGCCAACTTTAGTTGCAGATAGTACATCTAAATTACTGTAAATTCCACTTTTCATCGTTATCGCCACTTTTAACTGTAGTTATGCAACTATTTCCTATGATTCTAACTTTTCTTGATTATTAAGTGTAGTTTATGCAACTAAATGGCTGTGTCGTGGCTGCTTGGTCGCTGTTCGCGGCTAATTTGGCAGATGTTTGACCTCGTGTAGCCGAACAGCGGCCGCATTTGGTGCTTTCGAGCGGCTACTTGGCGGCTAGTCAGTGGTTGTTGGCAGCTGATTTAGCAGATATTTGACCTCGTGTAGCCGAACAGCGGCCGCATATGTTCCACTATTCGACTATGTGGTTGTTGCACCGAAGACAACTGAATCACACCACCGAGACCACCTTCTTCTGGGGCTCAGTTCTTAACTTGCTCCCTACGCATTAACCCCCGTATCACTAGGTCGAAGGATCACAGATCCAATGGCGAGCAAGATGATTGCCATCAGTCCTAGAATAAAGAGCGGAAGCCAAATGTCGATCAAATGCCCTCCTGAGGCAATTCGATTAACTGCCTCGATGGCCCATTTCTGCGGAATGAAATTAGCTGCCTTTTGCAAATAATCCGGCATGATGGACAAGGGCCAGAAGCAACCTCCCAGCATACAGGTTGGTGTGATGATGATGGAGTTCAACATGCCTGCATTATTCGGATTACGTACCAGACCCGCTACTGTGCTTGCGATACCCATGGCCACTAACATGAAGAATCCAAGAATCAATATATGCATGAAGAACGGAATACCATAGTCAACTTGTAGTACCCAACGACTAAGAATTAGAACAACAACGATTTGTATAAGACCAACCAATAAGCTCCCTAGCATAAGGCCAAGTGAGATCTCATAAGATCTTACTGGAGTGCTAAAGATACGCGCAATGGTTCTGCTCCTGCGATCATCCATGATCAACTTAACAGTACTTGTCACTAATCCCATCATGAACATAAGGGTGAATCCTGTTGCATTATTGATCCACGGATTGGCATACAGCTGATAGTCTGTCTTGTCCGATTGAATACGATGTTCACTGATTTCCTCTAGAGTTTTGGCGAACACATCCAATGAAACACCGTTAAGCCGATCGAGGCTGCTGACCATCCCTGCTGCTTGTATCATTCCCCCAATTAAGCGATTCAGGCTCATCTTGGTTATATACGTTGCTTCACTAGTTGTAAGCTCAAGCATCGTTATCTGAGGTTCTAGTCCTAGAAGTATCTGTTCTGTGAATCCAGCGGGTATCGAAAGACCAAGTGTCCCTTTTTTTCCAAGAATGATGTCTCTAACTTCCTCTTCACTATCTTTCAATTCCAGCACATAGTTACTATTCCTAGATAACTCATCAATCACATGTTGTCCTGCTGGTCCAGAGTCCTGATTCGAGTATGGAATTATTACCGTCGAACCATTCGCCCCGCCCAAAAATGCCACGGCTAGGGAAACAACAATACAAGGAAGAATAACATACATTAGGATGCCTTTGCGGCTTCCGATAATTCTCCTGATCATGTTCCAAGCAATCGTTAGGCTATTCATGGTATCCCACCTTTCGATATAGACCAACTGTCACTACGATTAGAATCAGGCACATACTTGCCAACATACCGATGCTTTTCATCGTTTCCATGGTATTGGCCTGTAACATAATTTGTAGCAAACTTTCCATTCCCCAATGGCTAACGTTCAACACTCCGATATAGTTAATGATATCCACGGGCAGAGGCATAAACCCACCACTCAGAAAAGTCATCGCTATAATAATAACTTGCATAATCGTATCGGCACTTGAACTGGTTCTGACCATCAGCGTCACAGACGCGGCAATCGCCATTGAAGCTATAATTAGCAAGATACAGACCCCAGCGAGCAATATTGGCTGGTTGCCCCAATCCACACCATATAATAGAGAAGATACCGTAATAATAACCGTTGCTTGAAATATGGCTACAATACTATTCCCAATAATTTTACCAATAAAAATTTGGGCAGATGAAATAGGTAGCGACTGAAGACGGTACAGGGTATGATTACTTTTTTCATTAAACAGGCTCGTACTGGCCGTACTACCCGCATATAGCAGGAACATGATCATCATCGCGCCCGCATAATACTGGGAAGCTGTGTATGCGACTCCTGAATCGCTCAATTTACCCACGGTAACATAGGATGGAGGAGCCTCAGGCGTATTCGAGCTTTGACTCGAATTTGAACTTATGTTTGCGGCCTCAGTATCGCTTAATGACTTCTCTCCGATATTTCCTATGACAGACGACACCGCTAGACTCTGATTCATCTCATCCAAAATAGTATCAAATACCGTACCCGCAACTAGATTATCACTTTGGTTATGTCCAAGGATCAACTCAAGTCTTGCTTCGTTACCACTTATCACTTGAGTATCGAAATCAGGAGGAACGATAACGGCATAATCTACTTCTCGTGCACGTACACTTCGCTCTGCTTCTTCTCTAGAATCCGCTTGGTGTAGCTCTATCCTTTCCGCAACTTCTGGACTTCTCAAATACGCCTCTAATGGAGAACTCTCACCATCCTTCGTCCCCGCGCCCCCTACCATAGCAACTTTCACGACTTCGGGTGTAAACTCCTGATTACCATTGTTAAATGTACTAGAGAAAACAGTACCTAGTATGAAAATAAGTATCAAAGGTAGTAAGAACAAGTTGATTATTACCGACTTCGAACGAAACATCCTCCTTAACTCGTACCAGGCAATCGTCCATGTACTCAAGTCGACCACCCCCTAATCACGCAGCTTACGTCCCGTAAGATTTAGAAAAAGTGTCTCTAAATTCGGCTCTTCGCAAGCAAGCGATTGTATAATGACATTGTGTTTAGCACAGATGAATAAGATATCTTGCAAATCTTGCTGAGAGGAACCTACATACAGCTCAATCATATTTTCATTGACCGATACTTTAGAAATTCGTGGATGGAGCTTCAGCTCGTCTATGACAGCTGCTGGGACCTGCGTCGTCTTGATCACAACTCTCTCTTCACTTGAGACACGCTCGCGCAGCTCCTGTTGTGTACCACATGCGATGATATGCCCTTGCTCCATGATGGCGACCCGATCGCAGATCGCTGCTACTTCTTCCATGTAATGACTTGTATAAATAATCGTAGATCCCATCGCATTCAAGGTGCGTACAGATTCAAGGATATGATTACGTGATTGTGGATCAATACCTACCGTTGGCTCATCCATAATAATTAACTTCGGACGATGCATGATCGCACACGCAATATTCAGCCTTCTTTTCATCCCCCCAGAAAATGTAGCTGGTGTTTCTTTCGCACGATCTTGTAGGCCGACGAACTCTAACGCCTCATCCACTCGTTCCTTCCGCAGTTTACCCCGCAGTCCATATAATTTAGCGAAGAACGTAACATTGTCTGCTGCCGTCATCGTCTCATACAACGCTAGATCCTGCGGGACTAGACCAATACGTCTCTTCACATCAAGCGGCCGCTCATCTACAGATATACCGTCGACTATAATACTTCCTTGATCTAATTTCATTAACCCACTCATCATATTAATGGTTGTACTCTTCCCTGCTCCATTCGGGCCCAATAGACCAAATATTTCACCTTCATGAATGCTTAAATTCAAATGATCCACCGATATCTTATTCTCATAGCGCTTCACAACATCTTTCATTTCTACAAATGCCATGTTCATCGCTCCCTTGATCCTTTTTGACTCTTGCAACTTATTATACTGCCATTTTATTTATAAAAGAGGTCCTAAAGGTCATGAGCTATTGGTGACGAAAGTCATCTCCTTCCTCATTCCTGTCCTATGCTATAATGAAGCCATCTTGGACTATTTCGATTTATAAAGGATGTCGATCACCTTGTCCTATTCTCTCTCAGCGATTCGCTACAGCATCATTATCTTAAGTGCATTTATCTCGATGTATATCTATCCGTATGACAATTACGGGAAATTCACTTTAGTCATGCTGCTCTTTCTGAGCCTCACAGTATTAGAAAGATCTCTACATAACCTCTCTGTCAAAAGACTCATTCTCTGCGTGGAAGTCATATTTTCTGCTTGGCTATGTACTACATATGGTCATCTGATGTTGTTTGTATCGCTATCCGCCTTACTCTCCTATGCTTTCTTGCCGGCTGTTTCATTGCTCCGCTTGATGGCATTGGGTAGTCATCTTGCGCTACTTAATCTAGCTTTTCAATACGAAGAGCGTTTATGGATCATCTGTGCAAATTTCATTTTTATAATCGTGGCTATCTTAGTATCCTTATTAAAGCGTGCTACCACGGGCCGTGAAGAGATCATTGGTCTCTATGATGAACTACGCAAGAAGCACTACGAGCTGGATGAAACACGTAAACGACTAGTAGAGTTCAATCATCAAGTGGAGGGTGCGGCTCAATCCAGTGAGCGCGAGCGGATAGCTAGACAACTGCATGACGATATCGGTCACCGACTCATTCGTGTCAAAATGATGATGGAGGCAGCCATTCAGATCATGCCAAACGATGCTCCCCATGGATACGATATGATGCTTCAAATACGAGACCAAGTATCCGATAGCATGGATAACATGCGTAATACTGTAAAAAGAATGCGTCCCATCACTTCTTTGAAGGATGAGTATGCTATCGACCGACTTCTTGAGAATATAGGTCGAGAAACAGGGGTTCACACTAGCCTCACCACCAAAGGCACTCCCTTCCCTTTGTACCCAAGCATACAAATTATATTGTACAAGAATGCCCAAGAAGCGCTTACGAATGCTCTCAGGCATGGCCAAGCTACATCCATTGAAGTCCTTCTTGATTATCAAGATAACGAAATACGTATGTCTGTCAGCAATAACGGGATCGTTGGTGAATCTCCAGGTCAGGGTAAAAGACAACTAGGAATGGGCCTCAGCGGGATGCAGGAAAGGACACAACTCGTTAGTGGGAGCGTTGATATTCAGTGGGCCTATCCATTTACGGTTGTAACACGACTGCCTGTATACAGGAGCAACGAGATTATATGAATAAAGGCCGGTAACACTGAGTTCCTCTGTCAAGTTGCAAGAGTAACTCGATCATACAAACACAGCGTATTCCAACACCAAGTTCATGTAGATATAGGGAGGATTCGAGATGATTTCTTTATTGATCGTAGATGATGATGAATTTATTCGTGAGAGTTTAAAAGTATTAATGGCTGTGGATGCTGAAATTAAGGTCGTAGGTTGTGCAGCAAATGGAGTGGATGCCGTAGAGTTGATGGTATCGGGGCTACATGTAGATGTCGTGCTCATGGATATTCGAATGCCGATATGTGATGGTGTCGAGGGAACGAAGCGGGTAAAGGAGCTATTTCCTGACACTCGGGTACTCATGCTCACTACTTTTGATGATGACGAGTATATTATTCAAGCACTGGAGAACGGTGCGAGTGGATATTTACTTAAGAACATCGCACCCGATCGCATCATCCATGGCATTAAAACGGTACATGAAGGAGATTTCCTAATTCATCCCGACATTGCCCGTAAACTCACGACTTTCTTGCGTCCCCCAGCTACTGCAGCAAATTTACAGGTAACTCCGGCTGTAAATGCAATTGCAACTGCAACTGCAACTGCAACAAATTTACAGTCAGCGGCAAGTACAACTTCAACTCCTCATGCTGATGGGAAAATGGTATCCCAGTACGGCCTATCGCCCATGGAACTCACAATCATCCGCCACATTTCAGAAGGACTATCCAATAAAGAAATCGCCCAGGAATGTTTCCTCAGCGAAGGCACGGTAAAGAATTATATTACAGACATCCTTAGCAAACTACAGCTACGAGACCGCACCCAGATTGCCATCCTTTATCTCAAGGCTCAGATATGAGGGTCATGAGGAAGATGTGAGGGGCATACGAGGATGTGAGGAGCTTGCGAGGATATGAGAATGTGAGGGGCATTCACGGATGTGAGGATCATACGAAGATATGAGAATGTGAGGGGCATTCGCGGATGTGAGAATCATACGAAGATATGAGAATGTGAGGATCCGTGATCCGTACAAAGGGAAGGCGCACAGATCCATAAAGGAAATGGTTGTCCCCCCATTCTGGATGGAGCGGCATCCTTTTATCGCCTGCGGTTGCCGCCTGCAGTTGCATTAACTACATCTAAATCCAGCCATATTCCTCTTTAGCCAACTTTAGTTGCATAAACTACATCTAAATTACTGGAAATTCCACTTTTCATCGATATCGCCACTTTTAACTGTAGTTTTGCAACTATTTCTCTCATTTCTGGCTGTTCCCCCAAATTAAATGTATATTATGCAACTATTCCGCAGTATTGCGTTCTGATTAATCAATTACACGAATAGTCCGTTATACAACAGCACTTCAGTAAACTCTCGACAGTTATTCCGCATAATTTTTTATTCCTAATCCGTTACTGCAAGGTCCATATTAGTGACGAAGAGCATCCTACCATCTAATCTGATGAGTGGGGCGTTTCAGTGTGCGCTATTAAGTAAACGGATTAACGTTTGCCCCTTAGAAATAAGAGTTACATAATAAGCTACTCTCAGAGTGGATTGACACATACCAGTCTTTCTCCTTACCCTGCTCCTCCACTGGCACCACAAGTCGCTCCAACTCTACCCCTCCTGGAGCCCACACAGTTGCATTAAGCATATCTAATTCCGGCCACATCGCCCTTTAGCCAACTTTAGTTGCACAGCCTACATCTAAATCCAGCCATATTCCTCTTTAACCAACTTTAGTTGCATAAACTACATCTAAATTACTGGAAATTCCACTTTTCATCGTTATCGCCACTTTTAACTGTAGTATTGCAACTATTTCTCTCATTTATGGCTGTTCCCCCAAATTAAATGTATATTATGCAACTATTCCGCAGTATTGCGTTCTGATTAATCAATTACACGAATAGTCCGTTATACAACAGCATTTCAGTAAACTCTCGACAGTTATTCCGCCTAATTTTTTATTCCTAATCCGTCACTGCACGGCTCAAATCAATGACTCTAGATTATTTGGATGTATATTGTTATAATCAAAATATATTAGTGACGAAGAACGTCCTACCATCTTATCTGATGAGTGGGGCGTTTCTGCGTGCGCTGTTAAGTAAGCAGATCCATGTTACTACTCATCCATCGACTAAGGAGTTGAATTGGAATGAGAAACTTTGAGGAGGAGCATCAGGTATTCTTCCAACATCATTTGAATCGCCGTTCAGGTGAGAGAAGAGGGCGTCTTGAACGCGGACACAATCATGGGGAAATTCTATTTCTGAAACATGTTTGGTGGCCACTCTATGAAAACTTTGATGGATTACACCCAGAATTCGAGGTTGCCGATTGGCGCGGTCGTTCCTACTTCGGTGATTTCGCCTATTTGAAGGGACACTTAAAGTTCATCATTGAAATTAAAGGTTATGGCCCACATGTGCGTGATATGAATCGCCAAAAGTATTGCGATGAGTTGAATCGGGAGTTATTTCTACAGTGTACTGGTTACCGCATAATTTCTTTCGCATATGATGATGTCTCTGAACGACCAGAGCTTTGTAGAGACTTACTTCAAATGTTACTCAATCGGTATCTTGCGCTAGACCAACCAACGAATCTCTCATCAATATCCGAGAATGAGGTCATCCGCTTAGCACTATCCCAGACTAAACCTCTTAGCCCGAAGAGAGTATCCATTCATCTCGGTATTAACCATCGAACTGCCATGCGAATACTTCAATCACTGTGCTCCAAAGGCTGGATTCGTCCAATTGCAACTAGGGATGGTTTACGAATCCATCACTATGAACTACAACGCAATGCTTGGGAGTTCATTCAATAAACTAATATTGCTATTTATGACGGCTTGTCAAATCAAATACAACCCCAATTGGTTACCCATTGGTTTGACAAGTCATCAGCTTTAGTTGCAAAAACGATCACCGATCCCACGGATAGCGTATTACCACATCCGAGTCATCAGGGACGGTATCCGTTAACGTTGTCACTTTGCCGTCCGTTGACACTTTCCCATCCGTTGCCGCTGCTGTTTCGGCTAGCGCAAAGTCAACTGGCGATACAGGTTCCGTGATGTAATCTTCCCAACTTAATCTGAACCGCTTTCGAGTGTTAAGCTTCATTCCAACAATCTGATAGATGCTGGCGGGTCTCAAGTTGGCTACGTCTCTGACAGTTTGATCCGGCGCAAGAATAACACCCAACTGATGATGATCCCCCGCATACATTGGACGCTGAAGATATTTACTCTCGCCAGCCAAGTTCTGCACTTCTAATTTACAGAAGGCTGAGTTCATTCGCAAAGAGCTGTGAAGCTCCGCTTCAGTATGGAGAATAACACCATTTACTTTCAGCAACGTCTCGCCAGGGGTAATCCCAAGCTCTTCAGCCGGGCTATTAGGTACAATAGCAAGTACACGCAATCCCTCCACGGGGTGAACAAATAGCGAGTTACGACTTTGCTCCTCTATTTGACTAGCCCACTCCAACACTCTGTGCAACACAAAGCTCGCGAGCGCAGCCACAATCATAAGTGGATTCCACCATGCAGAAAGTGCTCCAATGATCAGAAGAATGACGCTATATATTATAAGCCTCTTGAATGTACTCTTAGACTTCTGTTGAGGAAGTACACTTTGTGTCATTCCACTAAACCCTATGATGACAGGGAGTGCCAGCATGCTAAAGCCGTAAGCCCAACCCTCTCCCCCAAGAAGAGGTGTCCAAGGTAATATATTACCCGTCGTCTGAGCTGGAATAAGTAGAAACAGTGGCAATGGCCAGAAGGCCTGCATCTGATACCCTCCCACTAGCTTTCCTCGTTTACTCTCCAATAACAGCGGCATCGCGAATGAAGCAGCTTGTTTCCTTATCAGAATAGCCTCAACCAAATGTAAAATAGCTACCAAGATAACTAGAGATGGTATATCAAGCGCCCTCACCGCTTCGGTCGTGCTCCCTAAATAAGATTCCGGCTGCCAATTCGGAAAGAATCCCAGAATAAACTGAATGACCCCCAGCACACCTACCGAGTAGGCCAAACACAAGTATCGAACACCTAACAGTAACATAGCTAGCGTTACAACCCATATGCAAATAATCGCTGCTGGAGTTAATGAGATCCCTAGGAAAGCAATCACGATCGATACACATATACCACCTACCAAGCCGCCAATCAGCGTACGCCAAGCTTGTAGACTCCAACTATGAAGCCGTACATGAAATAACTTCCGTTCCATCAACATCTGTTGACGATAGAATAACAAGATAAACAGAATTGAAATATAATAAAAGGGCTGAGTCAACAGCTGTACTAGAGCGTCCGTCATATTCCACATCAATTCTAGAGCCACATCCAAAGTCTAGTCACACTCCTTCACAATCTAACACAACCATTCATAGCTAATCCTAAGTCTCAAGCAGAAACGGCTATGACGTCCTTTTTCGAGGACGGTACCCGTATCTGTTGAAATTTAAGAAATAGAGTATCAAGTGAAACTTATACTTTCTTATATTTAAAAAAAGGCGTCCATCGACGTCCTCGGCAAAAGAGTTCATGTGGTGGGTGTAATTTAAACGTCAAATCACCAGTTATAGTCACCTTCCACCATATACAACATATACAAATCACCAATAGTTGCAAAAAGCACATCTAAATTCGGTTAAACTTGGTTAAATCGCCCTGCCGAGGGTTTTAGTTGCATAAACTGCATCTAAATCCGGCTAATTCCCCCTGTAGCTCTATTTAGTTGCAGGGAGTACATCTAAATTACTGGAAAACCCTACTTTTACCGTTATCGCTACTTTTAGCTGCAGTTTTTACAACTATTTCTCTCTCCTACTACTTTTCCTTCTAAATAAGTGCAGTTTATACAACTATCCCAACTTCATCAGCCTTCATCCATGCGTAGCCTTATTCATGTGTATTCATCGTTCACGATCAGCCTTCATCCATGCGTAAGCTTATTCATGTGTGTTCATCATTCATGATCAGCCTTCATCCATGAGTGATGCTGCCTTCATGTGTGAAACGTGTGCTTTCTTATCCTGTAAGTCCTGTAAGTCCTGTAAGAAAAAAAGAAGGCTAACGTTCAGCCTTCTTACTTGTTCGACGCCATCGCCTTTATTTCCTTCTGCACTTCTGCAATACCTTGTTTCAATTGTGTATCGTTCAGAGGATCTTGTATATGCTTAATCAACATGGTTTCCAACGCCTCTGCTGTCTTCGCATCGACGATACCATTAGCCTCAATCTTCTGGCTGGTCTGGAAGCTCTTCACAGCTTTCTGAGTTCCTTGATCGAAATAGCCATCTGTACGTCCTGGTTTCATTCCAAGTCCGTCCAACATGATTTGAGCGCTTTTCACATCCTCACTGTTCATGTTGTACTCCAGGGTCTTCTCCTTATTAATCGGGGCTACCGAGAAGTATCCAGGCTGCAATACTGTAATATCTGGCTTAATTCCTTTCTCGTGAATCCAAGTACCATTAGGAGTAAGCCACTTCGCAATTGTAATCTTAAGTAAGCTACCGTCACCCAATTGCTTCTCGAAGCTTGTCTGAACGGTGCCTTTGCCAAAGGAGTTATCTCCCACTAATATTACACCAGCGGATTGTTGTAACGCCCCTGCCAATATTTCAGACGCACTTGCACTTCCTTTGTTCATTAACAATGTGACCGGATAAGATTTGCTTGAGCCCTTAGAGAAACTCTTCTCACGCTTGCCTTTCTTATCCTCCACTTGAACAATCATTTCACCCTTCGGTACGAATTGTTGAGAAATATCAATTACGACAGAGAGAACGCCACCCGGGTTGTTACGGACATCAATGACAAGTCCCTTCATCCCTTTTTGCTCCAACGTCGATAATTCATTCTTAAATCGTTCCGCTGTGTTTGAAGAGAACTGAGTGATCTCAATAATACCAATTCCATCATCTCCCAAACGAGCGTTGACCGTTTCTAAAGCGACATCATCGCGAACAATAGCGTATACAATGGGTTCAGATGTACCCTCACGTTTCACCTGTATTGTAGCTGTAGATCCTTTGACACCACGAATCTTAGCGACAGCAGCATTCAACTCAAGACCCGCCAATGATTCTCCATTCACAGAGAGAAGAACATCCTGAGATCTAATACCTGCCTTCTCTGCAGGAGAGCCCTTAATCGGAGAGACTACAGTAACGTTGCCATTGACCAAGGATACCTCTGCGCCAATTCCACTAAAAGAACCCTCGATTGTCTCTACGAATTGTTGTGCTGTCTCTTGTCCCATATACGTGGAGTAGGGATCAGACAATGCTTGCATCATGCCATTGATCGCACCATCTACCAAGGAACTGCGATCAATATCCTTATAGTAATTCCCCTCAATGAGATCAAGCGCCGCTCCGATCTTCCGAGTCTCAGCAGATTTCAGCCCACTACTAGTAATACTAGCAAATAGTCCTTCACCACTCGCAGCCTGTCCAGCGAAACTACTGGAATTACCTAGGAAAAGTGTCAGCAGACTACCGCTTATTAGGGCGACAACCACCATGAGTGCCGCCGTACGTTTCTTTAACATGTTGAGTTCACCACCTTCTTCGCGTCTGTCCAACGCTATTCACAGTCTTATTGTACCTCGCTTAGTATATGTTCGAAAGGTTAGGATTATTTACGTTAGATAAGCATGATTTAGAGTTTAACATATTGTTTAAATATATGGCGATGGATCTACGGTACTCCCATTAATACGTACTTCAAAATGTAAGTGGGGTCCCGTACTTTGGCCCGTACTTCCAGACTCGGCAATTTTCTGTCCACGACTAACTCGGTCACCTACTTTAACCGAGATACCGCCTTTGCGAATATGTCCATATAACGTCCACATGCCACCACCATGGTCTACAATAACAGCATATCCGTAACCGCCGTACCATTCAGCTAGAATAATCGTTCCTGATTCTGCTGCACGAATCGTTGTCCCCTGTGGCACAGCGAAATCAACACCGTTATGCATCTTGCCTTTTGCACCCGTTACGGGATGTGTTCGTTTACCATATCCGGAGGATAATCGCCCGCCTGCTACCGGCATCATCAACGGACCTCCGCTACCACTATAGCTAGCCACTGAGGGTGTAGATTTAGATTTATTCTTAGCTGCCGCTTTGGCAGCAGCAGCCCGCTTAGCAGCAGCGGCCTTAGCTGCTTTAACCCGTGCAGCTTCTTCAGCTACCAACTTATTCTTCGCCTGTAGCAAGGTTGATCGCTCACTGGCAAGAGCAACTAGCTGTAGCTCCTGCTCTTCCGTTAATTCATTGGATTCTTCAATTTCTTTATCATACTGAGCGATGAGAACTTTCTTCTCAGCTTCCTTCTCACTTAGTATACTCTTCTGCGTCTCTATTTCCGAATAGAGGCT
This sequence comes from Paenibacillus sp. Y859, assembly GCF_056786405.1. NCBI lineage: Bacteria > Bacillati > Bacillota > Bacilli > Caryophanales > Paenibacillaceae > Paenibacillus > Paenibacillus sp. Y859. Next base: position 166,499 of record NZ_JBXCIZ010000007.1, on the reverse strand, counting down.
TTCCGCCTTGGCGTACTGTAATTCTAACTCCACTGTCTTCTCAACGACAGTCTCCTTGTCCTTCTTATGCTCAACTAATAAGTTCTGATCCTGATCCACGATCATCTTAAGTGAATCGGCTCGTACAAGGAAATCACTAAAGCTAGTGGAAGCCATTAACACTTCTAGATAAGAAACAGTACCGTCCGTATACATCAGTCTCACACGAGATTCCAACATCACCTCACGCGTTGCAATACGTTCTTCCGCAGCATCTAGCTCAGTAGCAGCTATCGTTAAGTTTTCCTTCGTTTCATCAATTTGCCCTGAAATATCGGCTAACTTATTCGTAACGCTATCAATTTCATCTAGCACAGAATGTAAGTACTCTATATTCTTCTCCTTGTAATGCTCTGCTTCCTCCTTCTGAGAGGCTGCTTTCTCCTGTGTCTTCTTAGCTTCCTGCGCTCGTTCCTGCAGAACCTTCAATTCCTTCTCAATCTGACTTACCGTTTGCTTCTTCGCATAAGTATCACTAGGTTGAAATATCATGGTCGCCGCCAAAATAACAACCAATAATAGATTTATCTTCTTCAAATTGGTTTCGCCATCCTTTAGCATAATCTAATTCTATAATATATCGTTCACGTTAGCCGTTAGGCATGTCCGAAAGCTCTCAGCACTATACTTTCAAAAACTTACGAATAGAGACGGTACTTCCCCATATGCCGATCAATATACCTATAGAGAGCATCAGAATGCTCAATAACAACCATATATCAGATAACGGAATTAATATCATTCCTAGAGAAACATCCCCACTTATCGCCTGTACCAACTGACCATATCCTATGAAAAGAAGGCCTAATGTAGCTAAAGAACCGATCCCTCCGATGAGCGCACCTTCTATAAAGAAAGGCCATCGAATGAAATAGTTAGTCGCCCCTACCAATTTCATAATGCTAATCTCACGACGACGAGCTAGAATCGTAACTCTAATCGTATTGGATATAAGGAACATGGACATCACTCCGAGAACCCCGACAAATATAAATCCTATGTTTCGCACAGCACGAGTAATCTTGAATAGCTTCTCGACAGCTCCCTCGCCATATTTCACCTTCATGATCGGAGACTCAGGATGACTCTCATTCAGCGCTGTAATCTTCTCCGCCACTTGGACTATTGTTATTGCTTCAATAACCTCAACCACCAACGTATCAGGAAGTGGATTATTGTCATTATCGAATCCTGAAAGAAGTTCCTTGCCATCTTCTCCTAAGCGCTCAGTAAATTCCTTCAGTCCTTGTTCTTTGGATATAAAGGTAACTTTGCTAACCTCAGGTATGAGACCAATCTCTGTGTTAATCGTTTCACGGAGCTTCTGATCTACATCAAGATTCAAGTACGCACTAATCTGGACTTTGCTATCGACGTCATCCGCCAATTGATTGACATTAAGCACTAATAAAATAAATACACCTAAAACGAAAAGAGAAACAACGATGGAAGTTATAGATGCAATCGACATCCATCCATTACGAAATACGTTCTTGCATCCTTCTCGTAGATGCCGCAAGAAGGTGTTAAAATTCATACCCATATTCCCCTCTCGCTTGGTCTCTGACAATGTTACCCTGTTCAATCGCGATAACTCTTTTGCGCATGCTATTCACGATATCTTTGTTATGCGTTGCCATCACAATCGTTGTCCCACGGAAGTTAATCTCATCAAGAAGCTGCATAATCCCCCATGAAGTCTCGGGATCTAGATTACCTGTAGGCTCGTCCGCAATAATAACAGATGGATTATTCACAATCGCTCTAGCAATGGCAATCCGTTGCTGTTCTCCACCTGAGAGTTGATCTGGTTCACGTCCCGCCTTGTTCTTCAATCCAACCATATCTAGTACTTCCATAACCCGCTTCTTGATCACACGTTTCGGCACTTCAATAGCTTCCATTGCAAATGCAACATTCTCATACGCTGTCATACGTGGTAGCAGTCTGAAATCTTGAAAGATAACACCTATATTCCTGCGTACGTAAGGGATTTTGCGTTGCTTCAGCTTACCTAGATTGAACCCGTTAACTGAAATTTGACCTTTCGTTGGAACTTCTTCTCTATAAATAAGCTTCATAAATGTCGATTTACCTGCTCCAGAAGGACCTACAACATATACAAACTCGTTACGGTCAATCTTCACGGAGACCCCCTGTAAAGCATGGGTTCCATTCTTATATGTCTTCCATACATCTTGCATTTCAATCATATTATCACTTCCCAGTTCCCATTATCAGCCAAATACAATTTCGACACGATCCAGCCATTTCCTCTAATAACCTTCAAGAAACATCACTATTTATATATTGTAACAAAATTGTTACCCTTTGAGTACCCGCAATTATCCTAATCTTCTGACATACAATATATAAGTGCGTGAATAACGGCTAAGAAGAGAGAAGGTAGATACATTATGAACAGGTTCCATATCAATCTATTTGCAGTTACCATTATATTCATCGTCGGGTCCACTCTATTCGGTTGCTTATATCTATATTCACAACAAGATAGTCTACCTAAAGGAACAACATTATCAGGATGGGCCGTAGGAGGGTTAACTACTGAGATTGCACTACAGGAGCTCGAGGATAGAATCCATCGTCTGGAGCAACTACCACTCCATATCACTATTAAGAATCCATCCACATCCGAGACACACTCCAAATGGACTCTAGCTGATGCTGGTGTGCATTACGATGCAGATGTTTTTCGCAGAGCTGTATTGAAATTACGAGAGGGAAACATGTTTGAGCGTATCTCTTACCGTTGGCATTTCGAGAGTAGCTTCGTTATCACATCACACTGGAATCCCGCTCCTATGAAATCAATCTATAACGAGGCATGGGAAAAGAATCAGTTCGGCGTCCCCGTTAACGCTACCCGGCGCATTACCACGGATGACAGAGTAGTGTACACACCTGAAACTTCCGCATATCGATTGGATTGGAATACCCTAACTACCCGTATGACTTCTTTAATTCCACACGATTTCGATAGATTGGAGCATGAAGCTGAAGATCCACTTGCTTGCGAACTTCCCTTCACGTTAGAACGTCCCAAGATTAGTATTGAAGATTTGAAAAATGAAGGGATAGAGCGTAAATTCATACAATTCTCCACTCCGTTGAAGACAAGTACTCCGGGCAGAGTATTCAATGTTAATTCTGCGGCACAAGCAACGAATGGCACCATTTTGAAACCAGGAGAGATATTTGATTACGGAAAAGTGATCGCCCTTGCAGAGAAACAATACGGGTTCCGTGAAGCACCTGTTATTCTCAACGGAAAATTGGTTCCTGGGATTGGCGGAGGTATCTGCCAAGTATCTAGTACTCTCTATAGTGCGGCAATTCGAACGGGCTTGGATATTGTGGAACGAAGAAGCCACTCCCTGCCGGTTAGCTATTTACCTAAAGGTCAAGATGCCACCTTCGCTACAGGGTCGATTAATTTCCGATTCAAGAACAATACAGGCAAACATTTGTTAATTCAGACGACAGTGAGGGACCGTACACTTACAGTTAAATTCTTCGGTACCTTTCCTACTAATGTTCGATATGATATTGAATCGATTGTCGTCGAGACACTCACGTCCTCTAATAAATACGTCAAGAATTCTACCTTGCCCGTGGGAACTCAGGAAGTTCTCCAGAATGGAACAATAGGCTATGTCGTTGATACTTATCAGATTAAAAAAGTAGATGGTGTCGTCCAACAAAGAAAACGCATCTCACGCGATACATACCATCCCCAGAAGCGCATCATTAGCATCAACCCTGAGGAACAATTGGACATCGCTCCACCAATCGCTCCGAAAGAGAAGCAAATCATCGAGGATGGCGTGAGTGGTCCGAATTTTTGAAGAGGTGATGAGGCCTTACTCGGCCATATAAGGCGGGAGATGATGGGCGCGGGCGGAGGGGGTCCCCCCTTCCGCCCAAATAAATACACGTTATGTAACTACTCAATGAAAAGACCATATAGACTCCCTAATTCTTCAACTTTTCCGTTTCTCCCTCCCCTACCAATGCCCACGCCAACCTAATTACCCCGAATAAGTGCCTAAAGTACATCTAAATCCAGCCTTATTCCACTGCCGCTAACTTTAGTTGCACAAACAACATCTAATTTACTCAAAAACCCGAATTTCCACCATATCACCATTTTTAAGTGCACTTTTACATCTATTTCCTCCCCTCTCGCCCTTTCGCCCAAAATAGATGCATCTTATGCATCTATTTGATGAGCGACCATACAAACTCCCATTTCTTCAACCTTTCCACTCCTCCCCCACTCTCCGATTCCCCAACTCCCAACTCCCAACTCCCTCCCCCACAAAGCTCCAAAAAGAAAGAGAAGCGGTGCCCCTATCGGGACGCCGCTTCTCTTGTATGGCACCATATGCAATTTGCAATATGCAATTTAAAAATACCACTAGGTTACTTCGCTTTCTTTTACGAAAAAGATTCCCTATATTCTATTATACTGACCCACTACCGCTCCATTATCTTGCTTATATTCGTCCCTATATTCAACGAGTCCAATCTCACACCCAGCTCCAATGTAGACATTACGTCCACGAACGACAGAGGCTTTTGTATTCTCTAAGTGAATTTCGTCCCCTTCAATGCTATCTGCTTGCATGGCACCATAGGCACCAGGGGAGTATTTGCCAATGAGCGGAATCACCATGGCTTTGTTAATCGTAATCTTACCTCCGACAACTTCACGCGCACGGCTCGGACCATACAATTTTATTTCAATGACTTCCGCGTTTAGCATGTCTCCAATGTCCATAGAACCTTGAATCTTCAATTCCTCTCCCTGATAATCTCCTGTAATAACCACGGCACCTTGCCCGCTCATCTTCTCCACATTCACATTGCCTTCCACTCTAAATTCCCCATTGACCTTCATCGTTCCAGCAGATAAATCCCCTAGCACCTCGAGATCTCCTTGAATTGTAATGGCATCACTATGTAGCTCTTGGTGGACCTTCATATTTCCTTGGCAGTTAACGCTTCCTGATTTGAGAGCTCCCTCTACAGACACTGTTCCCATACATTTGAAAAGAGTACATTCGACGTCCCCATAAATCATACTATCTCCCATTATTTTAACCTTATCGTACTGACCTCCGCCCGAACTACCATTGCCTGTAATTCTCAGATCATTCAATCGCGTTGCACCTGCAACTGAATCCGATCTATCCCCGCCTATCTTCATATAAATCCCTCCGTTTCTACGTTCATCGTAATATTCGTTCATATTCCAAGTCAGTCGTTATATTCGCACACAAGATCCAATCTTCGCATCAGGATCCTGATGAATGGTATTCTTATACTCCACTAATCGAATAATGCATCCTGGACCGATACTCACGTCGTTCCCGCGAACGGTATCTGCCTCCGTATGCTCAAGATCAACATGGTCACCCTCAATCATGACTGCCTTCAGCCGAGCTGTGAGACCAAACTGTAATTGTTCCCAGAACCGAAGATTCTTCCATTTCCTCACGACAATACGTTCTCCTCCAATCTCATGTGCTGAGCAAGGTAGATTCAGCTTAATATCCACTTGATCTGCGTTCAGCAATCCATCAATCGTAAATTGTCCTTTCACCGAGAAAATCTCACACTGCACATCCCCTTTTGCCTTCAACGTCCCTCCAACTTCCACTTTATCGCTTTTTAAACTCTTTTCTATAGATGTTCTACCATAAATGGAAACTCTGCCACAATGTACTTCATCCTTAAATGTAGCCATTCCGCCAATGACCATCTCATCCAGCGTAGTGGCTCCCTCCACCTTTGCTGTCCCATTAATATTCAGCGATTCCGCATGAAGTGTGCCCTCGATCCCCACGGTACCGTTACATATGAACTTTACACACTCTATGTCCCCACCAACTTTGCCCGCGCCATCGATCCGAACATTCTTATAACAACCACCACCCGTTCGACCGATCCCAGATATATTCAGATCATGCCTAAGTTGCTGTTCCATCCTTATCCCTCGCCCCCACTCTCACTCAATTTTAACTTCAATTCTACAATACTGGACGCAAGAGGTAGACGAATAACCCACTTCACACCCTTGTCAAAATATAACCGATCCGCTGATTCCGTAAGAAACAATACAGATACGCCCATCTTGCGGATTAGGATCAATTCACTGCTCTTGCCAGCCAACTTACCATAATGTTCTTCCATCGTACGGACGAGTAACACTCCCTCATCTCGCGACAGTTCTCCGCTCTGAAGCAACTTCTCTAGTATGTATAGACATAGTATTTGATCAAATGTGAAATGCTCCTGTTGTCCTTGAAGTTCAACGTATAGGTCCAATGTTAGCGTCGACACAATGTTACGTTCAATTAATTCAATCGATGATAATGAAGTCTCCCCCGCATTCGGCGAGAAGACATCCGCAAGCTCATCTAAGGATAGTTCATCTTTCATATTCATAATTTTATCAATACGCGAAATGATCTTGCTCCTAGGAAAAAAGGTTTCCTGCCCCGTATACGAGGACTTGCGTATAAACCAATCCTCTGGGATTAGGCTTTTTCGTTTCCAGCGATACAGTTGCCCATAAGAGATACCGGTGATCTCTAGCAATTCTTTCTTCGATATTAAGTCGTTTTCCATCTTGATCTCCTCCTTTAATAACAATGTAACATAACATTGTTACGTTGTAAATATTTTTTAATGATCAGAATCTCTTAATGTCAAGAAGCCACTCTCCCCGCTATTATTTCGCAACGCCGCTGATAAAATCCAAACATATTAGTGGCGTATTTTCTAACAGAACCCACAGACCTTATTCCACAAAAAAACACTCGTATGAAATTCTAACGGAAGCACAGGCCTCTATATGCAAATAACCAGCCTAAATCCGCAGAATATGACCAAATAAGGTCGCTCCGTTCCGTTAGAATTTCAAAAGTCACATTTTGAGCCAAATAAGGTCTGTCACTTCCCTTAGAATGATGCACTCCCCATCATGTCAAGCAGAAACCGCTATGACTCACTACATATCGTTAGCACGGGGGAGCTACAACTATTTAGACGTTTTTGCTTATTCTGTCCTTCGGTCCCCGCCAACAGCTGCATAAAGTACATCTAAATTCGACCTTATTCCATTGCCGCTAACTCTAGTTGCACAAACGACATCTAATTTACTCAAAAACCCGGTTTTCCTCCATATCGCCAGTTCTAACTACCATTTTTGCATCTATTTCCTCCTCCCACCACCTTTCCTCCTAAATAGATACATGTTTTGCAACTACTCGATGAGTCGACCTTACAAACTCCCTAAACTCCTCCATTTCTTCACCTATTCAACTATTCAACTATTCAGCTTCTGCTTCCCGACTCCTCATCTCTTCAACTCTCTAACTCTTCATCTCCGCCACTTTTCCACTCCTACCTCCCTTATCAACGCCGGCGCTAACCTAGTTCCCACTCGCGCGCAAGTAGAGTGGGCGGTAGGGCGGTTCACAACAAAAAAAGATGGCCCCTGATAAGTTCAGGGACCATCTTGTAGTAGCTTAAGGTAGTTATAGTTGTTGTCGCACGTGTCCACACAAGCGGGCAAGCCAGGTTACGCTACCTGCTTGGTGACTCTTCATCGTATTGCTCAGCTCATACTGCTTCGCAGATTATTACGGCTACTTGCTTAGTGGCTCTTCGTCGTGTTGCTCAACCCACTGCTTCGCGGATTATTACGGCTACTTGCTTAGTGACTCTTCATCGTGCTGCTCAACCCACTGCTTCGCGGATTATTACGGCTACTTGCTTAGTGACTCTTCATCGTGCTGCTCAACCCACTGCTTCGCGGATTATTACGGCTACTTGCTAAGTGACTCTTCATCGTGCTGCTCAACCCACTGCTTCGCGGATTGCAGCTTCACCTCACTACGTTCAATCGCTGCTGCAACTTGGACCGTAGCTGTTCCGCCGTATACATTACGTGCATTTACAACCGCTTCCGGTTGTAACACATCATAAATTCTCTCATCAAATAATGTTGAGAACTCTTGGAACTCCGCTAGCGTCAGGTCTAGCAAATATTTATTGTTCTGAATACAGTAAAGTACAGTCTTACCGATCACTTCATGTGCTTGACGGAAAGGTAATCCTTTGCCCACGAGGAAATCGGCAATGTCTGTGGCATTGGAGAAGTCTTTATTCACCGCTTCACGCATCCGACCTTTGTTCACTGTCATCGTTGCGATCATCGGAGCGAATAATTGAAGAGCACCTTCCAGTGTTGCCACTGTATCGAACATGCCTTCCTTATCTTCCTGCATGTCCTTGTTATACGCTAGAGGGAGCGACTTCAATACCGTAAGAAGTCCCATCAAATTCCCATAGACACGTCCTGTCTTACCACGTACTAATTCGGGAACGTCTGGATTCTTCTTCTGTGGCATGATACTGCTACCCGTACAGAACGCATCATCGAGCTCAACGAAGCTAAATTCCGTACTGCTCCACAACACGAGTTCCTCACTAAGTCGGGATAGATGTGTCATGATGAGCGATGCGTTCGCTAGAAATTCAACGATGAAATCACGGTCACTTACCGCATCTAGACTGTTCTCATATACGCCATCGAATCCAAGTTGCTCAGCTACGAAATGGCGATCAATCGGGAATGTCGTACCAGCAAGTGCTCCTGCACCAAGTGGCAAAATATTAATCCGCTTATAACTGTCCATCAAACGCTCAGCATCGCGTCCGAACATCGATACGTACGCCATCAAATGATGGGCAAATAGAATCGGTTGTGCCCGTTGTAGATGCGTGTATCCTGGAACGATCGTATCTAGATTATCTTTGGCCTGAGTGATCAACGCTGCTTGTACTTCTTGCAGCATAGCCGTCAAAGCTACAACCCGCTTACGTAAATACAAGTGCATGTCCGTCGCAACCTGATCATTACGACTCCGTCCTGTATGTAGCTTTCCACCTACGGGTCCGATCTCCTCTATAAGATTCTTCTCGATATTCATATGAATATCCTCATCTGAAACTGAGAACACAACTTCACCAGAGCGTATCTTCGCTAGTACCTTCTTCAGTCCTTGGCGAATCGTTTCTGCATCCTCCTCTGGCACAATACCACATTTACCAAGCATCGTTACGTGTGCCAAACTGCCTTGAATATCTTCTTCTGCAAGCGCCTTGTCGAAGTTGATGGAAGCTGTATATTCCTCTACCAAATGGTTGGTCTGCTTCGTAAAGCGACCTCCCCATAGTTTGCTCATGATTTGTTCTCCCTTCTTATGACAACATAAGAGCCGCTCCTTCTTTTTGAACAAACAAGGAACGGCTGCTTGTTGTGCAATTTCATGTATTAGTCATTGTCCAAAGGGTTCCCCCTAGAACTCGCACGATAATGAATTATTTACTTTGTTCAACGCCTGCGGCTACTTTAAGGCGCAAAGCATTGAGATTGATGAATCCAGTAGCATCACCTTGATCATAAGCTTGTGATGGATCTGCTTCCATTGTAGCAATATCCGGATTGTACAAGCTAACCGGACTCTTCACACCCGCTCCGATAATATTCCCTTTGTACAATTTAACGCGTACTGTACCAGTGACATTGTTCTGACTCTCCTTCACGAGCGCTTGCAGAGCTAGACGTTCTGGTGCGAACCAGAAGCCATTGTAGACAAGTGTACTGTAACGAGTGATCAGACTATCACGTAGGTTCATTACTTCACGATCCATCGTAATCGACTCCATTTTGCGATGAGCTGTGAATAGAATGGTTCCACCCGGAGTTTCATATACACCACGACTCTTCATGCCGACGAAACGGTTCTCCACCATATCCACGCGACCGATTCCGTGTTTACCACCGAGCTCATTCAGTTGTTCCATAACCTGCAGTGGGCTAAGCTTCTTACCATTAAGAGCTACACAATCGCCTTGTGCGAATTCAAGCTCCAAGTATTCTGCCTCATCCGGTGCATCCTCTGGGGATACGCTAAGTAGGAACATGTCCTTGTTCTCAGGAGAACTTGGGTCGAACCAAGGATCTTCGAGCACACCACTCTCATAGCTAATATGTAACAAGTTACGATCCATCGAGTAAGACTTCGCTGCGGATGCCGTAACTGGAATATCATGCTTCTCTGCATACGATATCATCTCAGCACGTCCTGGAAAATCATTACGGAACTCTTCTAGACGCCATGGCGCAATAACCTTGATGTCTGGCGCAAGCGCCGCAACACCTAATTCGAACCGAACTTGATCATTCCCTTTACCCGTAGCGCCGTGAGCAATCATCGTTGCCCCTTCAGCACGTGCAATATCTACCATACGCTTAGCGATCAAAGGACGAGCAATACTCGTTCCTAATAAATATTGACCTTCATACAAAGCACCCGATTGGAACATCGGATAGATGAAGTCATTCGCGAATTCATCGCGTAAGTCATCAATATACACTTTGGATGCACCCGTTGCGAGCGCTTTTTCCTCCAAACCGTCTAACTCTTCTTTTTGCCCAACGTCTGCTGTGAACGCAATAATCTCTGCATCATATGTTTCCTTAAGCCACTTCAGAATGATCGAAGTATCCAATCCTCCGGAGTAGGCGAGTACTATCTTTTCTTTAGCCATGTTCGATAACTTCCCTTCCCATAATTCCTTATATGAACTTCCAACCTATACTTCATTCTATGAACTTAATCATACTATGAATAATTTATCCCATCAACGCAGCCATCAAGGCCTTCTGTGCGTGGAGACGATTCTCCGCTTGGTCAAATATAACAGAATTACTTCCGTCAATTACACCTTCGCTCACTTCTTCACCACGATGTGCAGGTAGACAGTGCATGAATAGATAGTCACTCTTCGCGCCTTGAACTAACTTTTCATCTACTTGATAGTCTTTAAAAGCAGCTTCCCGCACCTTCTGTTCCTCTTCAAAACCCATGCTTGCCCATACATCTGTGTAGATCACATCTGCATCCTTCACAGCTTCTTGCGGACTGCGAGTAACGATGATCTTCGCACCCGTCTCACGAGCAATCTCAAGACATTCCTTCACAACAGACTCATCCGGCTCGTATCCTTCAGGCGTCGCTACCGATACATGAACTCCAAGCTTGGCGCCACCAATCATCAGAGAATGTGCCATATTGTTGCCATCTCCGATATAAGCGAGCTTCAATCCTTGTAGCTTCCCTTTGTGCTCATAGACGGTCTGATAGTCCGCTAGAACCTGACAAGGATGCGCCAGATCGCTAAGTCCATTAATGACCGGTACAGTCGCATAACGTGCTAAATCAATCACATTCTCATGACCGAAAGTACGGATCATCATCCCGTCTAAATAACGAGATAATACCTGTGCTGTATCGCTAATGATCTCCCCACGTCCAAGCTGGATATCATTCTTGCTCAAGAAGAGCGCATGCGCCCCCAATTGAAAAGCTCCTACTTCAAAAGACACCCGCGTACGCGTCGAGGATTTCTCAAAAATAAGTCCGATCGTCTTGCCCTTAAGTGGCTGATATACCTCACCGTTCTTGTGCTTAGTTTTAATCTCAATCGCTAAATCGATTAAATATTGAATCTCTTCTGTTGTGAAATCATCTAACTCAATGAAATCACGACCTTTTAAGTTCATTGCTTGTTGCTGTTCACTCTGCGTCATTCGTCGAAACCTCCATTCATTATTCTGATGAGTTGTAGAAAGTACAGTTAAACCCAACTAATCGGTCCATCGCGTAATCGGTCCATCGCGGATTTTAGTTGCAGAAAGTGCACTTAAATTCGGCTAAATTGCCCTCCAGCGAGTTTTAGTTGCAGGAAGTACATCTAATTACTCGAAAACACCCGTTTTACCTGTAATCCCCACTTTTAACTGTATATTTTGCAACTATTTCTCTCCAACTCTAACTTTCGCTCTAATTAGATGCATGTTATGCAACTAATTTTCTACAAGGTAGCATATAACCGCTAAATTTCAACTTTTCAAACCATCAACCCTATTTTGCTACAGTCCAATAACTATTCCGTTCCCGTCTAGACCGTCTTTACCTTCGTATGTTCGTGGATTAAATCTGCCACAATCGCTACCGCCTGATCAATCTCCTGCTCTGTTACATACAGGTTAGGCAACAGACGAATGACGTTCGGTCCAGCATTGACAAATAACAGTCCACGTTGTTGTCCTTCCAGCACAAGACTACCTACTGGCTCCACACATTCAATACCAACTAGCAGTCCTAATCCACGGATTTCTTTGACAAAAGGGTTCCCCTTAAGCTCCTCATTCAACTTCGCGAATAAGTATTCACTCGCCTTCGCAGCTAACTTGGGAACATCGTCTTCCCTCATCGTCTCGATTGTAGCAATGATCGCCGCTGTGGCAAGCGGTGTTCCACCAAAGGTCGAACCATGACTGCCTGCCGTAAATGCTTCACGTAAATATTCTTTACCTAGCATAGCACCCGATGGGAATCCACTTGCAAGTCCCTTAGCCACGGTGAAAATATCCGGTTCAATACCATAATGTTCATGAGCGAACCATTTGCCTGTACGCCCCATCCCCGTCTGAATCTCATCGATAATTAACAGCAATCCCTCTTGCTTACACAATTCTGCAACGGCCTGCACAAATTCCTGTTGTGCTACTAACACGCCGCCTTCAGCAAGTACCATCTCCATCATAATCGCTGCCGTCTGATCCGAAATCGCTGCCTTCAGTGCATCTAGATCATGTAATGGTACCGTCTTAAATCCAGCTGGAAGTGGTAGGAACCCTTCCTTCACCTTATCCTGACCTGTTGCAGTCAGCGTAGCTAATGTACGCCCATGAAAGGATTGATTGAATGTAATGACTTCATAGCGCCCGGTCCCTTTAACCTTTTGATGATAACGACGAGCTATTTTGATTGCTGCTTCATTCGCTTCTGCTCCACTGTTACAAAAGAATACCGCATCCGCACATGAGACAGATGTTAACAAAGTAGCTGCCTTCTCTTGGTTCGGAATTTGGAAGAGATTGGATACATGCCATAACTCATCGAGCTGATCTTTAAGCTTCTCTTTTACCTTTTCCGGGGCATGACCTAGATTCGTTACCGCCAACCCACACATGAAATCCAAATATTTATTCCCTTGATCGTCCCATAACCAGCTTCCTTGACCTTTAACCAAGCTAATCGGGTAACGAGCATATGTTGGGAATAAAGCACTTGGTGGTTGATTCTGTTGACCATTCGAGCTCACTGAGTTCGCCATGTATAATTCACTCCATTCTATTCATTGGCTATATCCATCGCATTGATAATATTTATCACCGTTAATGTATTGGCTACATTTATTATATTGGCTACATTCACTTTATTGGTTATGTTACCCTCGAGCTATTCGAGTTCCGATCGTCTCACCTTGCATAACACGGCTTAACACCTTCGGTTCACTACCATCTACAATGACAACTTCTTGAACATTCCCGTGGATACAGCTCATCGCTGCACGCACTTTCGGAATCATACCACCGTAGATTTCTCCGGTCTCAATCATGTCATTAATCTGCTGCATAGTAACCGTTGGCAACACGACCTTCTCGCCATTCACCGTCTGCATAATCCCTGGCACGTCGGTCACGACGATCATCCGCTCCACACCTAGATGGGAAGCGACAGCACCCGCCACTGTATCCGCATTGATGTTATATCGCTGGCCGGATTTATCTATACCGATTGGGGCGATGACTGGGATATAACCCATGGCCTGCACCCCTTGAATAAGAGCAGCTTCAACGTCTGTAACCTCTCCGACCCAGCCTACCTCTGCGCTATTGGCTACAGGCTTCGCTTGAATAAGCATACCGTCCACACCCGAAAGGCCCCATGCACGTCCTCCGACATTCTGAATTCTCCGTACGATTTGCTTATTAATGCTACCAGACAGCACCATCTCGACCACATCAAGGACATCCTCCGTCGTCTTCCGTAACCCGTTAACGAACTCACTCTCAATTCCGAGCTTCGCAAGATTATCCGAGATTGCCGGACCCCCACCATGAACGATGACTGGCCGCACCCCACTCTCCTGCAACTCTCTCAAGTCATGGAAGAAGGAATCGGGTAACGCTGCAAGCGTACTCCCACCACACTTCATCACGAAACTCGGCTGCTCCAAGCTAGTGATTGGAAGTTGCTCCTTCTCTTGACCTACAATACTCGTACCCATAAATAACCCTCCCCTCTCATTGAACGTCAACATTAACGTCAGCGCCAGTACCAGCGCCAACTTCGTTGGCGTCTACAATAGTTGCAGATAGTACATTTAAATTCGGTCCAACTCCACTAATCCCATTTTTAATTGCAAATACTACATCTAAATTACTGAAAGTTCCCTATTTTCGGCGTTTTGCCTAGTTTAAGTGTCCTTTTTACAACTATTTCTCGCATCTGCTACTTTTCTTCTTAATTAAGTGTTGTTTATGCAACTAAACCGCGCTCGTTCCGCTGTGCGCTTGTTTTCTATCATCGTCATCGTTAACGCTAGCATCGGCGCCTAGGTACTAGCTTCGTCGGCGTCTACAATAGTTGCAGATAGTACATTTAAATTCGGTCCAACTCCACTAATCCCATTTTTAATTGCAAATACTACATCTAAATTACTGGAAGTTCCCTATTTTCGACGTTTCGCCTAGTTTAAGTGTCCTTTTTACAACTATTTCTCGCATCTGCTACTTTTCTTCTTAATTAAGTGTTGTTTATGCAACTAAACCGCGCTTGTTTTCTATCATCGTCATCGTTAACCCTAGTATCGGCGCCTAGGTGCCAGCCGGTGTCTTCCTACTTCTAACTCCTAATCAAGTCCGATATGCTGCATTAATTCGTACATAATCATATGTTAAATCGCATCCCCATGCCGTCGCTTGCCCTTGGCCGCCATGGATGTCTACGAATATACGTACTGTGTCACCTTTGAGATAGACTAATGCTTCTTCTTCGTCGAACACAACTGGACGTGATCCTTCGAGCACCGAGATCGGCCCCAATTGAATATCTACTTGCTCTGGATTGACAGGTTCGCCTGCTCGCCCTACAGCAGCGATAATTCGTCCCCAGTTCGCATCCGCTCCGAACACCGCGGACTTCACGAGACTTGAACCGACAACAGTCTTCGCAATGACTCTTGCTGAGTTATCACTAACGGCTCCGTGTACCACAACTTCAACCAATCTAGTAGCACCTTCGCCATCGCGAGCAATTGCCATAGCTAGCTTCTGACATACATACGTAAAGGCATCAGCGAAAGCAGCCCAATCTGGGTGCGTCGAGTTCAGACTTTGATTGCCTGCAAGTCCACTCGCCATCGTAATGAGCATATCATTCGTACTCGTATCACCATCTACGGTAATCATGTTGAACGTGAGATCCGTAGCTTGACGCATCAGTTGTTGCAGTGCAACTTGATCGATATTGGCATCTGTTGTCATAAAAGCTAGCATCGTGGCCATATTCGGATGAATCATCCCTGACCCCTTCGCTGCTCCGGCAATGGTAATTTCCTTGCCGTCAACTACAACAGATACACAAGCCTCCTTCTTCACCAGATCCGTGGTGAGGATGGCTTGTGAGAAGTCCTCCGCGCCGACTTCGTCTTGGCTAAGACGCAGCGGCAACGCCTCGATGCCTGCGTGCACGCAGTCCATCTTCAGCAACTCGCCGATCACGCCTGTCGACGCGACAGCCACATCCAGCTCCGCCACGCCGAGCTGGCGGGCCATCTCCGCCCGCATAGCGTAGGCATCGGCTTCGCCTTGCTGCCCCGTGCAAGCGTTGGCGTTGCCGCTATTGACCACGACGGCTCGTAGCTTGCCGTCGACAAGACTCTCTCGCGTCACCTTCAGTGGTGCCGCTTGGAACACGCTAGTAGTGTACACAGCCGCTGCTGTGGCCACCACATCACATACAATCGCGCCGATATCATGGCGCTCTGTCTTTTTCAATCCGCAGTGTACTCCGCCTGCGCGAAACCCCTTCGGTGTTATAATCGAACCACCCTTAACCACCGTGTATTTTCCATATCCGACAGGTTGTTCACTCAACTCCACGCCCTGTCCTGTAAATTGCTCACTCGACTTGGTGTCATGTCCGGCAGGTTGTTCACTTGATCCCACGCTTTGTCCTACAGTTGTTCCACTCGACTCCACTTCTTGCCCCATAGCTTCCCCACTCAACTTTGCGTCATGTCCCATAATTAGTTTCCTCGCCTTACGGATACACTGGTGTGTAACCTAAACCGAGATTTTCCTCCCATCCCATCATCAGGTTTAAATTCTGAATCGCTTGGCCCGAAGCGCCTTTTACAATATTGTCAACGACAGAAATAATCGTGATTCTTCCTGTTCGATCATCTACCAACAATCCCATATCGCAGTAATTAGAGCCTGATACTTCCTTCGTCGCTGGCCATACGCCATCTTCTCTTACTCTTACAAAAGGCCGACCTTTGTAATAGTCTCGATACAACGCAACAAAATCAGCTTGCGTATGTTCTCCATTCACCTGTGCATACATCGTACTCATAATTCCGCGCGTCATCGGTACCAAATGCGTTGTAAACGACACTGTAACCTTCTCGCCCGATACATCGCTAAGCACCTGCTCAATTTCCGGAATATGCTGATGTTTATTTATTTTATAAGCTCTCAAATTCTCATTAATCTCTGCATAGTGCGTCGTTAGGTTCGTTCCACGACCTGCTCCTGATACGCCTGACTTCGCATCAATAATAATACTCGAAGCATCAATCCATCCCGCTTCTATTGCTGGAATAAGCCCAAGTAGCGTTGCTGTCGGGAAACAACCTGGATTAGATACAAAGTCCACGCCTGCAACACGATCACCATACACTTCGCAAAGCCCGTATACCGCCTGCTCAATATAAACAGGATCAGCCGCTGGATGCTTATACCACTGCTCGTACGTCGCCCCATCCTTGATTCGGAAGTCACCAGATAAATCAATCACCTTTAGACCCGCTCGAAGAAGCTTCGGAACTAATGGTGTACTTACCCCAGAAGGTGTTGCTGCGAACACAACGTCAGCTTTACTCGCCATATTATGTATATCTAGATCGTCTAAGTCTTCCATAATAATATCTGTTAAATGTGGAAAACCTTTCGATATAGGAACTCCCGCACTTGAAGACGAAATAACAGAGGTTATCTCCACCCTTGGATGCCCCTGCAATAAGCGTATTAATTCTACTCCGCCATAACCTGTTGAACCAATAATAGCTACTCTAATCTTAGATTCCACTGCCATGATTATCGTATCCCCTCTCTCTTCGACCCTGAACGATGCCGCACTAATTAAGTATGTATTATTATACATCCGAGTTAATATAAATACAACAGTTATCTGACTAGTTATACAAGAAATCGAGTATCATATGAAACCTATGCTTTTACTTCCTTAGGACAATCTCGTCACCTACGCTATTTCGTACTTCCCCACTTCATCCGACCCAATCCCTCCTATTTGGAGTTAAGGAACGCAAAATTAGATAGTGAAACTCTTCCCACCTACTTGTTCAGATAAATGTCATATTCCTGCGAGAGTGCAGGCTTTTCCTTCTAAACGAATGATACAACAAAAATACCTGCGATCATGCAGGTATTTAATCGTAAATAGGAGAGTCTCTCCCTTTATATAGTAGGATAAAAGATGTTCATCGCAGGCATCTAGAGTAAACCTCCAGAACTGGAAGAATAAAGATGTGCAATCTCGCAGGTTTTATACCGTTTTATACCATACGACGGTTGGTGTTGTCCTATACTTCTACATTCTACACCTGCCGCTTAAATCCTTCTCCCAGAACTTCATGCGCATTGCTAATAATGACAAAAGCATCCCGATCCACTTTCTGAACCAACGTCTTCAACCGCGTCACTTCATTCTGTCCTACAACGACCATTAGTACTGTCCGATCATCCCCTGTAAAGCCACCTTGCGCATTCAGCTTCGTTAATCCCCGATCTAGATCCTGAAGAATAGCAGTCGTTATCGATTCAGTATGATCCGATATGATGTAAGCGACCTTCGTATAATTAAATCCTAGCTCAACGGTATCAATCACCTTACCTGTAACATACAACGCAAGCAACGCATACAACGCCTGCTCCATCGACATGACAAACGCGGCTAGAATAATGACCGTCCCATCTAATAACACCACGCATAAAGAGAAGCTGAGACCACTTATTTTCTGAATCACCTGTGCCAGTATCGTCAGTCCTCCCGTAGATCCACGTCCACGAAATACGAGACCTATCCCGAGTCCAACACATAATCCCCCATAAATAGAAGCCAGCAACGGATTAGCCGTTGGAATAGGCCACTCTTTCGTCATCAGCACGAATAAGGGTAGAATAATACTTCCAAGCAAAGAGCGAATACCATAATCTTTACCTAGCAATAAGAAACCCAAGACGAACAAAGGAATGTTAAAAGCCCATTGTGTAAAAGCGGGTTCTAATCCAAGCCATGCCTCACCCAGCACGGAGAGTCCTGATACACCACCCGATGCAATGCCATTAGGTAGAAAGAACAAATTAAATCCTACTGCAATTATAAAAGATCCAACAATAATACAGATCGTGTCAAAAGCATGCCTTGCAGGGCCATTCATGGGAATGAACCCTCCTGATCTGCGAGTTCGTGATGTTTGTGCCATTTATATGTTGTTCTCCTCTCATTTTTTACTAAGAATACCTCTAACCGCGTCCTTGGTGAAAAGGCTACACTCGCCAGCCACCATATTCGCAGAAAGTTACATGCTCCAACCATAATAGTCTCAGAAGACACATGCGACAGTCACCATTAGTTGTATAAAGCACACTTATATTCGGCCAAATTCCCCAAACACTAACTGTAGTTGCATAGAGTACATCTAAATTACTGGAAAACCCTACTTTTCGCCATTATCCCCATTTTAACTGTACCCTGTGCAACTATTTCTCTTTTCTCCTGCTTTTCCCGCGAATTAACTGTGCTTAATACAACTACTCGCTCCTCATCTGTCTACTTCGCCAGCCACCATCGGCTATTGGTGGATTAATAAGTGTGCGATTACCTATTCCCAAAAAAATCCCTACACATGTTAGCGTGTAGGAATTTCATATTCTTTATTCACTTTCAGCCACTTTAAGTTGGCTACGGAGATATCCATCAATAAATATATTGATATCTCCGTCCATTACAGCACCTATATTACCTGTCTCGACAGATGTGCGGTGATCCTTCACCATGCTGTAGGGATGGAATACATAGGAGCGAATCTGACTGCCCCAAGCAATATCCGAATGCTCTCCGCGAATATCTGCCAACTCTTGACGTTGTTCTTCGAGCTTACGCTCCACTAATTTGGACCGAAGGGCTGTCATCGCCCAGTTCCGGTTCTTAATCTGAGAACGTTCAGCCTGGCTCGCTACGATAATACCCGTTGGGATATGCGTAATACGTACGGCCGAATCTGTTGTATTGATATGCTGTCCACCAGCTCCCGTAGCTCGGAAAGTATCAATCTTCAGATCCTCTGTACGAATCTCCACTTCTGCATCCTCTGTAATCTCAGGTACAACATCGCAGGATACGAATGACGTATGACGTCTTCCTGAGGAGTCAAAAGGCGAAATTCGTACTAGCCGATGCACACCCTTCTCCGCTTTAAGATAACCGTAAGCATTAAAGCCCTTGATTAGCAGAGTCACACTCTTGATACCCGCTTCATCACCCGCCAGATAGTCCATCGTCTCAACTTTGAATCCGCGCTTATCTGCCCAACGAGTGTACATTCTGAGAAGCATCTCTCCCCAATCTTGCGACTCTGTACCACCGGCACCAGGATGAAGTTCTAGAATAGCGTTCATCTTATCATAAGGTTCGCTTAGTAGCAGACCGAGCTCGAATTCACCCAGTTTCTTTTTGAGAAGATGTGTAGATTCTGCAATCTCTGTGAATAAAGATTCTTCTTCCTCTTCATCTACTAGCTCGGCCATCATTTCAATATCATCGTACTCGCTTTGGAGCTTCGCATATTCATCAATGGAAGACTTCACAGCATTAAGCTCAGCAATCAAGCCTTGTGCCTTCTCACTGTCATCCCAGAAATCAGGAGCAGCCATCTTCTCTTCGAAGTTAGAGATCATCTCTTGCTTAAGATCTAAGTCAAAGAGACCCCCTAAGATTGGTTAGTTTACTACCCATTTCACGTAGATCATGTCTTATACTTGGATCGATCATAATTTTCACGTCACCTCTACAAAATATTGTCTCTTTTCACTATCAGAAAATCCCTCAATTCAGAAGGTACATCAGTACACGTATCCCAGTCCCTCGCCGAGAATGAACGTAACTTCAGAACCTCCTAGAACTAAGGGAGTCTTATTCCTGTCTCACTTCTTCATTATGATGATTGACCATGACACTGTTTAAATTTCTTACCACTACCACAAGGACATGGATCGTTACGACCGATCTGCTGACCGACATGCACCGGAGTCTTCTCGACTGGTTCAGCATTCGTGGATACTTTGGTCTCGTCAACGACTGCTTGACGTTCCTGGTTACCCTCAATCTGCGCCTTCATAATGTAATTCGAGACTTCTTCCTGGATATTAGCTGTCATCTCATTGAACATTTGGAAACCTTCAAATTGATATTCACGCAACGGATCTGTACCACCATATGCACGTAAATGAATCCCTTGGCGAAGCTGATCCATCGCATCAATATGATTCATCCATTTACTATCTACGGAACGAAGCACAATAACCTTCTCGAATTCACGTACTAGCTCAGAACCAATACGCTCTTCACGTTCGTTATACTTCGTCTCCACGCGACTATAGATGTATTCTATGATGTCCTCTACTTCTTTAGCCCATAGATCATCACGAGTAATAGTCTCCTCATCCAAAAGCTTACTATTCATGTAATCCGCAACTTCTTGTAGCTCCCAGTTCTCAGGAATGTCATCAACACAATGTGCTGTAACTACACGTTCAACTACGCTCTTGATCATCTCCATAACAACAGCCTTGATATTCTCTGACTCCAGAATCTCACGGCGTTGCTTATAAATAATCTCCCGCTGTTGGTTCATAACGTCATCATACTGAAGTACGTTCTTCCGCGCATCGAAGTTGTTACCTTCCACACGCTTCTGAGCAGATTCAACAGCACGTGTAATCATCTTGCTCTCAATAGGTTGGTCTTCTTCAAATCCGAGACGATCCATCATATTCAGTACATTATCTGCACCGAAACGCTTCATCAATTCATCACCTAAAGATAAGTAGAACTGTGTAGATCCAGGGTCACCTTGACGCCCTGCACGTCCACGAAGCTGATTATCAATACGACGTGATTCATGACGCTCTGTACCAATAATATGCAAGCCACCGACTTCTGCCACACCGTCACCCAGTATAATATCTGTTCCCCGACCTGCCATATTAGTAGCAATCGTCACTATACCTGGTTGACCTGCCTGTGAGACAATTTCTGCTTCTTCGGCATGGTATTTCGCATTTAGAACGCGATGCTTCACACCTTTTCGCTTCAACATCTCAGAGACAAGCTCAGAATTCTCGATAGAGATCGTACCAACCAATATAGGTTGATTATTCTTATGTCGTTCAACAATTTCCTCCACAACAGCCGTGAACTTGCCCTTCTCGCTCTTATACACGATATCTGGCATATCTTGACGTTGATTCGGCTTATTCGTTGGCACTTGAAGAACTTCCAAGCCATAGATCTTCTTGAATTCTTCTTCCTCTGTCTTCGCCGTACCTGTCATACCCGCTAACTTGCGGTACATCCGGAAATAGTTCTGGAATGTAATCGTAGCAAGCGTCATGCTCTCATTCTGTACTTCCAAGCCTTCCTTCGCTTCGATCGCTTGATGCAATCCATCGCTATAACGACGACCTTGCATCAGACGCCCTGTGAATTCATCTACAATCATGATTTCTTCTTCCGCTACAACGTAGTCTACATCAAGACGCATGATGACATTCGCCTTCAGAGCTTGTACGATATGATGATTCAGCGTTACATTCGCATGATCGTATAGGTTCTCAATACCGAAAGCCTTCTCCGCCTTGTTTGCGCCCTTCTCCGTAAGAGCAACTGACTTCACCTTAATGTCAACAGTGTAGTCCTCCTCGGCTTCTAGACGCTTCACAAAGCGATCTGCTGTGTAATACAGTTCCGTCGACTTCTCAGCTTGTCCTGAAATGATCAACGGCGTACGTGCTTCATCCACAAGTATGGAATCGACTTCATCTATAACGCAGAAAGACAATGGACGTTGTACCATTTGTTCTTTATACAACACCATGTTATCACGCAAGTAATCGAATCCGAATTCATTATTCGTACCATAAGTAATATCGCAGGCATAGGCCACTTGTTTATCTGCATGATCCATACCATTCATGTTGACCCCGACCGTCATGCCAAGAAATTCATATATTATTCCCATCTGTTCGCTATCCCGTTGTGCCAAATAATCGTTGACCGTGACCACATGCACACCTTTACCCGACAGTGCATTCAAATACACAGGGAGAGTTCCTACAAGAGTCTTACCTTCACCCGTCTTCATCTCAGCAATTCTACCTTCATGAAGTGCCATACCGCCCACTAACTGTACATCGAAATGACGCATCTGAAGTGTACGCTTGGAAGCTTCTCGAACCGTTGCAAATGCTTCTGGCAAGATCTCGTCTAACGATTCACCTTTCTCAAGGCGAGTACGGAATTCCTCCGTCTTAGCTTTCAATTGTTCATCCGAGAGCGCTACATATTCTGGTTCCATTTGGTTGATTAGTTCGACCGTCTTCATAAGACGTTTGACATCACGCTCGTTGACATCACCGAAAATTTTCTTTACAAGTCCTAGCATGGTTAACCCCTTTCGTTCAAACAGATGGTAGAACCAACTTCTTAACTTCGAGGGTTAATAATGAAATTGATTCCTTTAATGATTGGTTTGCATAAATTGTAACAGTTTGCAACCGATGCCGCAACACACGTTGTCTCTTCTTTACCACTAAATTACTATAACACTACCTATATTAGAATGAACTAGAACTACGTTACCTTCGTTAATTCTATCTATATATACGCACAAAGAGCCCTATCCGTTGCACGGATAGGAGCTCATTTCAATAATATATACCAATTAAATGAATCTTCCTGACTGTGAACTGCGTGGATCGATTGGACTTTCGTCTAACTAACTTTGTTCAATTAGACCGTATTTACCATCTTTACGCTTGTACACAACATTCACCGCTTGATTATCAATATTAGAAAACACAAAGAAATTATGTCCAACCATATTCATCTGTAGAATAGCTTCTTCAATATCCATTGGCTTAAGGAAAAAGCGCTTCGTACGTACAACTTCCAATTCGTCTTCCACTTCACCATTGACAATCGAAGCTGCTGCACCTGACGACTCAGTGAATAGTGCCTTCAGACTTCCATCTTGACGGAACTTACGATTAAGCTTCGTCTTATGCTTGCGTATCTGACGTTCCAGCTTGTCCACGACTGCATCAATCGATGAATACATATCATCACTATGATCTTCTGCACGGAGCATAAGACCAGGCAATGGGATTGTTACCTCTACCCTGTGTAACCCACGATTAGCACCCAAAGTAACGTTACCATCTGTCATCAAAGGTTCGTCGAAATACTTCGTAAGCCTACTAAGCTTCTTATCAACATACTCCCTCAAAGCATCTGTTACCTCAATCTGTTGACCACGAATACTGAAATTCATAAGGCACTCCTCCTTTGCAATTCCATTATATCACAAGTGTTAACGGGATGTAAAAGGATGATTTCGTGACTTTACACAACATTGGAAGCACTTACAATTCCTTGGGTTTGACCACCTTTACATACTTCTTGTAACAATAAAGACCCTGAATTTATCCAGGGCCTGAACTTTATGATTTCAGTTAAAAGCCATCATTCCAACTATATTGGTTCGGCAGATGCCGTACGAATTATAATTTGGTTACGTTAGCCGCTTGAGGTCCACGCGCACCGTCAACAACGTCAAATTCAACTTCTTGACCTTCATCCAATGATTTGAAACCGTCTGTTTGAATTGCGGAGAAATGTACGAATACATCGTTACCCTCATCTGTTTCCAAGAAACCATAACCTTTTTCAGCATTGAACCATTTCACTTTTCCTTGCATAGATCAACATTCCCTTCGTTTTTAAAAATAAAGTAGGAAAACGCTTACTTTAGGAATATAACACCAGCAGAGAGCGGTGTCAAATCTAAATGTACCCTCTGTTGGGAATCTGACCTGAATATAATCTCTCATCACTAACAGTTGTATAAAGGACACTTAAATCCAGCAGATCTCGACTTGTAGTGACTTTAGTTGCAAGAAGGGCATCTAAATTACTGGAAACTATCCATTTTCACAATTTCCTTGTTTTTAACTGACGTTTATACAACTATTTCTCTCTCCCCCACCTTTTACTCCAAAGTAAGTACCATTGCTGCAACTATTCCTTTCTAGTATGCTCCCGTTATTGGCTAATCCTACTAATCCCCTCGAAGGTGGGACAAAGACACGATGTTAGAACATATAGCAGCTAGGCTATAGTCCTCTTCAACTCTGCTAGGAGCTTGTCTTTCAATATTGAAGCTACCAATTGAATGTTTTTGTCACCAATAAACTTTTCTACACTAACCAACTGATTATCATGCATTAGTTCTTTTTTATCATTCAACAAAAAATACAAACTAGGTATATTCTTTGAATCGAAAAATAGAATATATGCTAAATCAAAGCATAGGATTTCTCCCTGTTTCTTCCCTGAGCTTAAATTCGCATTAAATGAATTGAATTTATATATTTGATTCTTAACGTCCTGTTCAAATTCATCAAAAAATAAAACATCATCAATTTCCTTCAATTGATTATTATACTCCGTTATATTAGACTCAACCTCCGTTATTTGGGCTATGATATTTTCATATTCACCCTTCCTTCTGTGTCTTTCATTGAGTTCTATAACCAATTTCTCCAACTCTTCAAACGAATCACTTTTA
Source organism: Paenibacillus sp. Y859 (assembly GCF_056786405.1). Lineage (NCBI taxonomy): Bacteria > Bacillati > Bacillota > Bacilli > Caryophanales > Paenibacillaceae > Paenibacillus > Paenibacillus sp. Y859. The sequence continues at coordinate 141,296 of NZ_JBXCIZ010000007.1, read as the reverse complement.
GCTATAATTTCCGACATGTTCTTCTCTTCATCCAAAAGTCTTTTCAGAAGGACAACATTTTATTATGGTAATGAACTAATTGTTCGAATGTTTTTTGGATTCCACCAATGTTAGTTGTAGCTTGTTCATAAATGAGTTGTAACTGTCGTACATCAATATGGGATACATTAGAATCCAGTTCTTCCTGTGTCTCCACAATTAAATCTTTACGTAAATTCAGATTACTGAATTGTAGAACTAGATTTATTGATTTGATACTATTTAAATTAGTCAATTTCCAGCCATAAAGTAAATTCGTGAAGCTTAGATAGAAGTCTTCTGAGTGGACATGTAGATCTAATATATTTAATTTCTCCTCAATATAATCAAAATAACGCGAACGATTCATTTCTAAGCATTTCCTTCAAGGATATTTCCTAGCGATTAATGCTCTCAACTTCCTATAATTGTAATAGCATAAAGCAAAAAACGACATGTGTACTTATCTTATATTTTAAAAAAGGCCCACTCATTATGACAAGTAGAAATAAAGGAACCTCAAAAAATCTAAGGTCCCCTCACATCTCTGAATCTTAACGAAGAAATTGTAAAATACCTTGTGGTAATTGATTCGCTTGTGCCAACATTGCTTGCTCAGTCTGCGCAAGAATGTTATTCTTTGTGACATTCATCATTTCTTTCGCCGTATTCACATCGCCAATACGTGATTCAGCAGGAGGAAAACTCTCAGAAGTAGCCTTTAAGATGTTGATTGTACGCTCCAAATGTTGCTGGCCCGCACCCAACTTCGCACGTTCTTCAGAGACGGTGTTCAGTGCATTGTTAATGGTAGTTATTGCGGTGTCCGCAGTTGATTGCGTAGAAATAACAATCCCAAGCGTAACGACACTACTCGCATCTAACGCAACCGCTGAAGCAACCAATCTAACCCCTTCAGAATTGAAATAACTGGAGGTTATCGCTTGCCATGATCCGACAACACTACCCGTAGCATCCTTCAGTTCATGACCCTCTGCTGTCAGCTGGCGTCCTACTCCCAGAGCTTCTCCACTCATATCACCGATATGGAATAGGGTATCTGTAAATGTACCAATCAGTACTTTCACGTTATTGTACTCCGTATCCGTCGCAATCCGATCGATCTTCTCAGCCAATTTATTCACTTCGAACTGTCTTTTCTCACGATCCACATCTTCAGTAGTGGCCTTCGAAGCTTGAATAGCTAATTCACGCATACGTTGAAGAATATGCTGTGTCTCTTTCAAAGCTCTTTCAGCTGTTTGAATGAGCTGGATTCTAACTTTCGCACTCTTCTCAGCTCGATCCACACTGCGAATGTGACCGCGCGCGGCCTTGGATATCTCCAAGCCTTCAGCATCATCATCTTGACGGTTGATCCGAGATTCAGCAGATAGCTTCTCTACGTTGTTAGAAGCCGCCTCTGTGCTCGTACCTAACGAACGCTGTGCGTTCACAGACGCAACATTATGATGGATAATCATGTACTTTCACCTCCATGTCATTTGTTATTCCCACATCAATATCGTGCGCTCGCCCCAGTGAAGGTCGGCCGCCCTGTTGAAGAAGCGTATATAGTATGTATCGACTATGAAGGAATCACAGTGAATAGACATTTGAAATTTTGTAAGCGTCAAATAGCCCCCACCTGTTCAACAAGATGGGGACTAATGTAGTCTGTACTATGATTTAAACACATGGCAAGTTAGCGGAAGGAATTCTGACCAAGGCAATAGCTTATCCAGTGCTTCTGGATCCATTGGATCTGAGAGCTACGGAAGCTGTTCGAACAGATAGGTGAGATATTTGAACGGATTGAGTCCATTCTCCTTCGCCGTTTCAATTTCCTCATTCCGACTCACTCCTCATCTCTTCCCTTAATTAAAATACAAATGACCCGTGAGAGGGTCACCTTTTTTTCAAAGTGTCCTTCTTACGGGTCTCAGTTCAATGGAGGCAGCTTGTTTGCTTAGGTGTTCATTACATGTCTTAACCGTGGTAATACGAATAATCAAAGTGGTACATGTTGCTGTCGCTAGTATTATATATTTGTCTCGAAGTAGAAAGATTCGATGAGGAGTACGTTCCTTCAAAGAACAAAATGTCTACAATGTCAAAATAATGGATGGCCAATGGCAAGGCGTACGCGTTTTCGCCTACTGCAGGTGGAAGAGTCATTTGAAAGCTGAAATGTCCATTAGCATCGGTAACAAACTCCACTTGTGTCACCGCACTCGGATTAAGATGGCCTAGGAATAAGAAGCTTAGCTTCTCATTCGCAAGAGGATTTCCATCATTATCATATACGATTCCTTGTACGGTCACTGCACGCCAGCTAACGACGCGCCACTTCTCTCCGGCGCCATAATCCACGCGGGCATCAGTCATGGAAGGATAAGTAATGCCAGTAATGGATACTTCTCCCACATCATTAAGCGTATCTATTCTTTCGTTAGGATCAGGCGAGATGTTGTAAGTATAGGCAGCAGGCAGTGTTACAGATTGATTATCAGGATTCACCAGTTGGACATCAACCGCGCCAGGAGTTGAAGTTGCAGGTGCCACTACCTCCAAATAACCATTAGTATAATAAGTAACAATTGAAGCCTCATTGGCGCCGAAGTATACTTTCGCACCGTCTTCGAAGTTGTTGCCGTTAATAAAGATATGTTCACCGCCAGCCATTAAACCGCTATTCGGTGTTATCTGACTGATAGAAGGTGATGGCGGCGCGAGATAAGTGTAGCCATTAGACAGACTTCCTTGCGTTCCGTCGTTATTTACTATTGTAAGATCGACAAGGCCAACCGTACTGCTTGCCGGCGAAACGACTTTCAGCTGAGTACTCGTAATGCTGCTGACAGCTGCTTCTGTTGTACCGAAGTACACTTTTAATCCGGTGAAGAAGTCGCTACCTTGAATCGTAATCGTTTCTCCGCCCGCCAATTGTCCGCTATTCGGAGTTACCTGACCAATGACAGGTGTTGGCATCAACTTATACGTATAGCCATTCGCGAGTGTTCCTTGCACACCATCAGGAGTAATAACCGTAACGTCTACCGATCCAAGTGCGGTACCCGGTGGTACGGTTGCCTTTAGTCTGGTACTGGAAACGTATGATACACTTGTTGACTCAACCGTTCCGAACAAAACTTTCGATCCCGATGAGTAATTACTTCCGTTCACATAGACAATTACTCCGCCTGCCAAGTAACCGCTATTCGGAGACAACGACGTTACAACGGGAGAAGGTGGTGGTGGTGGTGTCACATAGGTAAAACCATTGGTAAGCGTGCCTTGTGNTCTGGTACTGGAAACGTATGATACACTTGTTGACTCAACCGTTCCGAACAAAACTTTCGATCCCGATGAGTAATTACTTCCGTTCACATAGACAATTACTCCGCCTGCCAAGTAACCGCTATTCGGAGACAACGACGTTACTGTCGGAGCAACCGTTGCAGCACTTACTTGCGGAATACTTGTAATTACACTTAAAACTACCAATGCGCTCAGGAAACTAAGTAATACATTATTTAAACCTTTTAATTTCGTTAAACCTCTCAACTCTACTCCCTCTCCTCTAAATAAATTTCATTTCACTTTTTATATCGGATAAATTTCCTGGTAAAATTAGGACTAAACACAAATTTAGTGTTTGACAAATTAAAATAAATACGCTAAAGACATAGAAAAACATCTGAACATTCCGTAAGATGGTTGTGCGACCAATCCAGCTATGGGGAATGACAGATGCACAACCAGAATACCGATCTTTTTCTCCAATTACCAGAAGTATAAACTGAACAAGTCATGGAAATTATTGAACACACTTTACATATTAAAGTGACACCAACAACGAGTAAGCAACCCTGCCCGATTTGCTGTTCTGTGGGCGAGGTCATTCAAAAAGGGAGTAACCCCGTTCGCCGTATCCGCCACCAAGAAGCTTTCGGTAAAATAATTTACATACTTGCCCCGGCCATGCGCTTATTTTGCAAGCATTGTCAGTATGGCTTCGTCTGGCAGTATGACTTTGTCGCTCCAGGTAAACGTTACAACCATGGATTCGAACAGCAAGCAATTCAGACTGCATGTGCTGCTATTCATGACTTGCCAACGAGTACACGCAAACCAAGCATCAGGAACTACAAAAGATCTTAGGTTAATCTTCTTCACTTCAAGGAGCTCATGCTTGGAAGGAAGCGTTCGGTGAGTGATATGATTCTACAGCAGAACGTTGGCCTTGATGCATGGCTCATTCAAGGCTTGAAGTTACAACATCCGGCTATAGCTGCTTGCATCAGAACGATTCAAAACTGGAGGACTGAAATCGTAAATTATCATCGATGTCGTTGGACAAACGCAGCAGTTGAAGGACGTAACAATCTAAATAATACATATAAGTAAATACCTTACAATTAAAATGACATACTCTCCGAGAAGATAGGATTAGACAGTCAAGAATGAGGAGTTTAGTTGTGATCAAGGGCATACAAATAAAAACCAAGGAATCATCCAAGACTTTACTTTATTATTACAATTAAAAAGCATCAATCCAACTAAATTGAGTTAGATTGATGCCGGATTTGAATATAATTATCTTACATTAGATGCTTGCGGTCCGCGAGCGCGATCAATATCGTCGAATTCAACTTCTATACCTTCATCCAATGATTTGAAACCCTCTGTTTTCAAGAAACCATCAATAGGATCATTCTTTAAGTAGCACGATCATTAGTGCCCAAATATCAAATTTAACATTCTTGATGACATCAGTTAATGATTTCAAATATATTGTGTTGTGTTCAATTACTTTAGAGAACGATTGGATAATACTAACTGCAATGTCCGGATTCATATGCTTGTTATCCGTTGCTACGCCCTGAATCTGAAATCTTAACATACTATACATTACAACAAGCAGTATATAGTCTTCCAAAATGTCGCGACTTTTTTTTGATAAAAATAATCTATCAAAAACTTGATTCACCAAATAGTTCTCAAGTATATAAGAATGTTCTTCAATAAATGGTGTGTAGTATTTGTTACAACCATCATTAAAGACATCTTCTATTGTTTGTTGATCCATTGTTTCTAATGAAAATACGCGATTAGTTTGTTCCGTGTATTTGACAAACCTAGGATGATTTATTTTACCTATTCTTGATATTCCCATCAATAATTCAATTTGAATATGGGTTACTTTTGGAAGACTCTCAAGTTGATGTTTTGTACTATTGGAATTCATTTTACTCTTGAAGTCATTAACAATACTAAGGATAAGTGATACATCTTCAGAGTTCGATACGGAATCTAGCTTTTCACAAAACATTCCTAAGAAGATCATTCGCTCGGAAACAATTAGTTCTCTATTTTGCAATATATCAATAATAAATGTTCTAACTTCCCAGAAACAACTATTCCATATACTATCCTTTGTATTGAGAGATACAATAGGACTGTATCTTGTATCAACTAACTCTTCTGTCATGTCAAATTCCATGATATCCCTATTAAGGAGAGCTAATCTAGCGATTTCTGGACATGACAGTTTTGCCGACAACTCCACTTGATCATCTACACGGTTAATCACACGTGGATAGGTAAGGCAAGTCTTGGATAAGTAATCTTCCCCATAGTTTAACTGTACCTCACATAACCCTTTATTCAAAAATCCGCAAACACCATCACTAGTTTGAATGCTAGCATACAAACTATCGTTTGTTTGATCTTTATTTTTTTTAACATGTTCGGTAATTTTTTTTGCCATATCTTTATTTTTTATTTGACGATATTTTTTATACGTTTTTTTATCAATGTTCACTCTCCATCCAGCACAGCAGGTATCTGAACATGCTGATCCAATACATTGAAATTCGTTCATATATTGTGGCTTCAGTACTCCTAATTTCTTTTTCATATGATGACTCCCCTTCACACTTCTATACTTCTGACTTTCAGCTATCTCTAGTATCATCTTATCAGACAATTTTCTGTTTACATGCTGGTGAATTATCGACAACAATTAACGAAATAAATCTTTCTATCATAACTTATATCGGTAATAATCTTACAAATATTAATAAAAATAAACAACCCTACTCCAAAATTCTGGAGTAGGGTTGTCTCATCACAACGAACTTAATTATACGTATAAACGATCGTATTACTTTCCTGTCCATCCGGATTGATCACTTTGATCTCTACAGCACCAGTGCCGGCTGGGACTAATGCACCAAGACGACTTACTGAACTAAATGTTACTTTAGTTGACTGAATATCATTGAAAAACACTATGCTACCATTCACGAAATTGGTTCCAGTTAAATAAATTGTATTCCCACCTTTTGCTACTCCACTGGAAACGTTACTTGATGTGATCTTAGGAGCTGGAACTACGGCTGGTGCTTCATAGGTAAAGATTGTACTAGCACTTTCACCATTACTTAAAGTAACAACTACCGGCACTTCACCATATATTGTACTGGCTGGTGTAGTGACTTTAACACGTGTAAAAGAAAAACTCGATGGATCTATTAATGTCACTATACCGTTTATTGTAACAACCATGTCACTTTCAAAGTTAGTTCCGTTAATATACAGACTCAATCCGCCTGCCATAGAACCAGTAGCCTTCGATAAACTTGAAATCGTTGGCTGGGTTAATGTATAGGTATATGATGCCGGTAAAGTAAATGTACCTTTGTCCAGGTTAATTACCGTTATACCCACTTGACCAACTGACAATGAAGGAGGCGCGGTAACCGTTAACCGTGAAGATGATGTTGACTTCACTACAGCTTCAACATCTCCAAAGAGAACTCTGATTCCACTCTTAAAGTTAGTTCCATTAATATAAACGTTATTTCCACCAAGTGTTAATCCCTTAACTGGAGTTAGCGATGTTACGATAACAGGTTCTGGTTGTGGTTCTTCATAAGTGTACGTAATAATCTCATTTGTTTGCACATTGTCAGGATTTACAACTTTTACCGATACCGTTGCTTCCGTATTCCACGCTGGAGTTACTACCTTTAATTGCGTGGTACTCACAAATGTTGTAGATAGTTCTACGTTATCAAAGAATACGACAGCATCCTTAATAAAGTTTTGACCCCTTAAAGTAACAGTTGTATTTCCTACTATAACACCTGTATTGGGAGTAATGGAACTTAAGATAGGAGCTGGCACCACTGGTTTAACATAGGTATAGCTAACTGGAAGAACACTTTCCTTAAGATCTGAGTTAACTACCTTAACATCAAATGTACCTTCCACTAGTGAAGCTGGTATCTCCACAGCTAAACGAGTTGACGATACAGTTTTTATATTCGCTTCTACATTGTTAACAAACGCTTTGATACCTGTTCTAAACCCCGAACCTGTAAAATAAGATGTATTCCCTCCAGCTATACCTCCGCTTTTAGGAGAAATTGATGTAATAACCGGAGCATCATACACAGGAACAGTGTAAGTATATGCCTGAGGCAAAGTTGCTTCTTGTCCATCAGGATTCACTAACTTAATATCAACGACACCCTCTGCACCTGGAGGAGCAGTAACCTGTATACGTTGCGAGGAAGAATAGGACTTCAATACAGCTTCATTACTTCCAAAGTATACTTTCACAAGTGGATCGATAATCACACCATTAATATAAACAGATAGTCCTCCGTCAGTTAAACCTGTAGTTGGAGTTATAGATGTTATCCCTAGCTTAGGTTGTTCTGCCTCTTTATAGTTGAAGCCAGAAGGAATTGTATATGCAGTCCCATCGGGATTAGTTAGAGTGATATCTACTAGTCCACTTATGGCACCAGCAGGTGTTTTAACCTGTAAGTAATTCGAACGCTGTGTTGTAATGGATCCGGCTTGATCACCAAACTTCACAGAGATTCCACTCATGAAGTAATTTCCATTAAATGTGACAGTTGTCCCCCCTTCGAGAGGGCCTTCATTTGGATTATACGATGTCACTACTGGATCAGCCTTATACTGATACCCACTCGTCGCGGATTGATTGTCAGGATTAGTTACTTTTACAACGACGGTTCCTTGACTTCCAACCGGCACCAGAACTTTTAGTGTCTTACCATCAACATAAGTAACTGTTTTCGATTCAATATTGTTAAAGAATACGCGAGCACCATCTTTAAACTTGTCGCCATTAATCAGAATTTCATTGCCACCAGTTGGGTGACCAGATGGTTCGACTATAGATGTAATAATTGGTGCTGGATATTTAACTTTAATTGTTTTGTTAGGTATTAATTTATCTCTCCATGCCCCTGCGAAGTCTTTATATGTTATATTCGCGGCTTGGGTAGCAACATTAAAGGTACCCGTGTCCTGTTGATTCTTTGGTCTGATTTTATAAGAGAAATTCAGTGTATCCATTTTAAGTTCTTGAAAACTCCAAGTAAGTTGATTACCAGTCACTACAGGTTTCGGAATGTTATGTTGATAAGAATCTGGAACAATCTCAAATTGATCCGCTACATAATCCGTAACCGTAACATCATAAGCGCTGGCCACCCCAATCTCCTTAACGATAGCAGCATAAATGTCACTAAGTCCTACAGACCCTAATACAAAATGATGATGCTTAGATGTAGTTGCCATATCCTTAAGCAATTTATTGGGACCACTTGTATCGGGATTATCATCTGTATTTAACAAAGCAATTGTATAAAATACAATCCCTTCTAACTTAGCCTTCTCTGCATTATCCAATGCACTTCCATAAGGATCCGGCTTAGGTTCTTGAGCTTCACCATCTGTTAATAAAACAATAACAGGTTGAGCTCCCTCGCGGGGTTCTCTAGTCAATTCTGCAACTGCTCTGGCGATTGCCGGTCCGGTTGCAGTACCTCCCCCATCCCGTAACGTATCTACATAAGCAACGGCAGCACTTGCGTCTGTGGTCAATGGAAATGTACTTATTTGGCTTTCAGAGCTATAATCTACTATACCAACGCGATGAACTGACAGGTCCATCAAATTGATAAATCCTTTAGCAGATTCTCTAGCCGCAACCATCTTGTCACCACTCATACTCCCTGACTTATCGATAACCAAGATAACATCATTAGGTCTTATTACCGATACCGGTGGAGTTCCCTGAACCGCAAGTTCAACGATTGCCTCACCTTCCGTTGTAATCTCTGCTGGTGATACTTGACGAGTAACTTGAACATAATCACTCGCAGCAGACACTGGTGTTGCAATACTACCAAATCCACTTAAGGTCATCAAGAAAACCAAAAGTGTTGCCATGCTCTTTTTAATTCGCATTTTATTCACTCCTCTTAATTATAAGTATCTAGCATAACTCCTGATTCATTTGCTAACATTTCGTACTTACTTTTAAAATGATTACTTTTCCGTAATTGATTGATTTCGCTGGAGACAATCGTATGCTGACGACTAATTTCATGATTAACCTGAAGTTCTAGCTGATAGCAAACCCGAAACTTCTCCTGAAGACTCTGTTTATCTTGTACTGACATAGTTCCTCTGCTACTATTTCTAAGTATGTCGACCAGTTCTGTCTGCTTCGAAGTGTATTCTTGATAATTCGATGACCAATCCTCATTGGACAGTATCTCATTCAAATATTGCTTGGTAATTTCAACGAGTGCTTGAGCAGTGATAACCAAATTATGAGAGTCCGTCATTTCTGTTTCACCATCTTGATCGCTTCATGCCACGTATCACGAAGTTCGATCACCATATCAATGATTTCCTGAAGAGCATCTACGTTCAATTGCATACTTACGAAGAGCAGACGTTCTTTAAAGTAATCATATAAAGAGAATAGGTTATTAGATATTTCAAACTCCATATCTAATGTTACTTGTAACTCATCAATGATATTAACGGCTTTAGTAATATTTATACTTTTACCCTCGTAATCCTTTTCTTCGATGCAAATAAGTGCTTGTTTAAGAAAACGAATGCAACCATTATATAACATCATAGTAAGTTCCTCTGGTGAAGCAGTTCTAATCTGGGTCTCATAATAACGGTTTACTCCTTGCTGCACGGCTGACTACCCCTTTTCATCAATTATTGCACCCACAACAATTTGTTGCAGTTTCACTACCAAATCAATCATCTTTTCCGGGGGAATCTCTCTTATAATTTCATTAGTCTCTTTATTAAAGACTTTAACTATAAGTTGGCCTGTAGACTTGTGAAGCTTGAATTCATAACGTTGCGGTGTTCCTTCAAGCGTTCGATTCACCTGATTAATCGCGTCTAAGACGGCCTTTTCGCTAACGCTCAGCCCCTGAGATTTGTCCTTCACTTGTAATTCCTGATGATGCGTACCTACATGTTGTGGAATGAATGGTGGCTTGTTTACTTTTGTTATCATGGTGTTAGGCAAGGGTGTAGTTATTCCATTTGATACACTCATCTTTACCCTCCTAGACTAGGATCCCATATTTTGCGTTAGAAAGCTCATTTGACTATTACTATTAGCCATCGCTTTCTCCATCGCAGCAAATTGCTTGTAGAACACATTCTCCTTCATAATCATCTTAGCTTCAAGCATCTTGATATCTTCTTCTAACTTACTAGATTGCTTTCCTAGTATGTTAGTAATATCACTATAGGAACCACCCACTTTCCCAGATTTCTTTGTGATATCGCTAATCGTAGTATTTAATTGATTGTACAGCTTTTGAAATAGACCCTCTTCGCCAGCTGTCGAAGATGTTCGGGTAAACATCGCTTCAACAGCTTGAGGATTTTCCTCTAGCCCTTTTATCAATCTTGATTCATCAAGGACAATTAATCCGGCTGCTGAAGAGAAATCCTTAACATTACCTTGGAAGGAAGCTGTTCCAATTCCAAAATCCAGCGGAGTCATCCCGTCGTTTCCTTTCTGTGATAGAAAGGATCGCGTAGTACGGGAGTATGTATCTAATATGGAATCATTCCTAAGTAATCCCTGTCGTGCCAGAACCTCCCAATTCTTGATATCTGCCTCGTTCATTTCAGATTTCTGATCACTTGTCAGCGGAGCATAACCTCGCGCGAGTTTCTCATTCGTTAGCTTGTTTACCAGCGTTTGGACTTCATTGTAAGCATTAACGAATTCCTTAATTTTATCCACTATAGCATTTGTATCACTAGAATTAGTAATCGTTACAGCTGACGATGTCTGCTGAAGTAGAGTATAGGTGACCCCATCTTGAGTGAAAGAATTACTCGACCGATCCGATTCAACTCCATTGATCACGACTTTAGCATCTTCTCCAGGTTTGACCGTTGCCCCGTCCATTTTAATTGCAGACAAAAAGGTACCCGTTGTATCTTCTGCATCAATCTTTGCTTCCTTCCCTGTCTGTTTAGAGATGAACACAAATTTATCCGCTGCAGAATCATAACTTAAGGCAACTCCTGCGGTCGACTGATTGACTTTATTAATAATGTTCTGGATCGTATCCGTCCCACTATAGGAGATATCCACTCCATTTATTGTCATTTTCATGTCCACTGATGCGACATCAGGTGCAGTTTTAAATTCGGATGCATTCTCTGCTAAGGACTTACTCAAATCCAACCCAGTTCCAGTAGTTACTTTGTCCGTACTTTGCTTATTAGCTTGAGTAGCCAAATTTTTAACTTCTATACTAGTCGTAACTTTGCTAGAGTTACTTCCGCTTACCTTTACGGCATTCTCATTGGATGATGCCGCTTTAACTGCCGAAAAATCTGTGCCAAATCTCATTTTATTAATATTATCTCTGAGTGTCATTAACTTGGAATTTACATCCCTATATAAATCCATTCGATATTCTGTGAGTGTCTTTTTTTGGATTTTATTCGTTAATGGCATCCTCTCTGCCTTCATCAATTCCTGGACTATTTTATCAATATCCATACCCGAGGACATTCCAGAAATACGAATTGTCATTTATCTCACCCCTCCGTTTTAGATTAAAGCCGAATTAGCCCAGCCTCTTCAATTAACTCCATGTATATCCACTTACTATATTAATTTCAAGATACTAATAATCCCTATTTCAATCTTTATTAAGAAAGGAGTCCACTATAAAAGTGGACTCCTACTAAACGCAAAGCTAATCCAATTAACGCAACAATTGCAGTACGCCTTGAGGCGCTTGGTTAGCTTGAGCCAACATAGCAGTAGAAGCTTGTTGCAAGATATTGAATTTCGTGTAATTCATCATTTCTGAAGCCATATCCGTATCACGAATACGTGATTCAGCAGCTTGAAGATTCTCAGCGGTTGTACCAATATTGTTATACATATGCTCTAGACGGTTCTGGAACGCACCTAACGTAGATCTCGCTTCGTTTACTAGTGTAATTGCAAGATCAATAGAGTCTAATTCAGTTATAGCATCAGCTTGATCCGCCACACCGCCCAATCCAAGGTCACTGACATCAATAGTAGTAAAATCAATTTCCAACTTTTGAGCTACTGCTCCACCCAATTGAATGTTAAGGTTTCCACCTTTTCCATTCAATAGTTCGATGCCATTGAATTCCGCAGTTTCTGCGATATTTGTAGCAGCTTTCACCAAATTATCATACTCAAGATTCATTGCTGCGCGATCATCATCGTTATATGTGCTACTTGCTGATTGAGTTGCAAGTTCCTTCATACGAGTCAACATGTCGGAAATTTCGTTCATTGCACCTTCAGCTGTTTGCACAAGAGATACGCCATCTTGAGCGTTACGCATACCTTGGTTCATCCCTTTGATTTGAGCACGCATTTTCTCAGAGATAGATAGACCAGCTGCATCATCAGCAGCACGGTTAATACGGAAACCGGAAGATAATTTCTCACTGGACTTCCCTTGTTGAATGTTGTTCAAAGTCAGGTTGCGGTGAGAGTTCATTGCGTTAAGATTGTGGTTAATAATCATTTGTTGTTCCTCCTTGAGTTTTTAAAATTTCACATCCATGTGAAGTAGGCTTTTCGCCTTACAATATATATATCGGTTATCTAGGACTAAAGTTTATAGCTATTTGAAAACATTTTTTTATTTTTATATTTTTAGTCTTTTTATCAGATTTGAATCCAAGGAAACTAAGGTTGCTTCACGATTATTCGCTTGAATCTCTTCTACTAGTTCCTTCCTCAAGATAACTACTTCTTCAGGAGCTTTGATTCCAATCTTGACACTGTCCCCCTCGATCGAAGATATATATATTTCAATCTCATTGTTAAGTAGAATTGACTGCCCTCTCTTCCTGGTAAGTACAAGCATCTATTCTACCCCCTCTTCCTTAGTATCTGTCATTATTAATGAACTGTTTGTCCGACAGTTCATCTTGTCTTGGAGCACATACTGGCTTCCAACCTGTTCATGAACATTAATAATTAGAGGCGCCAATAAGTTAAGGGTAGCTGACTCTATAGATTCCTTTATGGTGACTATACATAGAACTAACGTATCTTCTGGACTCCCCAACTTCAGTTTCTTCTTCAATACATCATCCAGTTGAATAGTATAGTTCGGATGCCAGTGAAACGGGGATGTGATCACAAATGAAATATCTGGATCTTCCATGCTCTTCAAATATGCAAAGTTTGTATCTTCAATCGCTTTAATCACAAACATATTTAATTCATCAAATCCTAATATACTTCCTTGGAAGGCGAGTTCTACTTGATTGAATGGTTTGTACATTTCAATTCCTCCTATAAAAAATTCTAAGACTATAGCTGTATAGCTATAGTCTTATTTCAACCGAATACATCATAATTTCTAACTGACATTTGTATACTATTCTGATTTACAAGGTAAATATTCACATTCCCAGGTTGATATGATGTTTGCGGCTTCTGAGGGGTATACTTAATATTTGTATCATGAAGACTCCAATTCATATTTATCTCAGCTGGTCTGTACTCAATATCTACGTTGTCCAATGATGCTTCTCCGTTATATTCAATATTAGATTGTTCCAAAGTACGCTGTAACATCATATTTGAGATCGAATTACCCGGTTTAGTGAAGTCAGCTAATCTGTTTCCCTCTTCGACCATTTGTGACACATGAATAAGAAACTCTTGATGGATCTGGCTTGAAATCATCCGAAGCCATTCCAGATGATCGCCTTTTCCGAGTGCCATCCAAGCTCTTGAGCTATCTATATCCAGTTGATCAGGCTGGGTGCTAACTTCCATGGCCGATGGGGTGGTTTGAATATCCAAGTCACCTCTAGACGACTGTATGTTTAATTGGGCCGCTTGAGTACTAATACCAATAGTAGCATACGTCTGTTGAATAGAAAGTCGTAAAAGATTCATAGCAAGACACCTCTACTCCATTTAGCATTACTTTATCGTAAATAGTCCAAGAGACTTACTTGCATAATCTTGGCACTGGTCGCCAACGAAGCTTGGTACACACTTTCATCTTGTTTCAACTTCATTATGGTTTCAGCATAATCTGCATCTTCCGTCTTGGCCTGCATATCGGTTAGATTCATCTCTAGATCACTTAACCGATTCGTTATCAGTTCTACTCTATTCGTCTTCGCCCCTATTTCAGAGCGCGCTTCATTAATTTTGGAAATACGACTCTTCAACAGGTCAAGTTCCACCTGAGCGGCTGTTTGATCACCTGCACCCATAGCTGTTTGCACTCTAGTTAAGATTCCAAACAAATTATCTGGGTCTGTAGGTTCACCAAACACGTCTTGACCCGTAACATTTATTGCTAGAGATGCTCCTTCTGTGAACTTATATGTTAAGCCAAACGTATCTGTAGTTTGGGTCTGAGCAATAGCAGCATCATACGGAGCTTGATCTGTAAATTGACCATTAAAAATATACTTATCATTAAGCTTAGTGTTTCCAAGGGAAATGATTTGTTCATAAATTTGCGTCACTTCGATTTTGACTGCATCCATAGCTTCCTGTGGATTCGTTCCATTCACTCCTTGAACTACTAGTTCATACGCACGTTGGGTGATGTCATTCACCTGACCTATAACCGTATCACTATAATCCAGCCAAGATACAGCGGCATCTGCATTCTTCTGATATTGCTCATTAATGGACAATTCACTGCGATATCGCAACGAATAAGTAATGCCTACTGGGTCATCAGAAGGTTTGTTCAACTTCATACCCGTGGATAGAATGTTCTGATTCTTATCCATGCTAACCAAATTTGTATTAATATTTCGCATCATCTGTAAATTCATCATACCTGGCGTAACACGTAATGCCATTTCCTTCGCCTCCTTATCTACCTACAATACCCATACTATTGATAACTTTATCCAAGTTCTGATCCATCGTCGTCATCAGACGTGAAGCAGCCCCGTAAGCATGCTGAAATTTGATTAAGTTTGCCATTTCTTCATCAAGGGATACGCCACTTACAGATTGTCTTCTAGATTCCACTTGATCCACTAGCAACTGATTGTTTCCGTGCTGGCGCAATGCTTCTCTGCTCTCAACTCCCAATTGCCCCATAATTGAACGGTAGTAATCGTTAATTGTCCCGTCTGTAATACCATTGTTACTTGCGATTGGATTAAACTTAAAAGAACCTTCTCTCAACTGCGACATAAGCAATGCAAGTGTGTTATTCCCCTTAACAGCTTCATCACCTGTTGCGCTTGTCAAGACACGTAAAGACGATGCAATCTGATTAGGATCCTTCTCAATAACCGTATTTAATTGAAAAGAAGCTGCTGTTAATGCTCCACCGCTGGAATTGAAAAACTCTACTCCATTTGTCGCAGGTGATGTAAGAACATAACCTAATTTATGGAGACCATTGATCCCATTGACTGTTGCAGTCAGATCTGTAGCTAAGGTGCGATTGGCACCGCTATAAGTAATACCATTCAATATGGTCCCTTCAGGTAATACTGAACCTGCTGGGATCGTCACTGTTACCTCACCATTAGCCATTGTATTAGCAAGTTGATCGAGTTGATCCGTATAATCTCTGACAATGACATCTCTAGACCTGATGGTTCCAAACATTTCACCACTAGTCAGTGTGTTACCTGCGTATGCTGTTTCCCAATTCGCTGCCGTTGTGAGAACGGAATCTCTTCCATTTACTAACTCCATACCACCCATAGTTACCCGATATCCGTCTTCCTCTTCAACTACGGTTGTATTTCCCATCCTCGATAATTGATCGATAATAAGATCCCGCTGATCCCGCAAATCATTAGCATTCTCTCTATATCCTTCTATTTTGTATATCTCTTGATTGAGACTCGCTACTTGAGCCGTTAGCGAATTGATATTGTCTGCATTTACAGATAAGCTGTTCGTTAAATCCGACTGCATATCCGATAATCTTTTGCTCATTTCATTAAATGCGTCCACTAAAGCCAATGCATTCTCTTTTACTATTTTTCTAGAGGTAACATTCTCAGGATCCTTACTCATCTCTGACCAAGATTTCCAGAAGTTATCAATGACTGTCGTTAACCCCGTATCAGAAGGTTCATTAAATAACTTTTCAAGTTTAGACAGTGTAGTCGCTTGCGCCTCCCACTCACCAAGTGAGCGGTTCACATCCCAGTACTGATCATCTAGGAATGAATCCCGAATTCGCTTGATGTAGGTTACCTCAACTCCAGTTCCTAATTGCCCGGGATTTGTAGACTTAAATAGCCCTGGCGCTTCTAGTGGTCTCGTAGCCGCCATACCCACAGTTTGGCGTGAATACCCCTGTGTACTAGCATTTGCTATGTTGTGTCCTGTTGTGTTCATCGCAGCCATCTGTGTAAATAAACTTCGCTTGGAAGTTTCAATGCCGTGGAACGTAGATGCCATTTATACCCCTCCTTAATTTTCTGCAAACTTAACTTCATACTAAACTTTGGAATCGAAGAAATTATTCTTCTTATAGCCTACTGACGGTTGCATCGGATTCTGATAAATCAATTCATCATCAACGCCTACAATAATATTTAATGAAAAATCAATGAAATGTAAGGATTGCTCTAGTAGTTGTTCAATGGTTTCATTTTGTTTCTTAAGAGATTGAACATGAAGGACTAATTGATCTCTAACCTTCAGTAATTTCTGTTTATCTTCAGGTTCGAATACAAGACGACTCAATTCCGTCACCGTTAGATTCAGACGCGATTTAATCCCCTTTTCTTTCAAAAATTCATCTACTACTCCTGTCCTTGTATCCTCTGTTATTGCAATTTGCTTTATCAACCGATTCTCTTGTGTCATTAAGCGTGTCAATTGTTCTATATCATTATCCACAATCGCTCGCTTCTTTTCATTCGCAGTGTTAATCAAGCATTCATGAAGTTCAATTAACTGCTCCAGCGTTGAGATGACCGGACCAATACTCACTCGATCTCACCCTCCTTTAAAATACGGCAGGAGCTTCTCAGCAATCTTACCCGCTTCAACATGATAGGTACCAGAAGATACGGCTTCCTTCAACTCCTGAATCCTCTCAGTACGTTTCGGATCCTGAACTTGATTATTCGCTTCTAGCATTTCCTGTGCCTCATTAGAAATTGATACCTGATCTTTTTGAAACTTCTTCTTATCTACATGATTCTCTCGAATGTCTATATTCCGTTGGTAAGGGTTCACCCCACTAATTCTTCCAGGCTCATTAATCTTCATAATCTTCACCTCACTGTTTATAAAAAAAGCCGATAATCTTTAATAAGTTTATCGGTCTCCATTGGAACATATTTAATAGCTGACAGCGTAATTAACTATTTATTGTATTTATCAATCGCACTATATACACGTTTAGCGCTACTATTACCGTCTTTTCTAGACTGCTCATTCTTAATAGATTGATCTAATTCCTTGGTTAAACGCGTTCTACAAGAGGGGCACATATTACCTTCTTGAATAAAGTTAGTCCCACATACTTCACATGGATAGCTAAGATTTGGAGCATCAATAACGGAGATACGTCCTTCTCGTATGAATTTGGTAATCTGTCGTATAGTCACTTCTGTCGCCTCTGACAGTTCAGTTATCGTAGATCCTCTATGTTCCCTTAAATAATCAGAACACAAATGATATTCATCTTCGATTCCCTTCGCACAATCCGGACAAATATCTCTAAAATTCATTGCAAAAAGCTTGCCACATCGCGGACAATTCCCAAGATTCATAGCTTCTTACTCCCCCGTTCCATATATTTCATATAACCTTACAATCTAGTATACATAGATTAACGTATATAAGCATAATCCGTCTATCTTTTAAGTATGACGAATTACCAACCCTTGTCACACTTGGCTTGATAATTCGTTCTAGAAATATCAAGATCGTGCCCACGTTAAGCTGTAGACCTCGACAGGATGTCCGATGAATTCCCCCGCTCCCCACAATACACCGGCACAAGCATTAATAGTACTTCCGGTCGTGTAGACATCATCGACCACAAGAATGCGTAACGGAGCATTACTTAATGATCTTTGACGTGCCTGAAGAATGTTATAGACCGTACTAATCATATCCGGATCACCACTAAAAGCATTCTGCATGTCGCGAATACGATCACTCCGACTCTTAAAGCTCTGTTTATCGGTATGTCGTTCCCTTATAAGCAATCTGGCAAAAGGAAGCCGTATAAGTTCTGCCAATCCTACAGCTAACACCTCAGCTTGATTAAACCCTCGTTCCTCTAGCCTAATTATACTGACAGGAACGCAGGTGATGACATCTATGGTCCATGGTGAGGCTCCCTTGGTCTGTCTGTGTTCATTTCGCATGCTAACGTAACCCTTACCCAGCATCATTACGAGTAGCGCGCTATATCTTTCATTCCCCCTATACTTATACTGTCCAAGCCACTCACGCATCATGGGGTTATACGCTACCACGCTCCGATTACACTCGAAGAAACGTTCATATCCATTCGTACGCGTACAATCCGGACAACCGATATGCCGACCGCAAATAGCGCAACGTGGTTGCCTAATCCATGGGATCACCCTGTAACAATCTGGACATATTCCATGAACATGAGTCGATCTATTACTCATTCTTCCACACGTGAGACAACCCGCCACTGCGGGAGCAAGTAAGCGATGTATAGGATCTAATATACTTTTCCAGGTCATATTGCTCTCCTCTCCAAATCATAGCTATCAATTACCAACTAACAACTACCAGCACCAATAGTTGCATATCGTGTATCTAAACTGAGCTAATTTGCTCTGGAGCTACTTTTAGTTGCATAACGTGTATCTAAATTGAGCCAATCTGCGCAGGAGCTACTTTTAGTTGCACAACGTGTATCTAATTACTCCAAAACCCCTACTTTTCACCGTAACCCTACTTTTAACTGATCTTTATGCAACTACTTCTCTCTTCCGGCCTTTTCTTCCTAAATTAAGTATCTTTTCTACAACTACGGCACTATAGCTATGGCGCTTGTCTCTTCTTGAGATGGTTAGTTAAATACCCACCCTTCTGCGCGATACGGTTCATTCCTTTGATCTGAGAAATAGCTCTCTTCTGCGATCTTGTCCATGCGGGGGAGGCTAGGAATACTCTACCTGCTGGATCATCTTTGGACCTTCCAGCCCGCCCAGCCATCTGTATTAGCGAGGCTTCATCAAAAAGACCGCTATCCGCATCGAGAATAAATACATCACTTCGCGGCACAGTTACTCCCCTTTCTAGAATAGTTGTTGTAATCAGCAACCTAATCTTAGTATCCCTAAAGGCTAATACCTTCTCCGCTCGTTGTGGGTCTACAGATGAAGTGCCTTCTATGTAAGTACCTGGTAAATAACGACGAAATAGCATCACCAACGGCTCAATATGGCGAATCCGCGAGACGAATATGAAACACTGCGCACCTCGCTGAATGGATTGTCCCAAGTTACGAAGAAGCTTGTCTGGAATTCGCTGCTGACTAAGACATTGCACTACAGATTTCATATCGAGTCGAGTAGGGACGGGCAGGGGATGTCCATGAAATCTCACAGGTACTTTGGCGTGAGAAAGTTTGCCGGAAGCTGCTTCTCTCTGTAATTGACGTGGGGGTGTCGCCGACAGGTACACGAACTTGCCCTCGGGTTTGCAAGCATTCTGTGCTGCATAGGCCAACATGGGATCATTATGATATGGGAATGCATCAATCTCATCAATAATGACGAGATCAAATGCCTGGTAGAAGCGCATTAATTGATGCGTTGTGGCTAACGTCAACATCCCCGGTCTCCAGCGTTCCTCACTGCCCCCATACAAGGTAACCACCGTCTCATCTGGAAAAGCTCTAGCTAATCTTGGTGCAAGCTCCAACACGACATCCCTCCGCGGTGTGGCGACAAGCACTCGCCCTCCAGCCTGCAGTACGGCATGCAGCAAGGGGAATATCATTTCAGTCTTGCCCGCCCCCGTAACCGCCCAGAGGAGAAAGCGCTCTGGCATTACCGGAGCCGAAAGTGAAGACAAAGATTGCATAGGGAGCATAGCTCCTGTGTTCGATGTGGGAATCGAAGGTGAAGGGATCGAAGGGACCATATGCCCCCCCGCTCCGCCCCCTCCGGGAGGCTTCGCTAGGAACTGCAACGCCGCGCCTGCGGCTGCGCTTTGCGCTGCACTAAGCCCCCACCGGCCCATGGCCTCGGTGGGGGAACCCCCGGCCGTGCCCCGCACGGCCGGATGCGCTGCTCCGCGGAGCAGCAGCGCACAAGCGCGGCTGCGCCCCATAGCGAGGCAGGCCTCGCAATAGGCGCACGCCGCGCTGCCGCACGAGGCGCATGCCGTGCGGCCAAGGGCAACGCTGCCACAGCGATGGCAGCGGAGGATCTTACGGCGGCGCTGCAGCCACGATGCGCCGCTACGAGGCACGGCAGCAGGCGCTACGCCTGCACCGAAGGTGAGCTGGCCCTGGAGATAGGCCAGCTGAGCGGCTGTGAACCAGGCTCCAGCCATGGTTGGGGCCGCTTCCGCTAGAAGTGCGTCCACTTCGGACTTTAGCAGAGAGCGCCCTCGGAGCACTTCTGCCAGCACTTCTGCCAGCACTTCTGACAGCACTTCCGCCTCTCGGAACACTTCCTGCACCAGCCCATCTTGCTGTAATCCTTCCGTTTCAGGCACTGCGTGCACTTTCGACATTGAATCTTCACAGAAATATTGTACGAGTGACGAAGACTTAGACGCCACTTCTTGAAGTTCCTCTTCAAGAACATCGCTGATAACCTGTTGCCACTGAGCAATAGTCCAAGCATCCATCCCTTTATCACGTAACTCCATCTGTTCAAGCTTCATCCCCCATCCCAAAGGAATTCCCTCCGCCAGAAGTACCATCCTACTTGATGAGCCTCTCGCTGCTCGTCTCCACCACGCAAAGTCCACTCTCACATCGAGAGAAATCCTCATCCTCCAGCTCTCAGCATTGCGAATCGCATACACAGCTACCTTCATTTTTCCACACCCTCTCTAATTTATTGCATTAAACTTTACAGGATGACTGAACGCAAAAAAGGCACATTCTCCCGGAATCCCGATCTTGGAGAGTGTGCTTCACACCTTATCACCTATACGATTGCTACCCGTCTTCAGACAACACCATTTACTAGCCTTACTAGCCTTGCACATAAGGTATACGTCCGGCCTCATGCGGTATTCTTAAATCGATTACTGTTGATCCTTCTAACTCTTCTTGTGATATATAGTCATAGCTACTGAGTACATCTTCATCTACCCTTGCACAGACCCTTACCGATAGATTAGATCCTGAGTACTCACTCATTCTGCGAATCATTCGCACCGTTTCATCACTTGATGCATGATCCACGATAAGAATGCGCACTTCCTGATTTCTAAAATAAGAAAACAACCAAAGTGCACGCACATACCATTCTACATGATTCTCATGATTAGAAGTAATAAATATGAACTGATTATCATATCCCTTCCGTCGATTGCTACTATCTTTATCGGTTGTCGCATGTACGCCATGAACGACGGCTATCGCTAATCCGTAAATGATAGCAATCCAAATACATTGGATGATCACGGAGCCTCACCTCCTTCTTTACCAACAATATATGCTGATACAGAAGGCTAGGTGACAAGATATACTCACTCTGCGCCCTTATGCAACTATCCCGGTCTTACTGCGGCTTGGGTCTGCATCAAGCTCGGGTGTCTTGTTGCCAGTAACGAGTAACGGGTTACATTTACCGGCTACAGCCTTACCCAACCATATTTAATAGCATTAATAACTGCTTGCGTGCGATCATCAACTTCCATCTTCTGCAAGACACTACTGACATGGTTCTTCACTGTCTTCTCACTAATAAAGAGATGTTCAGCAATCAACTTATTACTCTTACCCTCAGCCATAAGACGTAACACTTCTGCTTCACGGCGAGTGAGTGGATTATCTTCTCCGCCCACAAACTTAACTCCAGCTTCTTCCATGGTAGACTTCTGATTCATTGCACCAGCTTCATTAACGAAGGTCATTCGACGCAACTGCTGAATAAGCTTCCCCGTTACTTTAGGATGGATAAAGGCATGACCCTGATGCACCGAACGAATCGCATTAATGAGGGACTCCGCCTCCATATCTTTCAGTAAATATCCATTGGCGCCTTTGCGCAACGTCTCAAACACATAGCTCTCATCATCATGTATAGACAAAATGATAACCCTAATATTGGGGAATATCTCTCGAAGCTTCTCGGTTGCTTCCACACCATTCTGCTCAGGCATATTAATATCCATGAGCACAACGTCGGGTTGAATCTCATTACAGAATTCTAGTACGTGGACACCGTCACTACATTCTCCGATGACCTCCATATCTTCCTCCATATTCAAGATCCGTTTCAGACCTTCACGAAACAATTGATGATCATCAACCAAGAGTACTTTAATGGTTTCTTTTCCAGAACCTCTATTTGTCATTTCGTCACTCCTTTCTCTTATCTACATTAGTAGGGATATGAATGGTGATTTTCGTCCCTTCTTTTAGTTGAGATTCGATCTCCATCCTACCCTCAAGGAGTTCTGCCCGTTCACGCATGCCTACTATACCGAAATGTTCATTTTTCTTTTGTTCCAATAGTTCGGGTTGAAACCCACATCCATTATCCTGTACAGCTATCTTCACGATTTGCGCCTGAAATGTCAATTCTACAACCACATATGAAGATCCAGAATGCTTAGCTACATTCGTGAGCGCTTCCTGCACAAGACG
This sequence comes from Paenibacillus sp. Y859, assembly GCF_056786405.1. Taxonomy (NCBI): domain Bacteria; kingdom Bacillati; phylum Bacillota; class Bacilli; order Caryophanales; family Paenibacillaceae; genus Paenibacillus; species Paenibacillus sp. Y859. The sequence goes on along the minus strand of NZ_JBXCIZ010000007.1, from coordinate 118,095 downwards.
ATAAATAGCCGCTTCCATTGCTGAGGTGAGTCTCCGTTCGTTCCCTCTCATTTCAAGTAAAGTTCGAATTTTTGTTTTCTCTTCGAAATCATAAATGAATTTACGGAGTGTAGGGATCAGACCCAAATCATCTAGAGCCATCGGTCTTAAATTAAAGATCACTTTGCGCATTTCTTCAAGACTAGCTCGTACTTGTCCCTTAAAATCTACTATTTCGTCTCCCACCATCTTAAATTCCTGCTTCTTTAACATTCTTTCAACAATTTCAGTTCTTAGAACTAGATTGGCTAGTAATTGAGCAGGCCCATCGTGGATTTCACGGGCAATTCGTTTACGTTCTTCTTCTTGAGCAAGAATAATCTTCAGTCCTATGAGCTGACGACTCTTAGCATTCTCGATGAAACGACCAACTTGGCTTATTTCACCAGACAAATACTCCTTTACCACACTCATTTGCGATCCAATACTCTCCGCACGTGTTACTGAACTCTCTACGTTCCGAATTCTCTGCTTTAACTCATCACGTCTGGCTTTGAGATACATCTCTTTTTCACGATATATGATTAGATCGAGTTGGAGCCGCGTTGCCTTCTCATAGGCCTGTCTAATATCCTCTTCCTTAAAGCGAACAAAGTCACGACTGACTTCCGTCAGACGAATACGAGATCGCCGATAACTTAACTCAAGCTGGTCTACTTTTTCTAAAGTCACCTGAGTTTCCTTCACCACGTACTCCAACTCACTCTTCATCGTATTCAACTCATTACGAGCACTTTCCATAATCTCGAATATTTGATATTTACTATTCTCAACTGCATCAATCGCATTCTTAATAACCTGATCAATAGCCTCTGCTTGAAAACCCACTTCAGCTCTACCCCATTCCAACTTTACCGTTATTAACTATTCCATATTATAGCATAATTACGATTCGATGGTGATCGTCTTCGTATTCTGATCCCAATTCACAATTAACCCCAGTTGTTCAGATACTAGACGTAATGGCACTAGCGTTCTACCTTGCGTAGTGAACGGCGCTACTGCCGCTGTAAACCTTTTTCCATTGAGTATAAATTCCTTCTTGTTCACTGTAAGATCTAATAATTTACCTCCACGTAGTACCGTAATACGCTGATTAGCAGCGTCCCAATTCGCACTTCCTCCAGCTGCATCTAGTACGAAACGAATCGGCACATACGTCGTATTACTCTGCATTATTGGTGCAACATCCATCGCTATCTTCTCGCCATTAACAGTCATCGATTTCTGTCCAATAACCATCGTTGCTGTTCCTTTAGGGAGAAGTGCCTCACTGGATAATGAAGGTATTGTAAATTGAATATTGTCAAAAGCAACCGAACCGCTCAACGCACGTTCATCCTGTCCTTCTCCTACATTAACGACATATAACCGCTTCAACTGTGCTGGGTATTGAATATTCAATCCGCTCAGATCGATGTTCAGATTCTTCCATCCTTCCCAATCAATCACCTCGGCTAGATCAACATAAACCGTCTTACCCGTCTTATCTATAAGCTCAGCACGAAGCCAATTCAAACTGTTATCCCCTTGAACATCCACTGACATCGATGTTGCAGGAGCCGAAATAGCTTTACCCGTCGTACCATTTATTTGTGCATAAGCGTACATTTTACCAGTTCCCTGGGTCATATCATATTGAAGACTTAGTACTTTGGAATTCGAGCGATCTCCACTTCCTTGCGTAATGTTTGCAGATCCCATCACCTCAGCCACATTACTGGTAAATTGAATAGGATAACTCGTATTCTCGAAATCTTCCCACATGCTATTCGCAGCTTCCGAGAGCACAATCACGGTACTAAATCCATTATATCGACCAATCGCATAACCGACCTTCGCGTTTGCATTTACGGAAGTCACCGTCAAATTGTCACCTTGTACATTCCCTTTGAATCCAACAAATTCCCATTTCAATGCACTAGCAGAGATTTGTATACTTTGTCCATTCTTTGTAATTGCCGTTATAGGAATTGATACGGTTGTTCCTGCGCTCAGAGGCGCTGTTGCATTAGCCGTGGTCAGACTCGTGAGTTCATCTGCCCCAAGAACGCTTACCTCCATACTTGTTTTCACATCACCGCTTATCGCCGTAATCGTCGTTGTTCCGGGTTGTACACCTATGATCTTACCACCACTGACTTTCACATTACCATTACTAGACTTCCAGGTAGGAGTAATCTGTGTGAGATCCATCGGATTATAGTAGGTATCATAGGCTTTTAGAGCATAAGCAGCTTCTTGACCAATCAAGAGTGATGAGCTGCCACTAATCTTAAATCCTTTCAATTGACCTTGTGGAGCCGTACTGAATACACCGAGGGCATTCACAATACTACGCTGCACGGTGCCATATTCCGTATTAAATGTTAGTGTCGCGTTATTCTCAGCTAAAGGGCGGGTTACCATCGTAGTAGAACCACCACCATCCAGATTCATCCCTTTCCACACACCTATCTTCACCATGAAAGCCTGTAGCTCGGATAGCGACATTCCTGAACTGTTGCTGTTATCCTCCGCTGTTACGATATAGGCATATCGTCCATCTTGCGAATAACCCAAGGCGGTACGAGCACGGTAGCCACCAATAGTTGCAACATCTCTTGTGAAACCAGATGCCTTGCCGCCATTCACCAGAAGGGTATGTCCACCAATCATCATTTGTAGACTCGTAGGGTCGACCTCTTGGCCTGTCGTTTCCGATAGAAGTGAGGAACTCACATTCACTGCCTGCCCTACGACTAAATTGGTGTTAGTGAATTCGGCAGCCGTTCCATGCGCACGAAGAATGTAGCCATCTTCTGGTACAGGTATTAGCAATGGCGATTTATAAGATATATCTGTTACGATTCCATTCTGTACAAGAACTTCCGTAGCCGTTGATGAACTATCAACAGGACGATCCAATGACTTCCAACTACTTGTATACATATACATTTTATTAACATGACTATAATTTGTGCCTGTTCCTTCTGGATAGTAGGCTGTCTTATTCACACCTGATAAAGGGAATGTTTGTCCATTATCTGCTGTTACGGAACCTTTGAATTCATATTCATCAATCATGGGTTTACCGTCTTTGGACACTGTAAAAGAATACATACCTTTCAAATCTGCTGGTGTAGCCAGCAACACACCATCTGTAATCTGACCGCCTAATGGTGCCCATTGCGCCCCTAGCCCACTTGTAATGTAATAATCCCCATTCACCGCAGCTACAGCACCATTCTCTTTGGCCATGGCTAGAGTGCTTTGTCTAGTCGTAAACTGACCACCCACACCATTCATGACATCCATTTTCACATTAGAATTGTGTAGATCCACACGAATGACGTCAGCGAGCGTAGTCACCTGCTTACCAGAACGAGTCGTAGTAAACTTATATTTGTATAGAATAGCTCCAGAAGTAATGATGTCTTCTCCGATCTTAGTAACCGATTGCGAAGCAGCATTAACAACTGATCCTTGGAATGAACTATATATTGGAAATCCACTACCAACAACGGGGCCGATCCATAATAAACCCGCCATTGTAACAATAACCCACTTCTTACCTGTAGCGTTAACCACTCTTTTTTGCATTTGTTGTAAATCTCTCTTCATTATTTATGTAATCTCCCATCTGCTATCTTGTTCGCACAATCTTACATTTCTGTAAAAATGATAGACTATATATTTAGCGTATATACTATTAGACTTGGTTTTTGAATAAAAGTTACGAAATCGACATTATTTATTCTAGATTTTACAATTCTATGCAATATAACCGACTTTCCCACCAATTTCATATTAAATTCCCCCTAAAGCGACAGCTTCAGAGGTTGAACAGTTCATTCTAAACTTCATCATTTTATTCTTTTAAGTTCTCAAATAATCGTCTGCTGTTCAACTTACATAAAGTATAACATACAAAAAACGATAACCTCTCCAGATCCGAAGAGGTTATCGTTATATGTCTTTCTAGAATCCTATTATAGATACCCTATTATACTCAATAGTCTCTTCAACATCACCGCAGCTTGGGCACGTGTTGCATTCCCTTGCGGTTGGAATGTTGTTAGCGACACTCCTTGAATAATTCCTTCCTTAACGGCTCTTGAAACAGGCTCCTGTGATTGGATTTTACCAACATCCTTAAATTTAGACAGTGTTGCTGTAGCCGTACTTGTGTTGGTAGTCTTATACTCCGCATAATCCATCGCTCGTACCATCATGATCGCCAATTGCTCTCGAGTGATATTATTGTTAGGTTTAAACGTTCCGTCCGTATTCCCGGCAATAATACCCGCTTTAGTAGCTGCTCCAATGTACGCACCTGTAATTGATGTTGACTGAACGTCACGGAACCGTTCTGCTGCCTGAGAATTTCCTGACAATCCTAAAGCTTTGGCAATAAATACTGCAAATTCGCCACGAGTAATGTTGCTATTCGGTTCAAAGGTGGTGGCGGTTCTTCCATCCACAATATATTTGGCTAGAAGTTCATTGATTTCGCCCTTCGCCCAATGATTACCGACATCACCGTAGAACTTGCTAGCCGTTACTCCGGTTACCATATAATTGTCTTTCACCATCGCATGTAAAATAGTACCCCCATTCCATTTCTCGATCTTGGTCGGTACAAATGAGATCTGAGCAGTCGATTTATCAAAGTACACGAGTGCTGATGTACTCTCAGGTACTGACTTAGCTGTACGTATCAAGTATTCACTTGAAACATGTACAGGAATAGATCTTCCAGAAGCCGTATTTTCCGCAGATACATAAAAGTCATACGTGTCTACAATCATGTTTGCTCCAACTTCACTAATTAGATTATTCATTACAGACACAGCACTAATCGGGACTTTCTCGATCTGGATCCATATCATTGCCGTCGAAGTAGCTGATGTAAGATCCCTCGCGATTTGACTAGTATTCAGGCTTCGTAATGGAATAGTAACGATACTATCTCCTAATCTGACTGCGAACTGTGCTGTTGGATCCGAGAGAGATCCATCTTGAAGTGATTGGACAGGAACTCCCACATAGGCTGCTCTCTCGGTAGTAGGAACCTCAAATACAATCGTTTTGCTAGTTGCATTGGCCGTCGCCACATAATCATAGGCAGCCTTTAATTTTATCGAATCTACCTTATACTTTTTAACGCTTTGATTATATTTGGATTTACCTTCACTAATAGTTGCAGCACTGGTATCGAGTACATACATCATTCTACCGAATTCACCCTCATTTAACGTTCCCAGATTACTAGGAGTAAAGACACCACTGCTCGCTGAATTCTGCACATCTAGATTAAGGAAAGACGGAATATTATTCCCTTGACTGTCCTTAAGCGCAGTACTCATTGAACTATAAGATACTTGTACTTTCTGGCCGAGTGATGCAGGAGACATCAATTGAAGAGTCACCGTATTCCCACTCACATTGGTAGATAGTATAGAACGCGCATTGTTGTCCACTCTTACGGTAAACAATGCGTTTAATGCGTTTGAACTTAGTGAACTTGTCAGACTACTGTGGAATTGAAGTGTTAATATATCTCCCTTAATCGAAGCCGACTTCACATCAGCGTTGAGCGTACTGGTACTTACACCAACGGGCTCAAGATTGAGGTAGCCTGCACTATTTCCATTTAAATCAGTTATACGTTGGCTTCCAACACCTGGTACATAAGAAACAGTAGCCTCTTGGGTTACAGTTATAGGAGATGCCAACGTTAGTTCTACATGGTTAACATTCACAGCCATTGCCGTTACATAGACAGCTGTTTTATTCACCAATACTGAGAATTGACTCTTCATCGGTAAGTTATCTGATTTCAGAGCTTCATTATATTTCAAGATAACCTTACTACCAGACCCTTCCGCTCCCATAAAGATTGGGGCTTTGGTATCATTCTGATTCCGGACAAAGAAATCACTAAATGCAGACATATTCATGCCTCTGTAGTCCTGAATTGGATATGACCCAGGGCTATAGGATACTTGAACGACATCCCCATTACTAATGCTCTTATTCAAAGTTAATACTAGCGATGAACCACTCTGATACATACTACGAACGCCTAGAGAAGAACCATCTGCCATTACAGTGAACTGTTGATAAGCACTCGTTGACGGCGACTTCAACGTCTCATTGAAATAAAGAGATACTGTTGTTCCATAAGCCGTACCCTCACGAGGCTTCGGTAGCGCAGAATCGATCCCATTCGTCACCTCTCTCAGCCCGAAGCTAGCTGCCGGATTAAGGGCGCTATCTATAATTCCGGAGTTGCCCCCAGTGTAAGATATTTTGACATTTTGTCCAACGGAAACCCCAATCTCTAATACAACATATACACTTTCACCTGATGTATATACTTGACTAACTTTTCTATTCTCATCATTAACGGTCACAGCAAAGTTTGATGAGTACAAATAATTCGAATAATTCAACGTCTCATTATATGTCAGTCGAATGGTTGTTGCATTATGCATTAGAGCGGTCTGGAGAACGGGAGCCACCGTGTCGCTAGAGCTCGTCCTAAATTTCCAATTGGAGTTGCCATTCAGACCCCCATAGACGATACCTGCATTTACTCTATCTATAAACACGCCACTATCCACAACTACATAATATGAACTGTTCTGATCCAACGTCACCTTATTCACTGAACGGACCTGTGAAGGGTTATTGGCATCTACTGCTACATTGACGTTGAAAGATTGCCCGCTTGTTGCGTTGTACAGTCTGATTACTGCTTGATCGGACCCATTAGCCGCTTTCACGGGGCGATTAAGGGTTAGAACCAAATCTATGCTCAGTGGTACGGCTGAACTGCCATTCGCTGGTGATACGGCGGTCTCCCGCAATGCAGATGAATCCCCAATAGCAGTGAACGACCAGCTCATTTCATTCTGTGGTACTAAATTACCGGCATTATCAAGAAAGGCACCTACCGGCACCGTTACTGTATATTGTTTATTATTCTGGAATGTGATGTCCGGTTTAATAACAATCGTATTCGTACCCTCCCCCGTAACTCTCGGTGAGATTACTGGGATATTCGATTCAATCGATGAACTTCCAGCGGATCGAATCGTTATATTCCCACTGCCTTTATTAACCGTCTGATTAAATATAAGTTGAATTGGGCTGTTTATGGGAACTGACGTTTCCCCATCCGCGGGGATTGTCTGAGTCAAGACACCCGGACTTCCCTTCGTAGTAAATACCCATTGCGTAGTGTCAGTTATACCAGCAAAAGCTGTACCATCCACATCTACTAGTGTTCCCGAATCGATTAACACATAATAAGTTGTTGATGGAGCGAGTTGCGAAGTCTGGATGTTAATGAGATCCTGACGGGCAGGACTCAAAGAAATCGTAGTAGAGCTTCCCGATTGAACGGATAGCTTCTCGACCTCTTGATTGTCTGCTACCTGGTGTATATGTATCATACCGTCAGCTAAGAACACCTCTTTATTGAACAGTAGCTGAAGCATTGCCTGGTTAGGCTCTACTCCAGTTGCGCCAATCGTAGGTGTATATTGCGAGATCGCAGCAGGATCTGTACTCGTGATCACTGGTTGACCTGCAGCTTGAACACTTATTGAAGTTCCTAATCCTAGACTAGGTACCAATATTTCCAATGTCATTATTAAAGCAATCCAAATTGAAATCTTCTTCTTCATTACGATTATAAACTCCCCTCTTTGAATACACTTGTATCTATATTTTCGGTTTCAAGTGCTTACAAGTTTAGAGCAGTGACATTATTTCATTGAATCGAACGATTTCTCTGCGCACCAAAAAGCCGCTGAACGATCCAGCGACTTGAATTGTACTAATAATAAGGGCAATAATCTTTACATTCCTGCTTGTGCCTTCAAAGTCTCCGCCTTATCCACTTGTTCCCAAGGAACATCTAGATCCGTACGACCGAAGTGTCCGTAAGCTGCCGTCTGTTTATAGATCGGACGACGCAAATCAAGCATTTGAATAATGCCAGCTGGGCGAAGATCGAAGTTCTCTTGAATGAGCGCAACCAATTTCTCTTCACTCACTTTACCAGTGCCGTAAGTATCTACATTAATAGATACCGGTGTAGCTACACCAATCGCGTAAGCCAATTGAATCTCCAACTTATCTGCCAGACCCGCAGCTACTAGGTTCTTAGCTACATAACGCGCCGCGTAAGCCGCTGAACGGTCTACCTTCGTAGGATCCTTACCAGAGAACGCTCCGCCGCCATGACGCGCATAACCACCGTATGTATCGACAATGATCTTACGTCCAGTTAGACCCGCATCTCCTTGAGGACCGCCAATAACGAAACGTCCAGTAGGGTTAATGAAATATTTCGTATCCCCATCAAGCAACTCCGCAGGAACAACAGGAAGAATGACATGCTCTCTAATATCCGCTTGGATCTGCTCCAACGTAATCTCTTCCGCATGTTGCGTAGATACAACGATCGTGTCAACACGTACTGGCTTATCATCCATATATTCAATCGTAACTTGCGTCTTACCATCTGGGCGCAAATACGCTAACGTACCATCTTTACGCACCGCTGCTAAGCGACGTGCAATACGATGTGCTAAGGCAATCGGAAGAGGCATCAGTTCAGGTGTCTCATTCGATGCGAAACCGAACATAAGCCCTTGATCTCCGGCCCCAATATCTGCCGTTTCCTTATGCATCTGATCAAGATCACGATTCTCTAATGCAGCATTCACCCCTTGGGCAATATCAGCCGATTGCTCATTCAATGAAGTTAGTACAGCACTTGTATTATAATCGAAACCATATTTAGCATTGGTATAACCAATCTCTTTGATTGTATTTCGAACGATAGCTGGAATGTCGACATATTCAGAGCTTGTACTAATCTCTCCAATAACAAGCACCAATCCTGTTGCCACAGCTACTTCACAAGCAACGCGTGCATTAGGATCATTCTCTAAGAAAGCATCTAATACCGCATCTGAAATCTGATCACAGATTTTATCTGGATGTCCTTCTGTAACGGACTCTGATGTAAACAAATGACGTCCTTTAATTGACATGAATTAACCTCCTATAAGCAAAAAATGAACCTTTCCCAATTGGAAAAGGTTGCAGTACAATCCTTATTCGTCATATTAACTTATTTGCGAAATCGTGTCAAACGTTTCTCTATTATAAAGGAAGTCCAAAAAGTCAGCTGGTGATCATGATATATCCTTGAACTGCTAAGGATTAATTGACATTGTGGACTCTTGTTACGATAAGGTCTGTTCAGCTTGGCGTATCAACCGTTTTGTAATTTCCCCACCCACGGAGCCATTCTCCCTTGAGGTGAGGTGACCCCAGCTTGTCCGTCCACGATTCGTATATCCTCCAACCTCTCCGAGATCAGAAGCGAATTCAGCATCCATTCCAGCCAGTCCACCAAATCCACCTACCTGTAGTCCGAACTCCGCTGCAATCTCATATTTCATCTGATCAATCATCTGACGACTTGCCGGTACTACTGTCCGATTGTTCCTTGCCATTATAATAAGCACCTCCTGTATGATGATCCTACAAGAGTATTATTAGCATGCTGATTCAGATTACACGTATAAAAGATTGCTACTACTGGCAATAATAAGGGATAAGTATTATTGAATGCTATATCCACCGCGTACCATAACAACTAGACCGAATTTCTGCCCATCTTGAACCGTAATACCGCGCCCATCTCTTGGGAATGATAATAGATGATTCGTAATAACCGCTTGTCCATTTACAATATCTATACCGTCAGTCAAATCTGCTACACCATTAGCATCTTGACTATAGATGACCGCTTTACCATTACGAACAATAAATTCAGCTCCTGCTTCAGCAATGAGCTTCTCACCTGGTCTCACATCAACGATAACAACAGCGTTGCTTGTGCTCGCAGCACCATTATTAGTTGGATTCGTTGGTACTGTAGGTGCTGGTGTAGGTGTCGTCGTTGTACTCCCACCACCTAACGCTTTTTGGATCTGTTGATCTACGTAGCTCTTGGTAACGACAGGATCATCGGATGTGCCGGGTTGACCCGTAGCGCCAGCACCGCTAGCTGTGGTGTTGAGTAGGGAGCCTAGCCATACTCCGCCACAAAGCAATGTAACAACTGTAGTTACTTTCCATACAGGTTTCATGATATCTCCTCCTTATGTATACTCGTATCGATCACAAGCACTTTCAAATCTGTGATCCATACTTATAAAAATAACAGGAAGCCATTATTCGGCTCCCTGTTACTTTATCTAACTAAATCATTTAAGATGTTTTACAATACTACTTTTTTACTACACCATCAGTGTCTTTAGTAAATGCAGCTACTTCGTTCTTAGCAACGGAAGTATCTGTAAGGTACTTAGAACCCAAGAACTTCACTGTGTACTCAGTTGCATTCTCTCTATCATCATCAAGTCTAATTTCGATGCCGTTAGTTCCTACTAGAGAAACTGTAAATTGGTTACCTGCAACTAACTTCTTACCGTCATAATAACGAGTAATTTCAAAGTCTTTAGCAAGCAATACAAGATTAGCATTTTTATCCAAGGCGATTTCTTCACTGAAGATAGCAGTCAATACTTCACCATCAACAGATAAGTTGTCACCTTTGAATGTTGGAGCTACTTTGTCTAGAACTTTTGTAGCGATTGAAATACCAGACCCATTCCCAGCTAAAGTTGTCAACTTACTAAAGTCTACTTTAACAGTGAGGTTATCACTGTAAGTTGTGCTCAATACAGTATCCTTGAAGTTCAACTTCACTGTAGAAGTTCCATTATAGTCAACACTATTAACAGCATATGTTTCTTTAGTAACAGTGTTGTAAACAGTGAATGCTGAAGCAGGAGCTGTAGATACACCAGCAGTTAACTTCACATTAATTTGGTTCTTTCCTACCAAGGCAGCAGCATCATCGCTGAGTTTATCATCAAATTTACCTAGTTTCAATGAATGATTCTCAGTCAAATCAATCTTTTCACCATCTTGTAGAGTGAATTCTTTCAACAGGTTGCCAGCTTCATCTTTCAAACCACCTACATACAAAGCTGAGATTTGCTTCGAAGTAGTAACAGGTTTATTATCTGTATCACGAGTACCGAATTCTACGTCTTCAGCAAATTTAATGGCAACAGCGTTGCTATCATTAAACACTGTAATGTCAGCTACTGAACTAGTTAATGTTCTGCGATTCTTATTAGTATCATCACCATATTGAACATGATAGTTCGCAAGATCTTGCAATGAAGCAGGATCCATTTTCTTATCAAAACCAATGATTAGAGTACCAGTATTCGCATTGAACAATGTAGAATCAATTACCGGAGCAGATACGTCAGCAAGATTCACTTTGCCGCTATAATCAAGCATAGTGTTTTCAAGTCTTGTTGCATCTTTTACATTCTTGATTGTTACTGTGTTATCGCCAGTGGACAATGCAGTGTACAACTCAAGAGTTACAACGTTATTCGAACCTAATTCTGCACTCTTAACAGAAATTACATCACCATCTTTATTCTTGATAGTGTAGTTTCCTCTAGATTCTGCAGAATCCTTAAGTACTGATTTAGAGTAAGTAACTTTGATTGTTTTATCATCTTCAGCTACTACCTTTTTCACTACTGGACGAGTTTGGTCGATTTCAGGAGTTACAACAACAGTAGTTCCATCAGCAAGTTTGTTGCCGCTGTAGTCTTTCACACCTTCAACATGAATCGGAAGGGCACCTGTTGGTAAGGAGTTAGCTTTAGTAAAGAAGAATTTAACTTTATCGTCAGCTACTACAGTGAATGTGTCAGCTGTCTTCTTGCTATCTCCAGACTTCCAGTAAACGTTGGAAGCACTGATTGTATCAGGATCAACTTCTTCAGAGAAAGTTACAGTTACAGTTTCCAAAGTTGCTGTCGCTTCAGTAATTGTAGGAGCATCTTTATCTTCAACTACTGTAATATCATGAGTGCTAGTTAGTGATCTGAATCCTGCGAAGTCATAAACTCCTCCAATAACAAGCTTATGATCTCCTACTGAAAGAGCAGATGTGTTATATGGAGTCAAGATAACTGTTCTAGATGTTGGATCAGTGATCTTACCGAAGTAAGCTTTACCATCTAGTTCGAAGCTAGCTTGCACTGGCAATACTACCGGCTCACTGAATACAACTTTAACTGATTTAGTTCCTAATGATTTAACGGAAGTAACTTCTGGAAGTACGTTGTCAGAAGTACTGAATTGATATTCCTTTTCACTAAGTACGTTATTTCCAGCTTTAACATTAGAGAGATTCAAGAAGTCTGCTTTGTTATTAGCAAGAACGCCGCTCAATGTAAGAGTAACTGTCTTCTTGTCTTCAGATAATGAAGCTGATTTAACTGCTTTACCTGATTTCAAAGAGTAGTTAGCTTCATCTTCAGCAGTATCAGTGTCAACAGTACCGTCAAAAGTTATAACAACTTCTTTCAGGTTGCTTGCAGATACGCTTGCAACTTTAGTTGCATCAGTAATTACAGGGTTCAATAGCGCTTCAGCTGCAAAAGCTGCATCTACTAACAATGAACGTTTTGCATTTGCTTGGAAGTTAAGACCTTTGTCAAGGAGTCCAGCGTCGATTGCTGCTTGAACTTTTTCCTTTTCCCAAGATGCACTGTTGTCTGCAGTTGCTGGAACTTTAAGATCCAATGCGTTAGTCAACACAATTGCCAATTCTTGAACAGTTACGTTAGCTTTAGGAGCGAACAATTGCTTAGTCAAATCTTGACCTTGCATAATTCCAGCTGCTGTTACTGCTTCGATGAATGGAGCAGCCCAGTGCTTCTCGTTGTAGTTCTCGTCTTTATAAGAAAGAACTTCAGGTAATTCTTCAGCCAATCCTGCTACCTTAGCAATAACCTTCGCGAATTCAGCGCGAGTCATGTCATTGTCAAGACCTGCAGTACCGTCTACATAACCGTTGAAAATACCTTTTGTTTTCAATGCATCATACTTCTGTTGAGTTGTTAGTTCGTCTCCGAACGCTACAGATGCAAACATTGAGAATGCCATTGCTGTAGATAGTGCTACTGATAAAATTTTCTTCATAACCTTTTTGTCTCCTCCTTGGGAATACATAACATTATTATTTTTATTTTCATAGAGTGGGCTCGTATTACTCATTTGTTGTTGCACCCCCTTTCTCGAGTTGAGCAAGTAAATATAAATGATGTCTGTGACGGGTATCACAGAAACTGGTAAACAGAAATCCGCAAATATAGACTAGCATCCAATCCTACAATAAGTATTATACATTGGGTCCAAGTTGCCGTAAAGCTAAATTTTCTAAAACATAGATAATTTTCTTTATCCGGACACAATTGGATGACTCCCCTTGCTGAATCCTTATAACTCTTAGACGCATGAGTTTCTAAAAAGTTGCACCTTTTTAAAAAAAAAATCATTTTTGTTACTAAATTAACAGTAAGCGTATGATTTAATAACTAGAAAACCTTATTCTAACTATATAGACAAGAAAAAGACGCCCTTCGGCGTCCTTTTCACGCTGTTCTTCCATATTAACTATTACAAATTTGTTACCGGATTTTCATCGACAATTGAATAATCTGCGCTCTCGTCTCAAGACTACTGCTGAGGCTTGCATACATTCTTTCTATTGATTGCTTATTCTCACGATAAGTTTTATCATGCTTAATTGTAACATGTGACCATGCGATGAGATTATTCTCTGCTGTCTTCAATTCATTGTAAGCATCATGGAAGCCTGTCTCAAGAACGAGCCCTTCCATCACTTCCTGGGTAACCTCTGTCGTCTTACGAGTTGCTTCAATTTTCTTCTCCATCACACTAGCTCTATTCTCAAATACCGTCTTTGCCTTCATATAATCCATCTGAGCTTTTGAATAGATTGGTTTCATTAGTAACGTTCACCCTCTAGTAAAAGTTGTGTTCTAAAACATTGTATCGCATAGATCCGTAAATTACAAAATATAGTTCATGGAAAAAGAGTAGTTGACAGGAGACTCCTGCCCTCTACTCTTTACCAGTACTACTTAGATTTTAGGAAGTTTCTTCATATCCACCATTACTTTAGCAATAATGATAGCTGCATCACCACGAAGCATATTCGCTTTTGGATTAAATGTATATCCCTTTTTCAGATCCGTAGGATCCACAGGGCTTCCCGTTATAAATCCTTTTTTGGCAATGGCCAGAACAGACGGTTGAGCATAATAATCTATATTCGTATAGTCGACGAAATATTTCTGTAAATCTTTAGTGATCTTAGCGCGATCAGTATCAAGCTTCAGATTTAGTCCTCTAGCAATCATGACTGCGGCGTCCTGACGCATGATGTTATCATCTGGACCAAATACCTGAGGTTCTACCCCTCTAATGATCCCCGCTCTTGCTGCTGTCTCTACATATCGGAAATCCCAAAGTCCATCATAGTTAATCGTGGCTATGTCGGTAGGAATATCCACGAAATGCTTATTCCCATTATAGTTCAAAGGCAAGTCAAGGGATCTAACTATCATTCTTGCGAATTCTGCCCGACCTACATATACATCTGCACCGAAACGACTGGCTGGATCTTCAGCATTCATAACACCCTTTGCAAAGACTGTCTCAATGAACTCACGAGCATAAGGATGTTGGACAGTATCATTATAGGTGTATCCAAGTTTCCCTACAACGAAATAACCAAAGCGGTTAAATGGAACCGTAATGGTATGTTTCTTCTCATCTACGACTCCGCCAATATTCTCCCATTGCTTCAATACAGGGTCGAAACGGAATACAGTAACTAATCGGCCAGCATCTTGAGTAATACTCTTATCGTAAGAGAGCGTCATTTTTCCTACTTTAGAAGGTATCAACTCACGGCTCGCATCGCGTTGATAGAAATTAGCGATTGGTGCATTAGGGAATTGATATGGATCGTTACCATATTTCACCGGATCATAGGCATTTGGCGTATTAATATCATCGGCTAATCCTGCATCTATCCAATATACAGCACTTGATTTCACAAAACGCTGTTGGAAGTTGCCTGTGAATACTTGCTTACCTATCGCCAACTCTAGATCGTAATTAGCTGGAATAGCATCAAATTCATGTCGATCGACTACACCATCTGCACTATTGGCAATAGAGAACAAGATATCGTGATTTGCGAATACTTGGTTCTTGAATTGTTCAGGTACATTGTAGTCTTTACGCACCAGGCTTGTTCCTTTGGCAAAACTAATGTTCAAAGCTCCTTCAAAAGCCTTATGAGATGTTTTCATTGCCTCCATGTATTCTGCCCCCGGAATGCTTGTAGGAACATATTTCACGGTAAAGGAATCTTTAATCTGATCATTCCCTCGTGAAATAACCAACTCAATCTTCGTATCCTTATTGGGTTTCAAGTTCTTAACAATGGCGCGATACGCTGGTGCATATTCAATAATACCATCATAATCGGGATCATAATTAATCTTCTCAGCTTCTACTTTGTTAATGATGACTTTCTCAGCACCTTCGGAATAAATGACAACTTCCACAAAGTTCTGATTAAGTACACGCTTCTGAGTAAGTGGTGCTACAACCGTATACGGGATTGAGATCGGGTTGACTTCCAAACGATATGTCGCTCTTGGTCCACCTTTACCAGAATTAAATACAGTCATAGTATACACTTTCGGGCTACCATCTAAGGGTATCTTCTGATCTTTCATTACAAAACCGAAATATTCATGCTCAAGATCATAATAAACATTTATTCCTGGTACCTCTGTAGCGCCAGATGAAGTAGGGTTTAGAGGAAGCCCTCCTACTCGAGAAGTTAATTTATTCCCAAGGTTCCACTCGATTGGTTTTTCGCCAGGAGATTGAATCATTAAGATGTAATTATCCAGATCTGTCCCCATGCTCCCCAACTTGGTCTGCACGCTTAGCTCATTAGTTCCTAAATCTAGAAAATCAAATGTACCATGCACATTCATAATTGCTTCCTTCGTCATAAAGACGCTACCCTTAAGCTGAAAATTGGTATCATTCGGCTTAGGTTCTAGGTAAGTCGTGCTGTACGGGTACACACCATCTGTTCCTGGTGCCGGGATAACTGGAATATTGGTAGGAATCAAACTAATGACAAAATTCTTCTCATATGTGTTCTTATTCGTTGTGAACAAGAACTTAATGTTGTTATCCCCCGGAAACAATGCATCATAGGCTGCTTCTAAATTAGTATTACCCACAATCCCGAACTTGCTTGAGTCCGATGCGTCTCCCGTTAGTGCCACAAGCGTGTTATTAACATATAGGAATACCGTTTGTCCGGTAGTACCATATTCAATCTTCTCATCACTTGCTACATTTATTAATTGTCCCTTGAAATTCAAGAGTTCATTCATTACTTTATTCTGCCTTATATCCTTAGCATCCGTGGTATTGGTGTAAATCTTCATATCGTCATATGCACCATCAAATTTGACGTAAGGACCATAAAGTAGAGTTACAGGAACTTTCTTCTCTACTCCACCAGTAACATTAAAGTAAATATTTTGTTTCCCTGAAATAGGAAGCTTATTTATTACAAGAACGATTCGTTGTACTGTTGTAGGCACGCCGTTAATGTTCTCAATCACCGTCGTATTCAAGACGACAGTCGATGCAGGGGCGTTCACCAGGAGAGCATCCGCTCCATCTGTTATCTTACTTATTGCTGCTGTTACGTTTCCTCCCGTAGGGTTAACAATCAATATTTCAGCCGCAACTGGCGTAGAGAATATATCTGCATTCTCCATCGTTGTGCCTGTAAGACTAGATATAGAAGCTGAACTCATACCTGCTGAATAACCCGTTAGATAGTTCACTTTGTATATATAGGATTGGCTCTTATTCTTAGGCATGAAGGATAAATTTCCTTCTGTCTCATCCACAGGAGGAGTCAACGTTCTATTCTGTGTAGTTAATGCTAAAGACACACGTTGATCCCATTGAATTGTCCCCACAGGAATGGTAAATTCCACCTCAACACGAGTATCGCCTGGCTGTATTGTCGCATGAGTCGGCGTTACACTACCTGTAGCGTTGACACCACCTGAAAGCGTATAACGGATATCATCCAACGCGATCCCTGTAGTAGGAATAATCGCCTTCCCCGTTATTGTAGCTGCCGTAGCACTTCCCATTGGAAAGTCAGGGTTACTACTTAAATCAGGTGATACATCCGCTCCACTCTTGGCTATCACATCAAAGAAGGTAACTCTACCATTATAGAATGTGATCTCACGGGTTGTTTCTACTGTTTGGCTTTGATTAGAAACTCTAATTGTAATAATGTTCTTACCTTGCTTAACATTTAAAGGTGATGCATAAAATTTATAATCATTCGTACTTGATACATTATAGGTCCAACTTCGACCATTAATGATTACAGTTACTTTATCAGCATTAGGTGCTTTACCCACTAAAGCAATATCCGTATTGGATCTACCAAACGAAGCTCCAGCTGGTGCAGATGAGATCACTGTCGTCCCCTGCTCATTCACATTGGTAGTAATTCCATCAATAATGGCTTCCAAATCATAAATCGTTGGACCATTACGATATTCAATATAGATGGAATCTTCCACTTCCATAGTCCCTTGTTGGCCTTTGAACGTAATCATGTTCAATCCCGGAAACAATTGAAGGTTATTTACTGTCATATTTGAACCGCTTAGTTGAATATTCCCAGTCTGTCCTTCGCGAGAATTAATCGCTGAGCCTCCATCTTTGGGAATTTGAAATACACTGTAGGAAATGGTACTTCCATTAACATTATTTAGTGTACCCTTAATCGTTACGCGTTCTGTATTGGTAATTCGTGCAGATGCCAAATCATACTGTTCGCCTGGCAAGATAAAGAACCTTCCCACCGCTGCTTCAGCTGACTGCGATAAGGTTGCCGGTATTAGGCTGACAATCATGGCTAGCGTCAACATCAATGATAATAATCTTTTCAAAATTATTTTCCTCCTCTTTTTGAATCCTCATCCATATCAAATTTGATGAATTCATCTCGTTATCTTCTATATCGGTAATAAACCTACAAAATTTTAGAAAAACATACAAAAAAACAGCCCACCATGAAATGATGAGGCTGTTAATCTTTATTTCGATCTCGTACCCGCATTTTCCTTCATCCGTAATCTTGCGATGAGGTTCAGCAGCGGTTTCGTTGTTTTGCCGATGAGGCCAATGACCTCGGCTCCGATCTGGAGTAACAACATCATCATGCAGATGACGACGAAGGTGACCCAGTTCGCATCGTAGAATGCGGCGGATGATTGAATAACGGCCAATACACCGAAGAAAGTAGCAATTCCGTAAATGATGAGCACACTTTGACGGTGGCTGAAGCCCAGTTCGCCTAAGCAATGATGTAAGTGACCTTTATCTGGAGCAAAGATCGGCTTCTTCTGAACCCAACGACGTACGATCGCAAAGAATGTATCCGATAACGGTACAGCGATAATAATTAAGGGTGTAATTAAAGATACTACAGCAATCTGTTTAAATCCTAACAATGATAACATGGCCAGGCAGAAACCTAAGAAGAGGGATCCTGAGTCGCCCATGAATATCTTCGCCGGATGGAAGTTAAAGAATAGAAATCCAATAATAGCTCCTAGCAGAATCATACATAGTAATGCAATCATCATATTCCCCATCAACAAAGACATCACTAAGATTGTCCCAATGGCAATACCTGACACGCCTGCAGCTAGCCCATCTAATCCATCGATCAGATTAATAGCGTTCGTCACACCAACAATCCAGAAGATGGTGAGGGGTATGGAAATCCAGCTTTCTAATGAAGAGTACGTATCATTAAAAGGTATATTTACAACGTTCACGGATATATCAAATCCAAATACGACAATACACGCAGCTGCAATCTGTGCGACGAACTTCAATTTAGCAGATAATTGAAAACGATCATCCAACGCACCAATCAACACGATCATCGTTCCACCGATCAGAAAGGCTTTGATGAAATTCGCATCCCTCATCGACAAGTCATTCGCTATGAATGGCAATGCCAGTAGAAGAGCTACGACAAAAGCCAAATAAATTCCGAGACCACCCAAGCGCGGCATAATCTTCGTATGCACTTTACGGGCGTCTGGTACATCTACCGCTCCCACTTTAAATGCAAATTTCTTCACTTGCGGCGTCAATATAAGTGCCAGTCCTAAAGCGACGATAAATCCTATAATCGATATCATCAAAATATTCAAAGTTCAACCTCCATTTTCTCTAACGGAATAAATTATACTCCGTCCGAAAAATAAACACCAACTCCGTATTTCAGTAGTTTTTCACCTAAATCAAGCGATTTAGCCCATTTCAACTCGATTTTGTCACGTTTCCTCTATCCCGTAACACTTTGACTACGAATTGCGGCAATGCAATCATTCTTCGATATCTTGTTGGCTCACTTAACAGACGATATAACCACTCTAAGCGAAGCTTCTGGAAGATCACAGGTGCACGTTTGATTTTACCTGAAATGATATCAAAACTTCCTCCAACTCCCATCATAACTGGAACAGCAAGTTGAGCCTTATATTTCGCAATCCAAGGTTCCTGCGTGTCGGCGGATCGAGCCACGAAGAGGATATCTGGCGAAGTCGCTCTAATCTGTTCAACCACCGCTTCATCTTCCTCTGGACCAAAGAACCCATCATGATATCCCACAATTTCCACACCTAGATACTGCTCTTGCAGTCTAGATGCAGTCGCCTTAATGACCTCTGCTGTTGAACCAAGTAAATACACTCTCCAACGATAGTTTTCTCCTGTGCTCATTAATTCATGTAACAGGTCATAACCTGCCACCCGTTCTTGTACGGGTTGTCCACCAACACGCGCAGCCCATACCACGCCTGTCCCATCCGGAACGATGAGTTCAGCATGCTGCATAACCGACATATACGTCGTGCTCTTTAATGCCGCCATGATCATAATGGGATTAGCCGTAATAACCTGATGTGGGGTCCGTGATATAATCACTTCCGTTAAATACTTAACGGTGTCGTCCATCCCCCATTTGCTTACGTGAATTCCGAATATGGGAACCGTCGGCACTTCTTTTAATAATGTCTTATTCATTTTATCACCTTACTTGCTATATATTCAACAATACGCTCAGCAGGCTTTGAGGCTTCCTGCTTCAATTGATCAATCTGTGCAGCATGGGCTTCACGCCAAGCTTCTTCATGGAACAACAATTGTTCCAGCGCAGTAGCTAACTTAGCTGCATCCAATGATGACGTATCCCCCACTGGTTGAAGATCCAACCGCTGAAGGAAGTGATCAATCTTCGGATCATAGGAAATACCGATCATCGGCACTTGGACATTGGCCGCATAGATCAAACTATGAAGTCGCATTCCAATGACGATCTTGCACTTACTAACCTCCTCCAGCATGTCCTGTGGAAGAACAATGTCTGGGCAAATACTGACGCGGCTTCCTGTTGCTGTGACATCTCCAAGCAATTTCACCATGAACTCTGAAGCTTCAACATCAGTTGGGAGATGAAATGGGAGAAATCTAATATGAAGGGATTGTCGTGCCATCACTTGTTGTAACCCTTCAACGATCTGCATAAGTTCCTTCTTGTCTTTCTCCCAATAACGAATCGAGATCCCAACGACCGGTAACTCCTCGTTATTCATAGTAGCTACATCATTCTGAACGTCTGCATTAGACCGCTTCCGATCATTCTTTCGTTGTAATCCCATCACCGCATCGGGAACAACATCTATCTTGCTTCCTTGCAAGCCCATCTGCTGAAGTAACTCAGAAGACCCCTGGTCACGAACTGAAATATACGCACATTGATTAAATACTGATTTAATCATCGGGTGAAAAATCCCTCGGCTAACAGGGCCAACTCCTTGAGAATAAATAAATGTTGGCTTTCTCATCCATTGAGCTAGCTTAATGACACCTAAATAATAAGGGATTGTCTTGGAACCGGTAGCGTCCTGAAGCAAGCTCCCGCCACCACTGATCAGACCACAGCTATTCTTGATCGCCTGCCTTACTTCACCAAGCTTCAACCGATGAACAGCTTCGACGCCGTAAGTAGACCTGGTCCACTCGGGATCAATCGATAGAACTACAGGCTGAAGTAGCAATCCTGCAACTTCAGCCTGTTCTTGTAATGCTGTTAAAATCGATTGAAGCACAGCTTCATCCCCGCTATTCTTGTATCCATAGTACCCCGATATGACTATCCTTTGAGGAGTGGTGACCATCGTTTCCAACACCCTTCTGCAATCTGCCATATCGCTATGGCAATAAGCCCAATAATAAGTCCTAATCCTAACCCAAGTAGGTCCCGAACGAGTGAAATGCTCAGCGGTGTATGGATATGTGCAAATGTATCTACCATAGACAGTTGACCTATGACCGCAACGACCATCATGTAGACAGCATTACGGTATTTAATGGACATAAAGATACCTAGTAGAAATATAGGGTGGGCCATCATAAATTCCTTATTACGTGGACGGACACCGAAAGTATCTTCCATTAGCGTACGAAATGTCATTTCAATCGACGTTACCGAACCGCCGTTACCAGTACGTTGTAAATAATACCAGCCTACCACACCGATGATTCCAACGACTATGATACCCATTACAGTAATTCGACTACGTAGAATTGTCTCTATTTGCTGACGTAGATTCCCTCCACGATAGAGAACAACGTACAAAGCCACAAGTGCAATTGGACCAAGGTGCAGTAGACTAACACCGCGGAATTGTTCAAGAACCATTTGATACGTCACGTTATTCAACAGTGCCACTACAAAAGGTATTGCGCTCAAAGAAATAATAGCAGTCTTCACATATAGAACAACTGTATGCGTTAAACGACGACTCAACTTCATTTCTACATCATTGACATTCAGTTCGTTCAATTTGCGTATAGCTAGCACCATCGCTATCGTTGGTCCACTAATCGCCACTAGCAACGCTAGTGCCTGTTCGAACAAAGTTGGTCTTAGCATAAATAGTCCAGCACTACCGATCATCCCAATTACGAAGGCAGGGATCGTTAATAACGGAATGAAGTACGACGCTAACAATGCTATGAATGCAATCGCACCAAGTACAACAACCATTTTAAGAATACGTTGATAGGATGAGTCTACAATGTTGAAGGCTTTTGCCTCACCGATTGTAAAGCCATTGCTCTCAATCTTATCTATAGCGTTACCTGGTTCTACAAGGCTGTGGATTAAATTATCCATTGGATCTGTAACCATCGCTTTGGCGGTATTACGACTTGGTGCCGCATTCAAGTAAAATATACGGATATTACGATCTTTACTCGCCAATGCGAAACGATCAGCAATTGTCTGTACATCCAGATATGCGTCGGCTTCACTCAATGAATACAAGCGTACAATATTATAATCAAGTGCGTAGGCTAATTTGTTCAAGCCCAGTTGAGGTTTCTTCAAATTCTCAATAGCTACAACACCTATTCCATGCTCCTTAAGAAGTTCAGCAAAGGCATCCAAACTATTCATATCAGCATGATCATTGTACCCTTTGACGGATTCCCCTTCAAAAAGAATACGCGTTACCCCTTCAGAGGCATAATGGGATATCACTGACTTCATGTATTCCTGATTATAGGGAAGACTATCCCCCAGCCGTGGCATAATGTTAAATCCCTTGCTACGTAGCATAGCGAACGTAACAGGATCCGACTGCATCGGCTTCATGATAGCATTCTCCAAAGGCGTCTCGATCACAAGCCCTCTTTGATCCCCATTCGACCATGGTCTAACTACAATCTCCAGCATATCAAATGTCTCTTCAATAACAGGAGCGATTTCACTATCATTCTCTTCATTCGTAAATGAAATATACGTGAAATTCTCATTGACTGGGATCAGTTGATTGTTCTGCATAGCTATATCCTTACTACTATAAAGCATAATACGTCGCGATTTCTGGAATTCGTCCAACGTACTTTCGAACATAGCCATCGTACTCACTCCGGCATCCTTCAGCCGATCTAATTGTTCGTCTATATAATCTTGGGGATGAGCTTGTAAGACAGCTATATCCACCAAATCGCGGTAATCGAAAGCAAACTCCACTTGATTCGTAGATGTCTCTGTCTGGAAGCGATCATACGCGACAGGCATAGCGGCTACTATTCCGATTACAACTATAATCCATAACCATTTGCGCGAAGACTTGCTCCACTGGTTCCATTTATACTGCACTACAAGTACCTCCTCATTCTCAAGCGTCAACACGTAGCATAACGACCTCAACTAACTTCGCTATCCGCTCTTTCGCATGTATTATAGTCTCTCCATGGACTGCAAAATAAACCTTGATCTTCGGTTCTGTTCCTGATGGTCTTAAACAGAACCAAGAGCCATCTTCCAGCATGTACTTCAGTACATTTTCTTTCGGAAGTCCATTAAGACCTAATGAGTAATCCAGCACTTCCTGCACTCGAACTCCCCCAATCTCAACCGGAGGCTGATTACGCCAAGCTACCATTGTGGATTGAATTTGTGCAAGTCCATCCTTACCTTTTAACGTGCGCGATTCCAATTGCTCTTGGTAATATCCGAATTGCTCATACAGCTCTTCCAATACTTCGTATAACGTCTTACCTTGACCTTTATAGTAAGCACCCGCTTCAGCAATCAGCATCGAAGCAAGCACCGCATCTTTATCCCTAGCATAATTCCCCGCGAGATAACCATAACTTTCCTCATATCCGAATAAATACGTATATTGACCAGTCTCTTCATATTCAGTCATTCGCTCACCAATATATTTGAATCCAGTCAGTGTATTCACAACTTCCACTCCGTAGTGGCGTGCAATGGTTGCGCCCATCTCGCTTGTCACGATCGTCTTCACTACGACGCCATTGTCAGGGAGCTGTCCCGCTTCCTTCAATTGGCTCAGTAAATAATGAATCATGATCGCCCCAGATTGATTGCCTGAGAGCACGACGAATTCACCATTTCGATCTTGAACAACAGCACCCATGCGATCACAATCCGGATCCGTTCCAATGAGTATATCTGCATTCAACTCTCGCCCTAACTTCATAGCTAATGTAAAAGCTTCACGTTCTTCAGGGTTAGGAGATTTAACCGTTGAGAATTCTGCATCGGGTTGCTCTTGTTCCGGAACGACATGAACATCGGTAAATCCAATCGCTTCTAGCGTCTTCCGTACAGGTATGTTACCTGTGCCGTGTAACGGGGTATAGACGATACAGAAATCTTTACTTAATGAAGAACGTATAAGATCCGCATTCACACTTTGCTGAGCAACTGTACGGACAAATGTATCATCATCCGCTTCACCAAGCCATACTAACAAACCTTGTTCTTCAGCTTCCGCTTGGGTCATTCTCTTCACATCTGCGAAAGAGCCTACCTCTTGAATGCTACGAATGACATGCTCTGCTTCATGTGGAATAAGCTGTCCACCTTGTGCATTGTACACTTTATATCCGTTATACTCTGGTGGATTATGGCTTGCAGTAATAACAATACCACCGGTCGCTCCCAAATCACGCACACTAAAGGACAACTGAGGTGTCGTTCTTAAAGATGGGAATAACTTAGCAACTATCCCATTACCCGCAAGTACAAGTGCTGCTTCCAGCGCAAACTCAGGTGAGAAATGGCGAGAATCATGTGCGATAACAACAGATGGTTTATCCTTTGTCTGATCATGACTACTTACTATAAATTGTGCGAAACCTTGAGTTGCTTTACCAATCGTATAACGATTCATTCGATTGCTACCTGCACCTATAACACCTCTAAGTCCCCCCGTACCGAACTCCAAATCCTTGTAAAAGCGATCCTCTAGCTCTGTTGGGTCCTGCTCTAAACTCCGAAGTTCCTGTTTCGTTTCCTCGTCAATGGAAGAATCCTGAAGCCATTTCTGGATATTATTAATAGATGTTTGAGTTAATTGAGTCATCATGAAATCCCCTTTCGTTTCAACTTCATTGATTATAAACTTATGATTACGATTTAGTTGGATCGGATAAAGCAAACATAATCTCGCCTTCTGCTACAACTTTGCCATCAACCGAAGCCTTGGCATGACCTTTACCGATGCTGCCCTTTAATCTGGTAATTTCAACTTCTAGTCTCAACGTGTCGCCCGGTACAACTTGCCCACGGAAACGGAAATTATCAAGACCCGCTAGAAATCCGATCTTGCCCTTATTGCTCTCCACATTCAAAATAGCGACAGCTCCTACTTGAGCCAACGCTTCTGTAATAAGAACACCTGGCATGACCGGGTACCCTGGGAAATGTCCTGTGAAAAATGGTTCGTTGATCGTCACATTCTTAATTCCTACCGCCCGCTTACCCTCCTCGATCTCTATAATACGATCAACAAGTAGAAATGGTGGTCTATGAGGTATGATCTCTTGAATTTGATTCACATTTAACACAAACAAAACTCCCTTCGAATAACATTATTGTGTAACGGCTATACTATGTAATATCCTTCATATTCTGCAGAATGTGGAGGTTCAGATAAGGAGCTTTCTTACGCTAGGCAATTACTGCCTACTGGGGAGAGCTCTTTTGTCCTTAGTCCTCAACCATTATACATTTATCAGCCCAAGAAAACCACCTTTCGAACCAATAAGCCACCTCTCGAACGCCCATAATTTGGTATTTTATACAGTGGACTATTACTAGCGACGGTAGCATAATTAGCATTGCCATACGATTCTTTCTAAATCTGCGTTCAAATAGAACAGCAAAGACGGGTACCGTCCTTTTACAAGGATGGCACCCGTCTCTGTAGGAACATAAGGTATAGAGTGTCCAATGTAACTTATGCTTTCTTTACTTATGATGGGGCAAAAACAAGATCTAATACATGCTTCCAAGTTTCCCAATGAAATACTTCATCGATACTACGCTTACCGAAAACAACATACCCTACAATCATCCCGCCCATTAAGCCTATCAGTAGAAATACTGGCACCAAGCACCGTAGAACAATTCTCCATGCAGGCGTTTTGGACTTGGCACCCTTTGTAGTCTTGGTGAGTTCATCAGCTTTACTCATGGATATCGCCACCTACCCTCGCATATTGTTTGCAAGGTTCATCATCGTATCACTGGATGTTAATGCACGTGACATCAGCTGATATGCCCTTTGAACTTGAATCATCTCTGTCAACTCAACAGTCAGATCCACATTAGATTTCTCTAAATGTCCTGATAGTAAAACTACCCCCTCAGGCGCATTCTCAACAGCACCGCCTGCCGATGTTCCAAATACATCTGCTGCTGCTACACCATTCGCTAGAACATACTTATTCCCATCTATTTGAACCAATCTTTCAGGTCTTGCTGGTTCAACAACATAAATCTTCCCAGCCAGTTCTCTATCCATTGTGCCATTCGGTATCGTCCATACATTTCCTTTATCATCAATAGCGACTTTCGCATCTGTTGAAACCTTAATTGGAGCTGGATTATCTCCTCTACTAAGGACCTTATCACCCTCGTTATTCACCAAGAGCATAGATGAAGCATCTGCTGGATCAGGAACGAAATGAAAAGCCCCTTCACGTGTGTAGGCAATGTTCCCATTGCTCTCAACTGCAATTAACCCATTCCCTTGAATAGCAATATCCGTAGGAATACCCGTTTCCACCAAAGGTCCTTGCTCCCAGTTCGCAGTCACAGAAGCAGACTTAATCCCGTACCCTACACTGTAACCCATCGGAGTTGCCCGATCTGTGTTTTTAAAATCTTTATGTTGCTCTTGTATCGTATTGAGCACGTCTTCGAAAGAACTCTCTTTACGTTTATATCCAACTGTGTCCATATTGGCAATGTTATCTGCAATGAGGTCGAGTCTAGACTGCAGACTATTCAAAGACACCAAAGCACTAATTGCGGAGTTGTTCATCGTGTGACCTCCCGAAAGCTTTACGAAGTAAAGCTACCTCGTAAGCATATACTATATTCTGCCGATTTCGTTCACGGCCTTTTCCAAACTTCTATCATAAAACTGAATGACCTTCTGGTTCGCTTCATAAGCACGCGCGGCTATATTCATTTCTATTACTGATTGGGCTGAGTCTACGTTGGACCGTTCTAAATACCCTTGACGCACAGTAACATTATCGTCTTCTGCAATTAGTCGGACATCTGCCGCTTCTAGATTATCTATCCGGTATACGCCATTTCCTTCTTTTACCATTTCATAAGGATTATTAACTACGCTAATGGCTAAATTCACCACAGTCTCTTCATCTGGATTGGTATTTATTATTCTACCTTGCCCATCTATTTGAAGTTGTTCAGTCGTCCCATCTAGGATGATCGGCTGATTATCGTTATCCATCACATTGAATCCGGTAGACGACAGAAGCTGACCCGCAGCATCTACTGTGAAGCTCCCATTACTAGTGTACCTAGTCCGTCCTTCATTATCCTGTAAGGTGAAAAAAGCTTGTGACTGATATATGTTATTACCTTCTCCATCCACATACTTACCATTATCATCGAATGATATAGGTTGTCCTGTGGCAGGGTCATTGATTTGTAGATTAGATACAAGTGCAAAATCAGTTGACTTGTCACTCTGCGTTACATCTCCCTGTAAGAACATCGAGAGATTTTCCTCTATAAATACTCCTGTATTTAGCTTACCCAACTTGCGATCACTAATATTAGGATCCCCGCCTCGGATGGACACAAGCGCTTCCGGAAAAGAACGTGCAGCCGTATTTACTTGTTTGTATCCCGGCGTATTAATATTCGCCATGTTCTGTACTACTGTATCATGTATGCGTTGTTGCGTCAGCATACCCGCAGCAGCCGTATAGAGTCCTCTTAACATATGGTTGCCCTCCTTATGATTACTTCTTAATATTTATCGGTTAGTTAAAAGCTTTTCTTAATAACCCGATCTAAATTGTCGAGCATAATGCCAGTTCCCTTCACAACACAGTGCATAGGATCTTCGGCTATTAGTACTGGAACATGTAGCTCATCGGACAATAATTCATCTAATCCATTCAATAATGCGCCTCCACCTGTGAGGATCACTCCACGATCAATAATGTCTGCTGACAACTCTGGAGGTGTTCGTTCTAATACGGATTTCGCTGACAACACAATAGCCATTATCGGATCAAATAACGCCTCTTGCACTTCATTTGAATAAATAGTAACTGTCAAAGGAAGTCCTGTAACCATATCTCGCCCACGAATATCCATCTCAGCCTTAGTTCCACCTGGACGCACAGATCCAATATTCACCTTGATATCTTCAGCCGTACGTTCCCCTATAAGGAGCTTATATTTATTCTTTATGTACTTAGAGATAGCTTCGTCGAACTTGTCCCCTGCTACTTTAAGAGAAGAAGAGGTAACGACGTCGCCCATAGAAATCACTGCGACATCTGTCGTTCCGCCACCGATATCGATAACCATGTTACCACTCGGTTCATATATATTCATACCGGCACCAATTGCTGCCGCTTTAGGTTCTTCTTCTAAGTATACCTCTTTAGCTCCGCTATGTTCAGCAGCTTCTCGAATAGACTTTTGTTCCACAGATGTAATATCCGTTGGGGTACAAATGAGGATACGAGGGCGACTATACCAATTACGCCCCCCTACACTGTCAATGAAATATTTCAGCATCATTTCTGTCACTGCAAAGTCAGCAATGACTCCATCACGCAATGGACGAATCGCAATAATATTGCCCGGAGTACGTCCAATCATGCGACGTGCATCTTCACCCACAGCAAGAACCTTTTTGGTATCCCTTTCAATAGCAACAACCGAAGGTTCGTTTAATACAACTCCCCTCCCCTTAACGTGAATGAGCACATTTGCCGTGCCGAGATCTATTCCAATATCCTTACTTAACATCATGAAAGGGCCCCCAAAGTGTTATTTTATGGTGAATAGAGATGTCTAACGTGTCTATCTTCTGCATTCGACAATAAGCCACAATATCCCTGCATTCTCGAATACTTTATGATTACACAATTCGACTCCATACCATCTTTTAACATATCATACTTCAGGGGGAGTATTCAACGGGAATTGTCAGTATTCTAATAAACTTAAGACTTTGCTGTGCCTACTGTCTCTCTTTTTTTACTGTTTGTTTTCTTATACTTAATTTTCGTGGCTTCTCCTCCTCTAAGATGGCGGATAGATTTGTGGTACTCGAGAATATTCTTGACTTGATCCGCTAGCTCAGGATTAATTTCTGGCAGCCGTTCCGTTAAATCTTTATGCACTGTGCTTTTCGATACGCCAAACTCCTTGGCAATGGTTCGGACCGTGTTCCTAGTCTCCACGATACAACGTCCAATCTTAATGGTCCGTTCCTTAATGTAATCGTGCACGCCCCCGCCTCCCTACTGTGGATGGTTTGGTACATTATATGAGGGGCGTGCCCATATATTCGCAGTTTAGAAACATGACAAGCTTCATTATGCTCATTTATTTTGTGGACATGTTGTGTTTAAGGGGGGGGGAAGGGAGATTAGATACCCGTTATACAGCTATTCAGCGAGCCTACCCTACATACTCCCCCAGATCTTCAACTAATCATCTCCCCACTTCCACATTTCCCAATTAAGTTTCCTTTTTTCAAAAAACACACTTAAATAAATAGCCCAGAACAAGAGAAAGACACCCCTCGGGGTGTCCGTTAGTTATACTGTCCTAACAAGAAAAAGGGATAGGTATGTAGCTCATACCCATCCCTTTCTGTGCATTATAGTAACCTCTTCATCCAATCCACCGTTAAGAGTTCTGATTACTTCGGAGGAAGTAATTCTGCTGGGTTGACTAAGTTCCCCTTGCTATATACTTCGAAATGCACGTGGTTACCGAGATCACTTTCCATCTCGCAGCGTCCGGCGCTCGCAAGTGTGTGCCCTTGAGTAACCTCATCACCAATCTTCACTTTAGCGTCGGTTACGCTTTGGTATACGGTCTTCAAATCTCCAGAATGAGTAACTTCCACAACGGTTCCCATTAACGGATGCATCTTCACTTCGGTGACCTTACCACTAAGCGCTGCTTTTACTTCGAACGAGCTGTTATCTTCACGAGCTAGATCAATACCATTGTTCGTTACAGAAATATCATTGTATTGAACCATAGCTTCTAGATGATTCTCCTTGGTACCGGCTGGATCATAAAATGGTTTCACAACATTGACTTCTTGGGCGTTAGCTACTGGCCATGTCATACTTTCTGCTTTTGCAAGAACTTCTAGTGCTTCAGGATCTACCATATCCGTATTCGCGGGCCCAATTACTTGAGAGACTGTGTTCCCTGAACCATTAGTGAGGTCTGAAGTAAGTGATTTCTGACTGGCATCCTGATAGACCCACACTAAGGTTAGTATAATTGCTGCTGCGGCCATGTAGGCTGCCGGATAAACCCACCTTTTCGACAACAGTTTCTTCCATGCAGACGGTTCATTAACCGGTGCTCCTTTAAATGGTTTAGGAGTTTCTCCATGGTTTTGATCTTTGTTTTGTTCATTCATTGTTATCACCTCTGTAACCATTGTTACCGAGATGAACTCTTTTATACCTTCTCTATATATTATTTTTTGGCGAGTAGTTTAGTAACTTGTTGGAATTCTATCCCCGTATAGTAGTGTTCGAGAATCTGAGTAGCTGTATATCCTTCTTGAGCCATCCCATTCGCTCCCCACTGACTCATACCTACGCCATGCCCGTTACCATACGTGGTAATCACAATATCATTCCCAGAATCCACCCAAGAGAATTGGCTTGAGCGTAGTCCGAGCTTCTCTCGAACTTCACGACCACTAAACGTAACACCACCAATACTCAGTTCTTTTATACGGTTTCCTTGAGTAGTTGAGAGTATATGAATAAGAGAGTCCAGAGAATACTCTCCTTGTTTGTTCTTCAATGTGGCTGTAGCTAGCTTGTTTAGTCCCATTTGATTCAGAAATTCCTCCTTGCTTAACTTGACAGTATCTTTATAGTGCGGGGCTATTTCGATATCCCAAGGGCTTGATACACTGCGCAAATAAGGAATAGTAGTCTGCCAGTAATCTTCTGAATTCTCAGTATATCCATTACTAGTAGAAAAAAAGGTTGCAGTGATCGGCTTTCCTTTATACGTCATAACTATGTTACGACTTTCCAACACTGCACGCTGTACATTGGCCAACTGGGCGGCCTTCCCCTGGCTCTTCCACTCTGTCTCAAGTGTATGCAGGGACAGATATGCTTGATGAGAGACTGTATCGGTGACATCTGCTCCTTCTACAGGAACACCACTCGTATCATTCGTTAATAGTCGTTGCACGATATAGGTACGAGCAGCCGTGGCCTGTGCCTTTAGTGATTCGAATGCAAAATCAGCAGGCATCTCTGCTGCAACAACACCTGTTACGTAGTCTTCAAGCGGAAGAGTCTCGATCTGACCCAGCTTAGTTAGATATACCGACACCTGAGGCTCCTCCTGCTCTGCTTCTGCAATCAAGCCGGACAGCGCTTCTTCTGGCAGTGGTGGAACGGATACTGGAGGGTTATGATGTACATTCACGATCAACACGGGAAGAAGCATCGCCATAACTAGTAATCCTCCCACTGCTAATAAGATCGGAGGGATTCGCCACTTGATGGGGTTAGTCGTGCGCCGACCGAAACCTCGACGCGTAGCACGCTTACGACGGGCGTTAACTCCCCTTGTAGGGGCGAGTCGCGACGCCGCTTTCGCATCAGTGACATCAGGAACAAGGTGCGACAGGGGTGGCTCGGGCGCGACATCAAAGGCAGGCTGCGATAGGCCCGGTGTGGGCGGTAGATGCGCAGTGTCGCACGATTCGACAACGTTCGCGGATGATGATCGATGCGACATTACAGGTGACGCTGAGACTGATGGGGCGACACTCTCAGATTGTGATAACGACGGGTCGAGCGATGCTATCGTCGACGAAATGTTACATAACGATGCAGGTATCTGCGATAGATTGTCTGGCTCCATCGGGCTGCTCGTTTGCTGATCTTGCTCTTTCATATAACGATAAACCTCCGTTCTCTACATCGACATGCCTACGATTTCTTGTTCTATCTATCTTATACATATGAATCCGAAAGATATGATAGAACCATTTAGTAGAATGAAGATTTACCATTAATGCTAGAGCGGATAGTTCCATATCCCTTCAGGCTGATCTCCAATAGCTGCAGAAAGTACATCTAATTCCAGCCTATTCGCTCAAATGGTAACTTTAGTTGTACAACCTACATCTAGTTACTCGATAAACCCTACTTTTTACGATTTTCCTTATTTTAAGTGTAACTAATACAACTATTTCCTTCTCCTCCCACCTTTTCTGCCAAATAGGTGTGCTTTTTACAACTATTCGGCAATTACGGCGGTTGATGAGTCGTTCCCCAACTTTGCGGCAATCGCGATGGATTAGACGTATGGGCGTTCAACCGCAATCATAAAAATCAAAAAAGACCAAAAGATCAACCCGATTGGGCTCTTCTTTTGGTCTTTTTCATAACATAGATTATATAATATTTCATTCTAGTATTAGGTCTTCGCTTGAAGTCTCGTTATCTAGACCCAGGTTGGCTGAGTGGAGAAACGTTTCACTTCATCTTTCACTTTATGCGAAACAGCCTTAGCCTTCGACGGCTCCAATGTAGACTCCTTTGAATGCTCATCCAAGCTAATTCGCCAAATATCAGCACCCAACTTGGATAACTTCTCAGCTAAGTTCACATATCCACGATCAATATGATGCACACCACTAACCTCAGTTGTACCATTAGCTACAAGCCCAAGCAAAATTAATGCTGCACCTGCGCGAAGATCAGTTGCACATACTTTAGCACCATTTAGTTTAGCTCGCCCTGTAATAATGGCTGATCGACCTTCAACTTTAATCTCAGCGTTCATATGTTGAAATTCATCCACATGCATGAAGCGATTCTCGAATACCGTCTCCGTTACGACACTGGTTCCTTCTGATACAAGTAATAAGGACATCATCTGAGACTGCATATCTGTAGGAAACCCAGGATAAGGTAGCGTCTTAATATCCACTGAACGTAAAGGATGATTCGCAGTAACACGAATACCATTCTCGTCCGGCACAATCTTCACTCCCATTTCTTCCATCTTGGAAATGACAGGGCCTAAATGATCCGCGATTGCACCTTCAACGTATACATCCCCGCCCGTAATCGCTGCAGCCACCATATATGTACCTGCTTCTACCCGGTCAGGAATAACAGTGTGCTTGACACCATGCATTTTGTCGACACCTTCAATACGAATGATCCCTGTACCAGCCCCGCGAACTTTGGCACCCATACTGTTCAAATAATTCGCTAAATCGACAATTTCCGGCTCTTTTGCTGCATTCTCTATCGTCGTAATACCTTCAGCCAGAGTTGCGGCCATCATAATATTCTCAGTTGCTCCTACACTTGCAACATCCAAATAAATTTTGGCTCCACGCAGTCTACCGTTACTTTTTGCTTCAATGAAACCTTGACCAAGACTAATCTCTGCACCAAGAGCTTCGAATCCCTTCAAATGCTGATCAATTGGTCGTGTACCTATGGCACAGCCGCCCGGTAATGAAATTCGAGTGTGACCCATACGCGCCAACAATGGACCCATCACTAAGAATGAAGCTCGCATTTTACGCACATACTCATAAGGCGCCTCACAGGTTGCTATTTTCTCTGCATTCACTCGCAATACTTCGTTGTCATAGCTTACTTTCACACCAAGCGATTCCAATACTTTACTAATTGTCATCACATCGTCAAGAGGTGGGGCATCGTAAATGGTGCTTTCCCCTTCTTCCCCAAGTATAGAGGCAGCGATGATCGGAAGAACTGAATTTTTGGCTCCACTAATTTTAACATTTCCGATCAATCTATTGCCACCGCGGACGATAAATTTGCTCATCATGATTCCCTCCGCGTCCGTAATTTTCATCTTTATTAATAAGGCTTAATAAAATCACTCTTAAATTCCCAACTTTCATCATAGCATTGATTTTTTGACGTGTACAAGCCTTTTTTATAATTTCATCTTAAGAATTAGATTTATTATTCAAGTTAGTTATATCATTATGTTGAAAGTTCACAATTGGTTCTAAGAAATAGTTAGACTTATTCCCCATTGTTTACATAATGATATGTTATTATTCGACACTAACGAAAGATTAAAACATGTATTTGATCATTTGGCTCCAGTTTAGATAATCAATAATAAATCCCGCCACAAAATGACCCAAAACAATCGCCAAAAGTACTTGTAACAACTTCCCTTGAGTTCCCAGTGGATTACGAATGAATAAATCTAATTTCAAATTCTGCAATGCCCACCATGATATCCAAATACAAATAAGCGATACAATAATGGAGACAAGTCCACTCACGCCCACTGCCCCAGAGACTGCACTTGATATACTTTGATTCATAACAATTCATCTTATCCTTTCCGGTTACAGTTCAACGCTTTAACCCGACTCTACTATCATACTTTCCTTATGCAAAAGAATCCACTTTTGTAATCGCTTTAATTGTTTCTTTTGAAAATAAAGTTGTTACTCAACCTTGTCTGCACGATGGAATACCAAGCCAAGTGTCCAATACGATCGTGCTTAACATTCCATCGTGCACAAAAACAGCCAGGCCTAAGTAGCTGACTGTTTTTGTGTATAGTAATTATTTATTAATATGAGAATGTACTTTAATCCGATTCATTGCTTTCTTCAGGGAAAGCTCTGCACGGGCGAAGTCAATATCAGCTTGATTACGCTTCTTAGCACCAATACGACGTTCTGCACGTTCTTTGGCAGCCATTGCACGTTCCACGTCGATCTCTTGCTCGAGCTCAGCGCTTTCGGCTAATACCACCACTTTATCTTTACGAACTTCCACAAATCCACCACTGATGGCTATGAAGGTATAATCTTGGCCTATTTTTATACTAATTGGCGCTACCTGTAGCGGAGTTATGAATGGAATATGCCCTGCTAAAATACCTATTTCCCCTTCGATTCCACGAACAGTCAAGCCATCGACCTCACCAGAGTAGGCTAAATGATCTGGTGTGACGATTTCCAGTAAAAAGGTGCTCATTTGTTCTCCTCCTCAAAGCTATTCGAAGAATAGCTTACTACGAAAGCATATGCAGCTTAAAGTGTCTTCGCTTTTTCAACTGCTTCTTCAATCGATCCTACGTAAAGGAATGCTAACTCTGGAAGATGGTCATGCTTACCTTCGAGAATTTCCTTAAAGCTACGAATAGTGTCTTTAACAGGAACATATTTACCTGCGAACCCGGTGAACTGTTCAGCCACGTGGAATGGTTGAGACAAGAAACGTTGAATTCTACGTGCACGAGAAACGATTATTTTATCGTCTTCACCCAATTCATCCATACCCAGAATGGCGATAATATCTTGAAGCTCATTATAACGAGCTAGAATCTGTTTCACACCTTGGGCTACGTTGTAATGTTCTTCACCTACAATTTCTGGAGCTAGAATCCGTGAACTGGATGCTAATGGATCTACCGCTGGATAAATCCCCATTTCCGAAATTTTACGTTCCAAGTTCGTTGTTGCATCCAAGTGAGCAAATGTCGTAGCTGGAGCTGGATCTGTATAGTCATCCGCAGGTACGTAAATGGCTTGAATGGAAGTAACTGAACCTTTCTTCGTAGAAGTAATACGTTCTTGTAATTGACCCATTTCTGTCGCCAATGTTGGTTGATAACCAACCGCTGATGGCATACGACCAAGTAGTGCCGACACTTCGGAACCTGCTTGTGTGAAACGGAATATGTTATCAATAAACAACAGAACATCCTTGCCTTCTTCATCACGGAAATATTCTGCCATTGTTAGTCCTGTTAACGCTACACGAAGACGTGCGCCTGGAGGCTCGTTCATCTGACCGAATACCATCGCTGTTTTCTTAATAACGCCTGATTCCGTCATTTCATGATACAAGTCATTACCTTCACGTGTACGTTCACCAACACCCGCGAACACAGAAATACCACCATGTTCTTGAGCGATATTGTTAATTAATTCTTGAATAGCAACTGTTTTACCAACACCGGCACCACCAAAGAGTCCAATTTTACCACCCTTTTGATATGGTGCGAGAAGGTCGATTACTTTGATTCCTGTCTCAAGCATCTCAGCTTGCGTTGACAGTTCATCATATTTAGGAGCTTCACGGTGGATAGGTCTCTTAATTTCAGTAACAACTTCACCAACTTGGTCGATAGGCTCTCCCAATACATTAAATACACGACCCAATGTTTCTGGACCTACAGGTACTGTTATGGAAGTTCCTAGATCTAGAGCTTCCGTTCCACGTACCAATCCATCTGTACTGGACATGGCGATACAACGTACTCTATTGTCACCTAAATGATTAGATACTTCCAAAGTCAGGTCAATCGATCTATTATCCGATAAGACCGTCTGAATCTTAATCGCATTGTAGATTGCTGGCAGTTGACCTCTGTCAAATTCAATGTCAACAACCGCACCCATAATGCTGACTACGCGTCCTTTATTCATCTTTTTGTTCCCCTCCTACAAGTATGCTTCAACCATTAATCTTAAGACTGTGAGTCTGCTCCTGCCACAATCTCGGAAATTTCCTGCGTAATCGCTGCTTGGCGGGCACGGTTATAAATCAACTGTAAATCACCAATCATCTTGGTAGCATTCTTAGTCGCACTACCCATGGCCGTCATCTTCGATCCCAATTCACTTGCTTTTCCGTCCAACAGGGCACCAAAGATTAGTGTCTCTGCATATTTAGGCAAAAGCACTTCCAAAACAAAACTTGCAGAAGGTTCGTATTCGTACGGATCTGTATCCGAATTTGTATGAACTGTTTCCATTGGCAATAGTTGTACCGTTTCAGGTATCTGTGTCAAAGCATTAATGAATCGATTATAGCAGATATGAAGTTCATCAATATCGCCCCGTTCAAAACGTTGAACCGCTGTATATGCGATGGATTTAATATCTGCGAAACTAGGGGTATCCGACAAGTCCATGAGTTCATCGACAATAGGAAGCTCCCTACGGCGGAAATATTCACGTCCTTTTCGACCTATGACGTATATTTCATACTCATCCTTCGACTTGTGATTCTCAGCAATAGTTGTCATTACTTTTTTCAGAATATTCGTATTATATCCACCCGCAAGACCGCGATCTGAAGTGATAACTAAATACCCTGTTTTTTTGACTGGTCTCGTCTCAAACATCGGATGGCTAATTTCTTCCGAACTAGAAGCAATACTAAACACCAATTCTTTAAGCTTCTCCGCGTAAGGTCGGGCTGCGGTTGCCTTCTCCTGCGCTCTTCTTAGCTTAGAAGCGGCTACCATTTCCATTGCCTTCGTGATTTGCTTGGTGCTTTGTACACTCTTGATTTGACGTTTGATATCACGTAATCCTCTTGCCATGTTTTCACCACCTTAAAGTTTTGACGGAGTCAAAACTAGCATCGTAAGCGTTAACTTAGTTTTGACGGAGTCAAAACTAGCATCGTAAGCGTTAACTTAGTTTTGACGGAGTCAAAACTAGCATCGTAAGCCTTGTTATTTTTAAAATATAAGAAAGTACAAGTTTCACTTCATACTCTATTTCTTATATTTCGGCAGAGATGGTTACCTTAAAGCGATACGAAGTATCGCTAGCATCGGAAGCATAAACTTCTTCAGAAGAACGGCCCAGCCATTTCAGCTTGTAAATAGTGATACCGAGCCTCCCGGCCCGGTCTATGGTCTATACTGATACCGAGAATCCCTTTTTGAATGTCTCAATAGTCTCTTTCAAAGCAGTCTCATTGTCAGCAACCAAGTCCTTCGTATCCGTAATAGATTGAAGAATTTCAGGTCTGTTACTTTCTACAAAAGCTATGAATTCCTTCTCGAAACGACGGATATCTACTACCGGAATATCATCCAAATGACCTCTTACTGCTGAGTACAAGCTAATGACCTGTTGCTCAACTTGGAGCGGCTCGTTGACACCCTGCTTAAGAATTTCCATCAATCTAGCACCGCGATTCAGACGTGCCAATGTCGACTTATCCAAATCCGATCCAAATTGGGAGAATGCTTGCAGCTCACGATATTGTGCAAGGTCAAGCTTCAAACTACCTGCGACTTTTTTCATCGCTTTGATTTGTGCTGAACCCCCTACACGGGATACCGAAATACCAACGTTAATTGCTGGGCGTTGACCCGAATAGAACAACTCTGATTCCAGAAAGATCTGTCCATCTGTAATCGAGATTACGTTCGTTGGAATATAAGCAGATACGTCTGAAGCTTGCGTCTCGATGAACGGCAATGCCGTCAAAGATCCTCCGCCCAAAGCATCACTTAATTTAGCTGCACGTTCTAGTAAGCGAGAATGAAGATAGAACACATCCCCTGGATAAGCTTCCCGACCTGGTGGGCGACGAAGTAACAAGGAAAGCTCACGATAAGCAGACGCTTGTTTCGTTAAGTCATCATAAATAATGAGCGCATGCTCACCTTTATACATGAAGTATTCACCCATCGCACAACCAGCATAAGGTGCAATGTAAAGTAGTGGTGACGGCTCTGATGCCGCTGCTGTAACAATAATTGTATATTCTAATGCACCATGGCGGCGTAGTGTTTCTACGACTTGAGCAACCGTAGATTGCTTCTGTCCAATAGCAACATAAATACATTTTACGCCATTACCCTTTTGGTTAATAATGGTATCAATAGCAATTTGGGTTTTACCTGTTTGACGATCTCCAATGATAAGTTCCCGTTGGCCACGTCCGATTGGTACCATCGCATCTATCGCTTTTATACCCGTTTGCATCGGTTCATGAACCGATTTACGATCAATAACGCCTGGTGCGCTGTTCTCTACTGGACGAAATTCTGTTGCTGCAATGGGTCCTTTACCATCCAATGGTTCGCCAAGCGCATTAACAACCCGTCCTAGCAATGCTTCACCCACTGGAACTTGCATAATTTGACCCGTACGTTTAACTTGGTCGCCCTCTTTAATCTCTGTGTAACGGCCTAGAATAACGACACCTACGTTACTCTCTTCCAAGTTGAGTACCAATCCGACAACACCATTGGAGAATTCCAAAAGCTCACCGGACATAGCATTCTCAAGCCCATGCACGCGTGCAATACCATCACTTACTTGAATGACAGTACCTACTTCAGCGACTTCAATGTCAGATTTATATTGTTCAATTTGACTTTTAATAAGTGAACTGATTTCTTCAGGTTTGATACTCAATATTTTCACCCCTATCTACTATGCTTGTCATTAAATGACTTTTCGAGACGTGCAAGCTTACTCGATATACTACCGTCATACAGCGTATCACCGATAACAACCTTCAATCCCCCGAGCAGGCTCTTGTCGACTATATTGTTCACACGAATCAACTTATGCGACAACTGGCCAAATTCAGCCGCTACCGCTTCTTTCTCATGCTCATTAAGCGCATAAGATGAATATACATCCGCATCGGCCATTCCCAGGCTATCGCCCTTTAACTTGACGTAGCTAGCTAAAAGGTCAGGTAATATATCAGTTCTCCGTCGTTTCACTAGTAGTTCCACGGTATTCATCACGGATTGTGACAGCTTGCCCTGAAGTGCACTATTAAGTGCATTCAATTTATCAGAATCGGAAATATTAGGTGTAGTGAAGAAGCGTTCAATCTCATCATTAGATTGAATGGCTCCTACGATCGCCTTCAATTCCTGTTCAACTTCAAGCGTTCCTTGTTCCAATGACGCCACTTCGAACAGTGCCTTTGCATACCGTTTAGCAACTACCGTATGGCGGCTCATGATTTGTCCCCTACCTCTTTGAGGTATTGATCCACGAGTTGTTCTTGTGTATTATCCATATTCACTTCTTTATTCAGCAATTTCGAGGCAATTTGTACGGAAATAGTACCAATTTCGCTTCGCAATGCTTCCACTGCCTTGTCCTTTTCACTTTCAATATCGCGTACAGCCTCAGACTTCAGACGTACCACGGCATTGCTAGCTTCTTCAAGGATCTGTTCAGCCTGTTTATTACTTGTCTTCTTAGATAGTTCTACGATATCATAAGCCTCTTTGCGAGCCTCTTGAAGAGCGATCTTCTGATCTTCTACATATTGTGTTGCCTCTTCACGTGTCGTTCTAGCATCTTCTAACTGATTCAAGACTAGCATACGACGCTTCTCCATGACATCAAATAGCTTACTGAAAGCAAATTTGCTTAATAGCCAATAAAGAAGTACGAATGAAAGAATTGTCAATAGCATGTTTTCCCATATAATATTCAATGATGTCACTCCTTTCCATTAGCGCGAAGTGCGATTCTAAACAAAAGGAAGGCGCGGATGACATCGCCCTCCCCGCCAAACCGTCTGTCTTTTATTAAGCAAATATAATCAAGAACGCGATTACCGTTGCAGCCAAAGGTACAACTTCTACGATACCTACACCGATAAACATCGTTGTTTGCAATGCACTCGTAGCTTCTGGTTGACGAGCAATTGATTCTACCGTTTTACTTACGATTATTGCGTTACCAAACCCTGCACTTATTGCCCCTACACCTACTGCGATTGCTGCTGCTAAAAATTCCATTATAAAATATCCTCCTTCAAATCTTCTTAGTATTTGTAAATTATAATATCTTCTGTAAAAGTAATCAGACACTCTGAAGTTACTTCACCGAAGTTAATTAATGCTCTTCATAAATCGTCATTTGAGCGATATACACCATCGTCAATATTACAAATATAAATGCTTGTAGCGCACCTATAAATACACTGAATCCCTGCCAAATTGCCATAAACGGAATGGATACAATCGAAAGTTTCAGAATAACCCCAATGAGTACCTCACCCGCAAAAATATTTGCGAACAAACGTATCGCTAATGCAAATGGTTTCGATAAATTCTCGATAATATTTAATGGCAGAAAAATCGGAGTTGGCTTGACGAAATGCTTCAAATAATGTCTCCAATCTGTTTTGAATCCTAAATAATTCATTAGGAAAAAGGTCGTTAGGGCAAGTCCAGCAGTAATATTGATGTCTGCCGTTGGAGACTTCCACCAGACAATCTCAGCATGTTCTCCCGGCGCCAAATTTCGAGTAGCCTCAATTACATAACCGAACAAGTTGTCTTGACTGGTATGTTCTGTAGCGATCATAAAGGGAAGTCCTAATATATTGGCTACTAAAACGAACAGAAATAACGTCAGCGCGAATGCTAGATAAGGTCTGCCCTTCTTCTCATCCATTGCCTTATTAATAATCCCTTGAACAAATTCCACAATCCATTCCACGAAATTCTGTATCTTGGAAGGATTCTCGACTGAAAGATTCCTCACTCCGAGCATCGCGAGTATAAAAACGATGGCAGCGGTCACAAAGAGCATAATAATTGCAGAGAAATCGAGTTGTAGTCCCCCCACAAGAATAATCGGTGAATCATGCATTAAAATGTTCCCCTCCTTTCAGATAAATGTTAGCTCTTCTTACTTACACTTCCATATATTGCTACAGGGATGGTCAATAACTGCGGTATGAATAGTCCAGCAATTGTTGCTCCAAGAGAAAAATGCTCAAACTTAATCGCAAACATGACTACTAGTATAGAAAAGCTTATTCGAGTCAGAAAGCCTAGACCAAATTGTCTCTTATTGCTTGATATTGATTGAACTGCATTACGAATTTTCATCGAAAGATAGCCTGTATTAACCAGACCGACTACTATACCTAGGACCATCCCCATTGTGACTGTTCGATATTCAGGAACTAAGGCCCATCCAACTAACAATGCTGACATCATCAGTAAAGATAACCTAGTGACTGTTCTTACAATGGAAATGGTATCATCCATTCTTTTCCCCCAAAATTTTTTTGATCAAAACGATAATGTTTGAGATTCCCAAAACTAGCCCAGAAATACTTCCGATCGCCATCCAATATTTAGGCCCTTCCCACAATCCCATCAACCATCTACTTATAAAAAAACCTATAAGAATATGCGTTGTAAGTAAGCCACCAGCTCCACTTATGTAAAGTGCCATAAACCACGGATTATCATTACGTTTTGGGTTCTCCATTACACTAATCCCAACCTATTTTACTGAATATTTTAAGGATTTGTCAATCAAACGTTTTCATCGCTTTAAAGCGAAAAAAGGCAGCTAATTTCTCTTCATAAATCTATAAACACCGCTAAAACCATACAGTTCTACTGTACACTAACCTACACATTATAAAATAACACATTTTTACTCATTTGTGAACATTGTGTGAAATTCTTCTGGGCGTTCGTTTTCCAAACCGAAATTGTGAAGAATCGCATTGACAATTCTTTCTGAAACTTTTCCATCTCCATATGGATTAGTCGCCTTACTCATGGCATCGTACACCTTCTGATCTGTTAACAGGGTTCTAGTCCGTTGATACACATTCTCCTCATCCGTTCCTACCAATTCAAGCGTTCCCGCTTGTATTCCTTCAGGACGTTCTGTCGTATCACGAAGCACAAGTACTGGTACGCCAAAGGATGGTGCTTCTTCCTGCAACCCTCCCGAATCACTCAGAATCAAATGGGTATGAGGATAAAAGTTGTGGAAATCTACCACATCCAACGGTTCAATCAGTTTAATCCGAGGATGATTCCCTAAAATCTCATGTGCTGGGCCCATCACTGCAGGACTCGGATGCACAGGATAGCAGATAACAACATCTTCGAATTCATCAGCAATCCTCTTCACTGCACGAAAAATATGACGGTGCGGTTCGCCTTGGGATTCCCTGCGATGCGCCGTCATTAAAATGAGTTTCTTACCTGACGCCCAGTCTAGCACAGGGTGATTATATTCGGGGTGTACAGTATATTTAAACACATCTGTGACGGTATTGCCTGTGATATAAATGCTTGACTTTGACTTGTTTTCAGAAAGCAAGTTATTTGCAGACCATTTTGTAGGAGAAAAATGAAGGTCCGCAAGAACCCCTGTTAATTGGCGATTCATCTCCTCAGGGAAAGGGGACTGTTTGTTCCAAGTTCGCAGCCCGGCTTCCACATGTCCCACTTGAATCTGTTGCATAAATGCAGCGTAACTAGCTAGAAAGGTCGTCAAAGTATCACCGTGAACGAGTACAATATCCGGTTTAACCTCACGAAGTACAGGCTCAAGCCCTGCTAATACCCGAATTGAGATTTCATTCAATGTCTGACTTTCCTGCATAACATCCAGATCGTAATCAGGTTGGATCTTGAATACTTCCAACACCTGATCCAGCATTTGACGATGTTGTGCTGTTACGCAGACAATAGATTCAATTCGATCGGAGTGTTTCTGCAATTCAAGAATAAGCGGTGCCATCTTAATCGCTTCAGGACGAACTCCGAAGATCGTCATTACTTTAATCTTACTCATAGTTAAAGATACCTCTTTTCTAAAAGTACATGTTCAAAAAGTCGACTTTTAAGCACTAAAGTGCAAGCTTACGCTGCTGCGTTTCTTCGTGATCAAAAGATGACTTTTTGAACTTCCTCTAAAACTTACTTAGTACCGTATAAACGGTCTCCAGCATCCCCTAGTCCAGGGATAATATAACCAAGTTCATCCAAACGCTCGTCCATTGCAGCCACATAAATATCTACATCAGGATGAGCATCATGTACTGCCTTAACCCCTTCCGGAGCAGCGATTAGATTCATCATCTTAATTTGAGTACATCCACGTTTCTTCAGCACATCAATGGCTGCAATAGCAGATCCACCTGTTGCAAGCATCGGGTCAATAACAATCAACTCGCGCTCCGTAACATCGGTAGGAAGCTTCGTGTAGTATTCTACTGGTTGTAATGTGTCTGGATCGCGGAATAAACCGATATGACCCACTTTAGCTGCTGGAAGACATTTAAGAACACCATCTAGCATGCCCAATCCAGCACGTAGAATAGGAACGAGCCCTAACATACGCCCTGAAATGACGCGACTTTCTGTCTCAGCCACTGGCGTCTTTACTGTAACGGTTACCAGTGGAATATCTCTTGTAATTTCGTATGCCA
Source organism: Paenibacillus sp. Y859 (assembly GCF_056786405.1). Lineage (NCBI taxonomy): Bacteria > Bacillati > Bacillota > Bacilli > Caryophanales > Paenibacillaceae > Paenibacillus > Paenibacillus sp. Y859. The sequence continues at coordinate 73,818 of NZ_JBXCIZ010000007.1, read as the reverse complement.
TTAGTGTTGCTACTTCATCAACTAGCTCCCTAAAGTCTTTAGTAGTAGTCTGCTCATCACGGATGAAAGTAAGCTTGTGTTGAATTAAAGGGTGATCACAAATCACCAATTTTCCTTTTCCCATGGTTCCCCTCCGGATCATTCGTTTGTTTTCATGTTGTAAATGTACATCAATATAGAAGTAGTGTATACAAACTTTGTTTATTATATCATTCTCCGAAATGATTTTGCACCCACATTGATTGAACTTCTAGTTACGGAGGTGTGAATAATTATGCCAAACACTATTACAGTAGGTGTTTATCTCCTACCACAGCAACAATTTCAGCACTCTTACAGGCGGGACTGCATACTTGAGGTGGGGATTCCAATACTCTTGTAGGAAGCGTCACCTTGCTTGAGGTGGGAATATTTGCATAATATATACTTGGACTCGTGTAGACTCGTGCCAATTCCTCTAATACCAATTTTAGTTGCTTGGAGTACATCTATATTTGGAAAAATCCCTCCAACACTAACTTTAGTTGTATAGAGTACATCTAGATTACTGGAAACCCTCGTTTTTCATCGTTCTCCCACTTTTTAGTTGTAGTTTTGACAACTATTCCTCGCTTCCACGCCTTGTTTGCTCAAATAAATGCAGTTTATACATCTATTCCTCCGTACGGTTTGTGCCGTTGCGGAATTACGTGGCTCTGGGGTTTATCTGTTTATCTATTTATCTGTTCTACTTATCTATTCTACGTTTCTGCGCTTCTATGGTTTCACTATTGCGCGATTTCGGTCACTCGACTCCCGCCCTCTTTCGGATCGACCTTCTACTGAATTCTTTCTCTCCAGTCCCTTCGGCTACTTCCGTCCAATTCAGATCCTCTAGTACCAGTAGACGCAAAGTAGCCCCTCTTGTGCAAAAAGGGGCTACTCCACACTTATATTATTCTACCAAAAGCTACTATGCTTTATGCATGCCATAGCTTATTCTTAATATTTCAAATCAGGATATAGAGGGTATTGATCTGTAAGTGCAGTCACTCTTGCTGCCGCTTGAGCAAGTATTGCTTCATTCTCTGGATTCTTCAGAGTTAGAGCGATGATCTCACCGATTTCTACCATAGCCTTTTCATCCATACCACGCGTAGTCGCAGCTGGAGTACCAAGACGAATACCGCTAGTCACGAATGGACTTGTAGGATCGAATGGAATGGCATTCTTATTCACTGTGATTCCAATTGAATCTAGAACCTTCTCAGCTACTTTACCCGTAGTGTTCAGGCTGCGAGTATCAATCAATAACAAGTGGTTATCCGTACCACCAGATACGACGTTCAGGCCTTCGTTAACAAGCGTCTCAGCCAACACCTTAGCATTCTTAACTACGTTCTGAGCGTAAATCTTAAATGATGGATCCAATGCTTCTTTAAAAGCAACTGCCTTCGATGCGATAATATGCATCAAAGGTCCGCCTTGCGTTCCTGGGAATACCGCTTTATCAATCGCTTGCGCCCATGGTTTCTTACAAATAATCATCCCACCACGTGGACCACGAAGTGTTTTATGAGTGGTAGTCGTTACAAAGTGTGCGTGAGGTACCGGACTAGGATGAACCCCTCCCGCAACCAATCCAGCAATATGAGCCATATCCACCATGAACAGCGCACCTACATCGTTAGCAATAGAAGCTAGTGCTTCAAAGTCAATCGTACGTGGGTAAGCACTTGCGCCCGCTACAATTAAACGTGGACGGTGTTTAAATGCGATCTTACGAACTTCGTCATAATCAATTAGGAAAGAGTCCTCTTGTACGCCATAAGGAATGAAATTATACAATAGACCTGAAGCGTTAACCGGACTACCATGAGTCAAGTGTCCACCATGAGCAAGATTCATACCCAGTACTGTGTCTCCAGGATTTAGAACAGCCGTATAGACAGCCATATTCGCTTGAGCACCAGAGTGTGGTTGAACGTTAACATGCTCAGCACCGAACAATTCCTTCGCACGATCACGGGCGATATCTTCTACAATATCAACCCGTTCACAACCGCCATAAAATCTTTTGCCCGGATATCCCTCTGCATATTTATTCGTTAGTACGGAACCCATCGCTTCCATAACCGCTTCGCTCACAATATTCTCAGAAGCGATCAGTTCAATATTATTCCGTTGGCGCTTCAATTCTAGGTCCATAGCCTCTAATACCGCTGGGTCATAACTACGTAAATTTTCCATTTTTATATTCCTCCTAAAAGTTTTTGAGCGTTACCCCATGAATAGTCTTCGTAAAAACTCACATCGAAAGCATATACTTTAAGTTTTTGAGCGTAAACTTCCTGATTAGCTTCTAAAAAACTCACATCGGAAGCATACTCTTTATGTTTTTGAGCGTTACCTCATAATTCATCTTCGTAAAAACTCACTTCGAAAGCATATACTTTAAGTTTTTGAGCGTAAGCTAAAAGCATATTCTTTAAGTTTGTAATGCTTAATCACAAAGATTTGAGTTACTTTGTTGGCTGGAAGAAGCTTCTTCCATTCTATATTGTGCTCGTTCCCCACCAATCAGCCTCGGACGGGTATACGCAGCATTCACACGTGCCTGTCCTATATACCGAATACTTGGGCGAAAAGGTACAGCTACACGTCGAAGATGCATCCCGATCATCGTCTCACCGATATCTATTCCAGCGTGGGCCTCCACACTTTCAGCGAGGCACGGCTGTAACATTCTTCGATATGCAGCAGATGCCATGGAACCTCCCGCATGGGGATGTGGCACAGCAACAACCTCCGTTAAACGAAGTTGCTCAAGAAGAGTTCGCTCCATGACTAATGACCTATTCAAATGCTCGCAACACTGAAACACAACATGGAATCCCATCTCTTCGCGAATCTCTTCAATACCAAGAAGCAATTCATTCGCTATGTCCAAGGCTCCACCTGTACCAATATGACTTCCTATCACTTCACTTGTACTCACACCTACCACGAGCAGCTTCCCCGGCCCTAGATGGGCAACCTCCGCTATTTCACGCATGACTTGTGCGACTTGTTCTTTAAGAGATGTACCTGTGGATTGCGATCCTTGATCCATGAAGATAACCTCCTTAGACGTGCAGATTACGCTCTTCAATAAGCTTGATTTTGTTCACACGATTTACATGGCGCTCTTCTCCACTAAATTCCGTTACAAGCCATTCTTTAACGATCTCACAAGCTAATCCAGGTCCAATAACACGTTCCCCAAGCGCCAACACATTCGTATCATTATGTTCACGCGTTGCCTTCGCCGAGAATACATCATGGACAAGTGCACAACGAATGCCAGTTACTTTATTAGCTGCAATACTCATACCGATTCCAGTTCCACATACTAATATACCCCGATCAACTTCGCCCGCCACAACCATCTCACATACAGGAAGAGCGTAATCTGGATAGTCAACTGAGTCAGTGCAATTGCATCCAACGTCCACCACTTCATGTCCAAGTTGCTGAATGACATTAATGATGTCCTGCTTCAAACGAACGCCACCGTGATCTGTCCCTAATGCAATCTTCATCTCTTGAAAAACCTCCTATTATCACTCTTTTGTCTTGTACCATTATAACCTACTTTTTAGTCAAAAGACGAAAAAAGAGCAGTCTACGGGGATTCCCGTAGAATTGCTCTTGTGCCCAGGCGACCGGCCGTATATCCCGATGCTCCATCGTGGTTTCATCCACAGAGTCGCCAGTTACATCGGAACCGATTGTTCTTCTGCTCTCATGATAAAACAAAAGAGGATGAAATGCAACGATGTTCTAGTTGCTCCGATCCGCAAGCTTAGTTACAATCCGCTCGACTGCTGTATGAATTTCTGCCGCTGCCACATCATAATCTGCTCGTGAACCCCCATATGGATCAGATACATCAAAGCTCGGTATCCGCTGTTGAATTTCAATTAGACGTTCTTGATCCCGATGTTCAATCAATTTCCCCAACGCCCTATTCATCGTTAACGTCGCATAAAGACTATCCAATTCATCCAGATCCCGAAGTACCTGCTCATCATCTTCCGCATATTCTTTCAACGTATAGATCTTACCCACAACTTCTGGGTATATCCGAAGAACATGCTGTTTATGCGATTGAGTAAGGGTCAGAATCAGATCACAATCAAGTATGACATCTATCCCCAACGCTTGCGAAGTTATTACATCATCTATATTATGGTCACGTAGTATCGCTTCTGCATGTCTAGATATTGGCATTCCTTCTGTCGCTGCCACACCCGCAGAACTCACCTCAAGCGAAAGACCACGCTCCTTAGCCAGCTTCCGAAGAAGAGCTTCCGCCATCGGGCTGCGGCATGTATTCCCTGTACAAACAAATAGAATTCGCAACTCGTTACCCCCTTCAAATCTGTCCTTACATATTAAATAACCTCTTATACATTGTATCATGCTTTGAATGCATCAGAAGATAAACATAAGCCCAAATGCAAGCAATATCGCGCCGCCTAGAGCTTCTCCATGTTCCCCCAGTTTGTGACTCACTCTTCTACCGAGGAGAAGACCCAACATAGACATCAGACCTCCGACAACACCGAATATGAGAACCGTCAATAACAGATCACTCTTGAACATCCCTAGAGATACTCCTACCGAGAACGAATCGATGCTCACACTAATCGAGAACAGCAACATTCCGCCCCATGCGCGATAATTTATTATTTTCGCATGTCCTTTACGATAAGAATTAAATATCATATGTCCCCCAAGCAACAACAATAGCCCGCCCGCAGCATATCCCGTAACCCTTCCCAACAGCGAGCTAATATAATGTCCCGCAAATATCCCCAATAAGGGCATTAACACATGGAAAAGTCCTATTAACAAACTAATTCTAAGCACATGAAGCAACCGAATCCCCCTGATGCCAATTCCCACACCTAGCGATAAAGCATCCATTCCTAGAGCAATTGCCATCAAAAATATCGTAATTAACTGACCCCAGTGGGCAGTAGCTTCCAGCATACACACGCCTCCAAATCCGATTGTACTTTTGTACAACCATATGCGGACAAGGAGTAAAACATGATAAAAGTTAGATATCCACCTCGATAACTCTTCCTCCAGCGGCCTTAATAAGTCGGTTCATCACCGCTTCGCCAAGCCCTTCTTCCGAACAAGCCTCGGCTAGCATGTAAGCGACACCTAACTCATCAAAAAGCCGTAGCGCAACGTATAGCTTATGAGCTGCCTCAGCTGGATTATTTAGCGACCCAAGTGAAATAACATGGATTGCGGAGTCCAAATCATACATTGGAATATGTTCGTCAAAAGAAAGTAAACCTGTCATTACTCCATCATCTACAGCTCTATCCAATAAAGCTGTAATTCGAGATACGACGACCTCAGGCGAGATGCCTCGTACAATTGTTAGCTCCCCCTGTGGTGCATAGTGAGCGTACTTCACCCCCGGGGAACGCGGAGCCTCGGATTCAGTAGTATCCACATATGCCGTTCCCTTCAGAAGTTCTGGGGATACAGCAGACTGCGCCTCTACAAGAGCTCCTCCTCCGGTAATAACGGCGACCCCCTCCGCCAAGGCGAGCTGTTCGATCGTAATTCCACCAGGTCGTAGCACATGTATTTCCCCACTTACGAATGTACGCACAACGGTAGATTCCAGACCTACTCCAGCTGGACCACCATCAAGGATTCCGTCAATCCGACCATCTAAGTCTTCCTGTACATGCGAAGCGAGTGTAGGACTAGGTCGCCCCGAGCGGTTTGCACTGGGCGCAGCAATAGGACAATCTGCTGCCGCAATCAAAGCCAGTGCAATCGGATGATCAGGCATACGTATACCAACCGTATCCAGACCCGCAGTAACGCGAGGCGAAAGCACATCAGATCGCAGTGGAAGCACAATCGTAAGTGGACCGGGCCAGTACAGATCCATTAGGACGAGCGCGACAGGAGGAATTTCCGTAATCAGCTCAGCTAATTGCGAACGGTCGGCAATATGAACAATCAGCGGGTTATCCGAAGGGCGTCCTTTTGCATTGAACACCGCTTCTACCGCTTCCGTGCTACGGGCATCTGCTCCTAGCCCATAAACCGTTTCGGTTGGGAAGGCGACGATTCCACCTTGTTGCAAGAGTGCTGCCGCTTCCTCTATCGCTTGTCCAGTTACTGTATCTTGGTCATCCGACCCCGCTCCCCCTTCTAACAAAGAGCTTACATTCCAATAGACTGTATCCAATTTCTCACATCGCATTACGCTGTCCAGTCCGTTATCAAAGTTATGCATCATTTTTATATCCCAGGCTTTCTATATAAATTTCATCTTTTTGTTATAGTGAGCATCACAAGTAGAAACGGCTTCGCCGTCCTTTTTTCAATAAGCTTATGCTTCCGATGCTAGCGATACTTCATATCACTTTCAGGCACCCGTCTCATCGAAAATATAAGGATCTTAGTATCCTGTGAAACTTATAATTTCTTATTATTTCGAAAAATCGCTTGTTATTGCAAGCAACTTCCAACATTATCTCACATTTCAATTGATACAGTAAACGTATCGTAACTTCGGGCTTTTTAACGGATCTCACAGACACTATTCCGCGAAAAGGCACCTATATGAAGTTGTAACGGAAATGCAAGCCTCTATATGCGAATAAACGACCCAAACTTGGAGAAAAGGTCCAAATAAGGTCGCTCAGTTTCGTTAAAATTACAAAAGTGGCGTTTTTGCTAACATAAGGTCTGTGGCTTCCGTTAAATCTGTATAAGTCGCGTTTGGGGAGGGACAGGAGAGGAATGGGGCGTGGCACACGACGGTAGCAGCTGTAGTGTGCACGTAGTGGTGGCCGATACGAGAAAGGGAGCCGTACAATATAACAAGCTGAATAGCAGGTGTGAGGTATTGATACATGCGAGCGCGGATACGCGGCGGTAGCCGACACAAGCTGCTAGTAGCGAAAAACCTGCGATTGTACATCCTTTCTTCGCATGATCTAGCCGTTGCGGGAGATGCCTGCGATAATACATCCTTTTCCCGCTGTAAAGACGATTCCAACCACTTATGGATGAAATACCTGCACAATTGTAGGCATTCTCGCTAGATTGTTCCTTTTGAAAGAAATACCTGCACTTTCGCGCGAATTCCTATTCATTTAGAATAACCCTTTGACCCAATCCACGATTCCACATAAAAAGTCCCATAGAAAGAAGCGCACTTCCGGATCTTGCTCGACAGTAGACGAAACTTGCTTTATGTTCGAACTATTAGAACCTTCTGGTCCAGTTGCTTCTACCGAACCTTCTTCGGATTGAGCTACCGCATCACCACTTCCAGCATCAATGAAACATAATGGAGGGAATAGTACACACCACCAATTCTGACCTCTTCCTTCACCAAGGGTAACTCGCAAAGCTTCATATTCACCTGCCGGGTATACCATACCTCCGTACATTTTGGTTGGGAAAGGAACTACGCCTAACTCCACGTTATAAGAATAGTTAATTCCTCGATTGCGCAACTCTCTACCCACTAATATATTCAAGTCTACTATATGATTCTGAATGGTTTCTCTCGCCTGATCCAGATCTTGCGGATCTTCCAACTCTGCCACCCAACCGTTCATCTCTGCAACAATGGCATCTCTAATTTCTCTTTTGACAAGTTGGTCACCCACCGAATCTGAATTGGCCAGAATGCGCAACCGAATAGATTCCTGCGGAATCGAACCTCCTACAATTGAAGCATCTGTACGCTGTCCATCCCATGACATCACAAGCATAAATAATATACTAAAAATAATAGCTGTATTCTTCAACAATAAGCGCAGTTCATCTGCTTTCTTCTCATTCCACTGTATCGCATTCCATTTCACAGCAGCCGGCCCCTCTCTATCAGTTCATACTTGTTAGCATGTCCGGATCTGATAGAGTCTAAACCTATGAATCTATTAAACGGGAAGGAATGGGTTGCAGCATTTAGGGAAAGTCAAACCAGAATACGACCAGCTGTGAAAAAAATGATTGGCGAAGCAGTCAAAGTTGCACGCAATCATACAAGCGGGGACAACCCGATTGCCGATCTATTCGCTGATGTTATGGAGGAGTAGCGCACATAGAAATACCCCTCCAAGTTCACTCGTTCCTTCATAACTAAGTATGAGGGTGCTTTGAGTGTCCACTTAAAGGGGTTCGTAATATAAACGCTGAACCGAAGGCTATTGTCCATTCTAGTATTGGAGTAGCCTTACGTTCTCTGCTTCGTAACATTAGAGTAACTCAACGGTTGAACCACCATTTCTTCTTCCGTATCCTGCCCATGAACTCGCACACTCATCACGATGCCAATGCTAGCCATATTAATAAGCAGTGATGTTCCCCCGTAACTTATGAATGGTAGTGTAATCCCAGTTAAAGGCATGATTCCAAGAAAAGCACCAATATTAACGAAAATTTGATATAACATCATGGCCACGACGCCCACAATGAGATAGGGTCCTGCACGATCCCTACATTCTAATGCGATCAGAATTATTCGATGAATCATTACAAAATATAATAGTAGCAACACCGATGCTCCAACGAAGCCAAATTCCTCGGCAATTTGCACAAAGATAGAATCAGAATACGTATAAGGTACACGTTCGGTTTGAACCGATGTCCCTTTCGCATACCCTTCTCCACTCATTCCTCCAGAAGCAATAGCAAGCTTGGCATTGTCTGTATGGTAACTAGCTTTAGCCGTTGCCTTCTCAGGAACAAGCCAAGGATCAAGTCTTTCCACCCAGTGAGCCTTATCAATGGACTCCAGTGATACTTTGATCTCGTCATGGTAATGAATGTATCCTTGAATGCCACCAATGAGAGCTCCAATCATGATGACTACACCAATCAAGGCATGAGAAAACTTGATGTTCCCAATCCACAGCAGACCAATGAGAATAACAATATAACTGAATGAATTTCCCAGATCGTTCTGTGCAATAACGATAATAAATGGAATGAAGGCTATCACACTAATTGGTACAACATTTCTCCAAAAGGATAACTTATTCTTATTAACACGAACAAGGACGTAGGTTAAAAAAATGATTAAACATAATTTGAAAAGCTCTGCCGGTTGCAATGAAAGATTATCTCCAATTTTGATCCATCCCGTTGCTCCGTTCGTCGTTTCACCTATATAACTCGCTACTCCAAGTAAAACCAAACCAAGTAAATAAATGACCCAGGCATATTTAATCAAAATTCTGTAATCAAAAAATACCAATATGATGAAGGCAACAAAAGAAATACCATAGAATATCAACATCTTCATGTGATGTCCATCTAAGCCGGTGCTAGTTCTTCCATTAGTTACGCTAAATAAAGACAAGATACTAATCACCATGAGGGCAATCAGGACAGCCACTATAATATAATCTATCTTTTTTAACTTCTGAAGCATGTGTCGCCCTCCTGTACTAAGGCTTCCCGCCCATTGTGCCCCAAAGTGCACTTCTTTCTATTGTATAGGATGTTCAGTACCTAATTCAATTGATTACTTGAACCAAATTCATGAATCATGAAAGAGGCGCACTACGGCGTCCTAAGTGAACAAGTTGTTTTGGTAGGCGGAATGCGAATGTAACAATACCCGTTAGTTGCATAAAGCGCACTTAAATTCGGCCAATCTCGCCTATCGCTACATTTAGTTGCACAGGGTACATCTAGATTACTCGAAAACCCTACTTTTCATGGATTCCCCTACTTCAAGTACCACTTTTGCAACTATTCTACGTATCCTCTACTTTTCCATCAAAATAAGTACAGTTTCTGCAGCTATTCCATTTTCAACTTTATATTAACTCCGAGTACATGCCGTTCAATTCCGGCAAGGTCAGGAACGATGATGATCTCATTCCAATGTCCCGATTGACGCAGCAACTCGGCAACTTCTTCAGCTTGTCCCATACCCAATTCAAAACCTATAAGCCGAGGCGGGGCGGCTAGCATCGCGATCTGCTCCATCATGATGCGGTAGGGCAGCAACCCATCCGCACCTCCATCCAGTGCGAGGCGCGGTTCGAAGTCGCGCACCTCACGCTGCAGACCGGCGATATCTTCAGCCGGTATATAGGGCGGGTTGGACACCAATATGTCCAACTTCATCCCGGCAAACGGCGCCAGCAGGTTGCCTTCGCGGAAGGCAACGGCTGCTGCATGCCGTGCCGCATTGCCCGCGGCTACGCGTAGCGCCGCGGGCGAGATGTCGCTGGCGTATACGCGCCAGCGAGGGGCATGCGCCGCGAGCGTCACGGCAATGGCACCGCTGCCGGTGCCGATGTCCGCGGCTACGAGCGGCGCGAGCTCGGCGGCCGCTGCTGGCGGCATCGCTGCCGTGAGCGAGGCGCCAGCAGCGGCGAGCGCGCCCAGCGCAGCGGGCGGCACGGCTGCCGTGGCAGCTACGCTGCCTGGCTGTGGCGCCGCCAACGTAGCGCGGCCAGGCCACAGCCGCTCGGCCTGCTGCAGGACGGCCTCGACTAGCAGCTCGGTCTCCGGTCGAGGGATCAGCACGGCCGGCGTCACTTCAAAGAGCAGGCCGTAGAATTCCTGCTCGCCCATGATGTATTGCGCGGGTTCACCTGCCGCTTTACGGGTGACCGCGTCTTCCCATGCAGTTATAGCAGCTGCAGGGAAGGGCTCTGGCAACGCCATGTAATAGGCGGTGCTAGACAAGCCCAGCACATGCTCCAGCAGAAGCTGGGCATTCCTTTGCGGCTCCATCACGCCGCAATTTATGAAAAAAGAGGAAGCCTCCGCGAAGGCTTCCCGTATACTGAGCTTTGGTGTCATGACAAATACGTCGTTGTTCAAAGCATTATTCCCCTTTATCCATCATTTCTGCCTGTTCAGCAATACTTAGAGCAGCAATAATATCTTCGATATCCCCATTCATGATCTGATCCAACTTATGAACGGTCAGTCCAATTCGGTGATCAGTTACCCGGCTCTGTGGGAAGTTATAAGTACGAATCCGCTCACTTCGATCCCCCGTACCCACTTTCCCCTTACGTTCACCAGCATACTTCGCTTCTTCTTCCTGACGCTTCGTATCTGATATACGGGTACGTAGTACTTTAAGAGCCGACTCTTTATTCTTGTTCTGCGATTTACCATCTTGGCAAGTTGCCACAATGCCCGTAGGGATGTGAGTCACACGTACAGCAGATTTCGTCGTATTAACGGATTGTCCACCCGCGCCACTAGAACAGAATGTATCTACACGAATATCTTTATCAAGAATTTCAATCTCAAAAGATTCCGCTTCTGGCAGTACTGCCACAGTCGATGTCGATGTATGAATCCGTCCACCCGACTCTGTCGTTGGGATGCGTTGCACACGATGTGCGCCACTTTCATATTTCATTTTGCTATATGCCCCACGACCGTTAATGGAGAAGATCACTTCTTTAAATCCGCCAAGATCATTGCTATTAACATCCATAATCTCTACTTGCCATCCCTGTGCATCCGCGTAACGAGTGTACATACGATAAAGATCAGCAGCAAACAAAGCCGCCTCATCTCCACCCGCAGCACCTCTAATTTCCACAATGACGTTCTTATCATCATTCGGATCTTTCGGTAATAGCAAGATACGAATATGACTATCTAACTCGACGTGCCGAGATGCTAATTCATCAATTTCCATCTTGACCATCTCACGCATGTCATCATCTAACTTCTCTGATTGCATCGCCTTCGCAGCATCTAGTTCTTCCGTCACGGTTCTATATTCAGTGAAAGCCTCAAACGCAGGCTGCAAATCCGATTGTTCTTTAGAATATTCCCGCAACTTTGCAGTATCACTTGCAACGTTAGGATCACAGAGCAGTTCGCTCAGCTTTTCATAGCGGTCCGCCAAGGATTGTAATTTGTCCAACATTGGGGGTCACCTCTCCTATTTAAAATACACCGATTATTATTTCGACTCTTTATTTTATCATAATTTTTAAAAAATAACTATATTTAATCACCCACTTACAAGATACCCTAATTAAGACATAATATATAAATTTCGTCCTTTAGTAAATGAGTATATATCGCTAGGATATGTCGTTAGGAAAATGGTTTAGTTGCAAAATGAATCATTACATCGGCCTTCTCCTTTCCACTTTTCATTATCTACACATCCAATATAAACAACAAATAAGCTTACCTAGCCCAAAGCCGGTAAGCTTATTCCTATCTATTCAGATCATTCACTACACGTTCTATACGTTGAAACGGAAATGCATAACGTCTCCATCTTTTACGATGTATTCCTTACCTTCAAGTCGAAGCTGGCCGCGCTCTTTAGCACCATTCATAGATCCTGCGGCAACAAGATCATCATACGATACTACCTCTGCACGAATAAATCCGCGTTCGAAATCGGTATGAATAACACCCGCTGCTTGTGGCGCTTTCGTCCCATTGATGATCGTCCATGCACGAACCTCTTGAACTCCTGCTGTGAAATACGTATACAAGCCTAGCAAGCGGTAAGCTGCTTTGATCAGAAGATTAAGACCAGACTCCGAAAGTCCTAGCTCTTCTAGGAACATCTCCTTATCTTCGCCATCCAGTTCGGCAATTTCCGATTCTACTTTAGCACTGATTGGCACAACTGCTGCGTTCTCTGCTGCTGCGAAATCCTTCACTTGCTGCACATACGGATTGTTGTCCGCATCCGCAACGCCATCTTCACTCACATTCGCTGCATACAGGACAGGCTTAAGTGTCAGCAAATGAAGATCGCGAATAATCGCTAGATCATCTTCACTAAGCTCAATACTACGCGCAGGCATATCGTTATAAAGTGCTTCTTTTACACGTTCAAGCACTTCAACTTCTAGCGCAACTTTCTTGTCACCGTTCTTAATGTTTTTACGAGAACGATCAATCTTCTTCTCAATACTTTCAAGATCGGCAAGAATAAGTTCCAGGTTAATCGTCTGGATATCGCTGACTGGATTTATTTTTCCATCCACATGCGTCACGTTCTCATCTTCAAAACATCTCACCACATGTACAATCGCATCCACTTCACGAATATGAGCTAGAAATTTATTACCCAACCCTTCGCCTTTGCTCGCACCACGCACTAATCCAGCAATATCAACAAATTCGAATGCCGTAGGCACCGTCTTGTTCGGCACAACTAACTCAGTCAACTTATCCAAACGCTCATCAGGTACTTCAACAACCCCAACGTTCGGATCGATCGTACAGAAAGGATAATTGGCAGCTTCTGCCCCTGCTTGTGTGATCGCATTAAACAACGTGGACTTTCCTACGTTCGGTAAACCGACGATTCCGGCTCTTAAAACCATTTATATGACAACTCCCATTTTAGGTGATAGATCTTACTATATTATACGGTTCAATCCTATCTATTATATATTAGAACACTTAACCCGGCAAGGATTACAGCATAGCCATCTATACGTGCGAGTAAATTTCTATATTCACAGCTACAATCTGCTCACACTTAGGTTCTTTTACCGTTAAATCGATTAAATATAAAAAAGACTGGTTCGTAGTTTCAGGTAAAAACGCTACCCGCTCACAGCGATATTCCAATTCATTATCGTCATAGTGTAACTTTGCAGAGATCCCATTCCCCGCTTGTAGCACAATTTCTCCATCCTTCTGAAGTACTGGCTCAATAAAAGTAACGAATCTTTCTGTAATCGAGACAGGCGTTCTAGCGAAGCTATATTCATCCTCTATACGAAGCGTATCGGTATGAAATCGACACCTTCGGGTCAATGATATGAGATTGTCCGTTTTGTACGCATTCGTTAAATCTAGAACTAAGACATCTCCTTCTTCAGAAGGAGCAATCTGAACCCATTGTGCCGCATATTGTTCTCCCTCCTGTTGACGGAGCCCTTCAATAATCGGGACGGAGTGCCCATGCGAACCATTATAGATCATGGAATAACGTTGATCACCGAAGTATTCCTTCGTGTACGTGCCGAGACCTGGATCAACAAAGATCGGTTGTTCTCCAGCATGGAGAATAAAGCTACCGATATCATTATGATTATGCGGTTCAGCATTATGGCCACCTTTTAAAGAGAAAGCGACGTTCGTACCGTTCCATTCACTACGACGAATGAAGATCTGCGCTTCTTCTAATACATAACAAGCTTCGGGTAGCTTATCTGTAACATAATCTTCTCTGCTCCACAGTAAATTACGAATACCATGAGAGAATCGGAAACAATGATCACCCCAAGGACCTGAATGGAACTCAAAGGGAGGTACATCGATTTCCTCAAAAAGAGATTTAAGATAATGAGTCAGACCGATCTGATACTGATATGTAAGAGGTGTGTCCGAATAACTGATTACGTAATTATCACTTAAATAACATTTCTGCTGAAACATCGCGATGGATTTGATCTTGTCATTATTGTGCATTAAGTCGATCTCTCCAGCAGTTCTCTGCTTCAACAGAACTGCGAAATAAACATAATATCCGAAACCATAGGCCCAGTATCCCACGCCTTCGCGACATGCCCCATCCGCTGCAAAGCCGTCTAAGAAACAATCCATAGTGTCCAACACTCGATGAAGCAGTGGCGCTAGCGTATCATCCTCTTGAATCAGGTACATCGCTGTCGCTCCAATAGACCCACCACATACCGCCGCCCAATTCATATCCGTCGTCTCCCACCAGCTTGATGGTTTGAGAGAAGCATAGGATTCTAATACTCGCTCCTTGATCTCCTTCACCACACGATGAACAACGATTTCTGATAAACGTTTCCCTAGTAAATGAATCACTTCGCTCAAAGAAAACGCTGTTTCAGTTGCAAATAAATCTAGCACCTCTCGATGTCCGCGTGCCTCATCATGTTTCAGCGATAGACTTCCGCCTAAGTGAGCAGGTAAACACCATGTATATTCATCACAAATAGCCCAAAGAACATCCTCTAAGGCGGCTATATACTTGTCATCCTCATCCAATAAGGATAGGAACACGAAGGCATCTAGCCTACGTCTTCGCTCGAAGTAAGCATTCTGGAATAATTCTCGGTCACCAGTTGTATCGAACATTTTGTACAATGAAAATGGAATGACAGGCATGGGCTCTTCTAGAAGACTCTCGCCAAGCTCACGAATTTCACAAATCATCTCAGAATAAAAGGAATCTGTGGAGATTCTACCCCAGGTTGCCTTGTTCCGCCCCTCTGAGAATAGAAGCTCTCCCCCATTCCCTCCAGCTATTTCCGTACCATATTGTAGCGCTTTCAACAATGACTTCATGATTTGCGTAAAGGACACTCGCGACTGTAGTCGTGAGGGGAATTCACGTTGCGTGTTCCCTTCTACGGATGAGTCTCGAATTCTTTACTTCCCTCCCTTCAAAGGATGTATTCACGAGTTAGCTACCCGGCCGATCTATTTCTAATACCACAATAAGTCGTCCTATCTTCCCTAGTGTATCAAATTCCTTAACTTCCGCCACATATGTGGATACAAATATTTATTTCCTTATATAAAGATAAACGGCTTCACCGTCCTTCTCTTATGCGAAGAAGGGCCGTTTGTCCAAAAATATAGGGGATAAAAGTAACGAAAACTTATACTCGAATTCAGTCATCTTCCATTCCGTTCTTCCTAGCACAAGATCGGAAGGAAACTCTTCCCCTCTACGCAAGTACATCTCTCGTCCTTCTTCATTCTCGTATACCCCTTCCACTTCGACCGTTTCCTTCGACATTGGAAGCATTTCTTCATCTTTACTGCTCATAACCTGGATGTCCCCCGGAGTGTGAATTAGTGAATATTACGCTTCTTTAATATATTCCAAATTAACTCACGTTATCCAAACCAAAGGAATCCCCCCCTAGGTCTTCACAGAGATATTGCAATAGTTGCAAAAAGCACATCTAAATCCGACCAATTACCTCTAACGCTAATTTTAGTTGCACAGAGTACATCTAGATTACTCAAAACCTGGCTTTTCATCGTTATCGCCAATTTTAACTGTAGGTAGTGCAACTATTCCTCGCTAACACATCTTTTCCACTAATTTAAGTGCAGTTTACACATCTATTCCACTATGCGGGGATCACGGAGTACCTAGCTCAGGGAAGTCCCTGGATTCGACAGTTGCTCGACTACGACACTCATTGGTGCTTTCCGCATCTATCACAGCACCTTCACAGCACCTTCACAGCATCTTCCTGCACTATCCTTCACCTTCCTAGCATCTTACTAGCATCTTACTAGCATCTTCCTAGCACCTTCCTGCATCTTACTACTAATTCACCCGCACTAAGCGCTGTGTTGAACGGAGTGCTGAAATATCCGCGACGCCAATGCCGAACATCGCTGTCCGTAGCTCCAACTCCACCCTCGCGAGGGTCGCGTCCAACGCTTCCTCGGACTCCACAGCGGCCGCCAACAAGCTGCGACCGAACCCCGCGAGATCGGCGCCAAGCGCTAATGCTTTAGCGGCATCCACACCGCTATTCAATCCGCCGCTGCCAATCAATCCTCCGTGCGGGGACACCTCTCGCACCTCCGTGATGCATTCCGCGGTGGGTATTCCCCACCCCGCAAAGGCATCCGCTGCCGCGCGCCGAACCTCGTCGCGGTTGCGGAACTTCTCGACTTGGCTCCACGAGGTGCCACCAGCACCTGCCACGTCTATGAATGCAACACCCGCATTATACAATCTCGACGCAGTCTCACCATCGATGCCCCAACCTACTTCTTTCACACCTACAGGGACAGTAAGTTCGCGACATACCTTCTCGATTTGTGATAATAATCCGCTGAAGTTCAGATTGCCTTCAGGCTGAAAAACCTCTTGCAGTCCGTTTAGATGCAATACCAGCATGTCCGCACCCGCAATCTCTACAGCACGCAAACAATGATCAGATCCAAATCCATAATTCAACTGTACCGCTCCCAGATTAGCAATGATAGGAATATTCGGTGCCTTATCTCTAACACGAAAGGTGTATGCTAAATCTTCTTGCTCCACCGCAGCACGAATCGATCCGACTCCAAGCGCCCAACCACGTCGCTCAGCAACCTCAGCCAGGCGTGCGTTAATAGCTCCCGTCGTCTCGCTTCCTCCAGTCATAGAGCTGATCAATAGCGGTGTGCGTAGCGAAGCTCCTAAGAAGGTTGACTTGATATTTATATCATCATAATTAATCTCTGGTAGCGCACAATGCTTGAAACGATATCGTTCGAAGCCTGCTGTTATACCGCTTGCATTTACTTCTTCTTCTAAGCATAAGCGTACATGTTCTATTTTGCGTTCACCCGTTGGTACTTCAGGCATTAAAGAGTTTATTGATTTATTTATCATCATGATTTCTCCTCCTTCATCCGCTATAAAGGTTGTCCAAAAAGGTCAACTTTTGTGAACTCCCTAGAGCAATGGTGACATTAAACGAGCAGCAGATTCTAGAATCCGCTCCCATACTTTCTTGCCTTTCAATTGTTCTGAGCTCATTAAATTAGCTGTTAATAGATCACGCTCAAAGTCGGCAACCATCTTCTGAACACTAGATGTCTTTACGAGAAGAGCATTCACTTCAAAATTTAAATTCAGGCTACGCATGTCCATGTTCGCCGTTCCTATAGTCGCTACTTCACCGTCGACGATCAACAGTTTAGAATGGAGGAACCCTTTCTCATACTCGTAGATCTTCACCCCAACTTCCATCAACGTTGGGAAATAGGAATGTGAAGCGAAGAACGGAACCCATTTGTCAGGTTTAGCAGGAAATAAAATTCTAACATCCACGCCACCTAGAGCAGCTACTCTCAGTGCCGTTAATATATCGTCATCCGGTATAAAATACGGAGTCGCTAACCATACACTCTTCTCCGCTGAAGTGATCATGGAGAAGAAGAGATTTCGAAGTACACGTCTCTCATTATCTGGACCACTCGCAATCATCTGAACAACACCATCATTCCCGCTAGTCAGTGTTGGTGACAAATACTCTTGCTCAAGGAATCGTTCTCCTGTCATATAAAGCCAGTCCCGCAAGAAAATAATTTGAAGTGTTCTAACCGCTTCTCCCTTAACAAGCATATGTGTATCTCGCCAGAATCCGTAAGTCTTACTTCTGCTTAGATACTCATCCCCCACGTTCAGCCCACCGATCAAGCCCACGCCCCCATCTATCACAACAATCTTGCGGTGATTTCGGAAATTCACGCGGCTAGAGAAGAAATTCGTCTTGACACTACCGAAAGCAACCAGCTTCACACCAGCCTCTTCCATCTCCTTCAAGAAGGTTTTGGGAATCTGAATGCTACCCACTGCATCATACATAAATCGTACCGCAACACCCAGCTTCGCTTTATTGATCAGGATTTGTTGAATTTGCGTTCCGATATCATCTGCTCGAAAAATATAATATTCCATATGTATATGATGTTTGGCATTCTCAAGCTCGGTAAGCAAAGTTGAGAAGGTCTGTTGCCCATTCGTAAGAATCGTTGTTTCTGTAGAGAAAGAGATTGGAGTGCGTGCCAACCGTTGGGATAATTTCAGAAAATGTTGCTGACGCGTTGTAAATTTCGAAAGATCTTGATGAATTCGAAGTTCCTCATTCTCGATTCTTTCGTATGCTTCCATATCACGTAGCGCCTTTTTGTCGTACTTCCGACGGTTGAAGAAGTTCTGTCCGAACAAGAAATAGAATATTAAGCCCACAATAGGCACTAATGCAAGTAACAAAATCCAGGACATCGTTGTCGAAGGATTCCGATTCTCCATAGAGATCATGAAACATAGAGAAATAACCGTTAGGGTTGAGAACACACTAACAATCGTTCCCGCAGTCCTCCCTACAACACCAAATCCAAAATAATAAAATGCGAATACAATTGCTGAAATTAATACAACTTGCAACCCGCGTCTCATATATTTCCTCACCTTTTCCATTCCCATTTGGATTAAACATATAACAATATCGATAACATATACCCTTAACTATTGTACATGATGCTTCCCATATTTGCCTATCTAGATGAATAGTAGATGAGAATGCTCGGCAGTGGACTTAGTGTTAGCGTATTCGGAGATCGCTTAGAGGATATTAAGCCAGTGTCCGATGAGATCCTGAGACTTGTACAAAAAGATACGACACATTTTGAATAGACAAAGTCTAGTCTATCCACTTGCTATGATCAATACACGATTGTAGCTGATCAGCAGAAGTTAAGTTCACTAGGTCTTACGGCTGGGCAGATCACTATGAAGCTAAGCCCTGTTCGTGAGCGTCCGGTTCTAACTGAAATTGAAGTTGAGAACAAAACCTATAAAGTTTATATTGAAACTGATAGCTCTGTAAGTTATCGTACCTATAGTGTATGAATTACTAATAAAATTCAGCAAACCTAAAGTACTTAATTAAGATACCCATAATGACTATTGCATCAACAATAGGACGTACACCCATTTACTTCTGAAATGGGCGTATGTCCTTTTTCTTATAGTATGGGAAAGAGGAATAGCAGTGGAAATATAAGAAATATAGTATCGAGTGAAACTTATACTTTCCTATATACCAAAAAAGCCGACTCCTGTTCACGCTTGAGGAATCAGCTTAAAGCTATCTTCATATATTTAATGGTCAAAGATGCCTTCTCAAGCAACTTCTACTAGGCAAGTTCCTCTCTCCATACATGCAACATCGCCATATCATACGGTATAAAGTCTTTCAGAATACTTCCAATAGCGGTATACATCGGACTTTGTGCTAGACACATTAAATCTTCACCGAAGGTTGGAATCCACTTCACTAGATGTTCCTCTAAGAACTGAATCTGATCATCAATTAATTCTAGTTGTGCCGTCCTGATTCGTCGATCATCTGATGCTCGTTCAGCAAGAATAGCCATGTACTCAAGCTCAAGCGAAATATTATCGTCCTGTTCATGGTTCAATTTATTGAATGCAATACCTGACTGAACGTAAATCTCACGAACGTCAGCAGTACAGTCCACATCCTTCTCACTCAGCCTACTCACATAATCACTTTCACATAGCGATGGGAATATGGGACGCATACAGTGAAATAAACGTTGGTACTCTGCCTTCTCCAATTCACAAACCTTAGCAAGTTGACCTGGCATAATATCGGATAAGTAACTCTTCAACAGTTGACCGCCTTCTGTTAACAGAATTTCCTCCCTAGTAACTATATGCTGTCTCCATTGTGCAACGAGTGACAAGTTTGGCGGACTCCCCAAGAAATCTATAAGCAATTGATATACCCAGCCTCTACCTTGCTTCCAGCGTACACATTCCTCAGTATCCTTAACAAGTTCCATGGTTAGTAACACAGAGTTCAACCCCCTTTATGTCCTAGCAATGAGTCGAGACGATACAATAAACATCATATATTTGTTCTTTTAAAGGTAGCGCTTTCTTATATATTCATAATACATCAAATGTTAGATATCTCATGTGACATTCTTCACGATATTATAACCATTTCTTTTTACTAGGAGAACCAACTAAGTCACCTTTTTTCAAAGATGGACCCGTCTCGAGGGATATATAAGGAATATCGTATTCTGTGAAACTTATACTTTTTTATATTTCGCAAAAAAAATGACTTCCATCAGCGATGGAAATCATATCAATTGAAATTCCGGCATACGATTACTAGGGGGAATCGTCACCTTATAAATATATAATAACTTATTTTGTAAGCGCTTACCAGTCCTTTTTATTTCTTTCCCTCCTTTTTTGCACTAAATGATGAATTTATGCTGATATGGAAATTTGTTGGTTTGAATCCCTTTTCAACACATGTTAAAGTGGAATGGTTGATCTAAACACCATAAATAACCATTAACAATTCGTATTTAGGATGATCTTTGGTTAAGCCAAGTATAATAGGGCTCAACTATTCCTCCTATGGAAAGGAATGTACATATTGAATGAACCCATAGAAACCAAATCTTCCTTAACGTCACTTAGACTTTTCAATTTCTTCCTATATGGCTCCATGGTGCTCTTTACTAGCTTTTTCCAACTTTATCTTCATGATGTCGGCATGACGAAATTTGAAATTGGTAGTCTAATGGCTCTCGGGCCCTTCGTCTCTTTGTTTGCTAATCCCTTTTGGAGAAGCTGGGGTGACCGCTTGCATAATATGAGACGTATTATCGTCATTATGATGAGTGGAAGCGTGTTGCTGATACAGTTTGTTTTTCAAGCTGATAGCTATCCTATGGTGTATTTAACAATGACCTTATTCTTTTTCTTTCAGACACCTCTCTTCTCTCATAGTAACAGTCTTATACTAGGATATATTCAGGATACACCTCATAAATTTGGTAGTTTCCGCATATGGGGGTCTATCGGTTGGGCAGTAACCGCCATTGCAGCAGGACAAATCCTTGACTCGACGGGGATATCACGAGTATCAACCCTATTTACTGCTCTTCTTATCTTGACCATTGGGATGGTAATGCTTCTTCCACCCTTGCATCGTTCTTCCTACACTCCAAAGTTAAATCTTAAAGGATTTGCAGCGATCATGACTAATCCATACTTTCTTTTCTTTATCCTTTTGGGTGTTCTAGTATCTGTTCCGAATGCTATGAATAATACATTTATGTCATTATATATAACGGAAATTGGTGGATCTAAACGAATTGTTGGATTAGCAGTATTCCTGTCTTCTTTGTTTGAAATGGGGATGTTCTTCTTGTTTGATCGTTTCATGAAACGTAAAATATCATGGCTATTCGGTTGCCTTGCCTTAGTAAGTCTGCTTTTCAGTCTGCGTTGGCTTCTCATGGCTGAGGCTACAGTTCCGTTAGAAGTCGCTGCCATTCAGATTCTGCACTGTGTGACATTCGGTGGATTCTTCTACGTGGGTACCCAGCTTACGATGCTGTTGATCCCTCGTCCTTTTCGTGCAACGGGCCAAGCCGTATATACTCTCTCATGGAGTGGTCTCTCAGGCGTGATTGGTGGATTTGTTGGAGGGTGGTTATTTCAAAGCTTTGGTGCAGAAGCCATGTATAAGACGGGTATGCTATTCTCCTTAATCGGCGCCGCTGGCTTTGCGCAGATCTGGTCACTCATTCGAAAACATGGTTATAAATTACCTGGTACAACTCACGAAGGGGAACCTGACGAGGATCCACTCTATTAGAGGAAGTTCAAAAGGGCATCTTTTGATCACGAGGTTAGTGAGAGGCGTATTCAACATCGAATATTGAATTCAGCCGGTCATTCTTAGTCAATAAACAAGCCCGCAGATACATCACTGCGGGCTTGTTTATACTTGTTAAGTTGTTGTCTTTATTTCGTTATTGGAAATGAACTTTTGAGTGAAACGACGCGATTAAATACCGGATGTCCTGGCGTCGAGTACTTAGAGTCTACGTTAAAGTATCCATGTCGGAAAAATTGGAACTTATCCTGAGCAACTACATCTCTCATACCAGGTTCTATATAGCCTTGGATAATTTCCATCGAATTCGGATTGATTTGATCAAGGAACGTCTTCTCTTGGGTCTCATCAATAGATTCTTCCGCTTCCTCATCCAATATAAGCGGCTCATACAAACGGAATTCAGCAGGAACAGCTTGAGTGGCCTCGACCCAATGGATCGTTCCCTTCACTTTGCGTCCAGTAAATCCACTTCCGCTCTTCGTCTCAACATCGTAGGTACAATGAATTTCGACAACATGACCTTCTTCATCCTTAATTACTTCATTGCATTTAATGAAATAGGCATTCTTTAATCTAACTTCATTACCAGGAAATAATCGGAAGTATTTGTTCGGTGGATTCTCCATGAAGTCCTCTTGCTCAATATATATTTCCCGAGAGAATGGAATTTGACGATTACCCATTTCAGGATTCTCGCTATTATTCTCCGCTTCCAGTAGCTCTACTTGATCCTCTGGATAGTTGGTAATTACGACTTTGAGTGGATTCAATACTGCCATCGTACGTGGTGCTTTCAGCTTCAGATCTTCGCGGACAAAATGCTCCATCATTTGTCGATCTACGACACCTTGGCTCTTAGAGATACCCGTCTCATAAATAAAGCTACGGATCGCCTCAGGAGTGTATCCCAGACGACGCAAGCCCGAGATCGTCGGCATCCGTGGATCGTCCCAGCCATCCACATGATGCTGATCTACAAGTAACTTCAGCTTCCGTTTACTCGTTAGAGTCTGCCCCACGTTCAGACGACCGAATTCGTATTGATGAGGAATATTCGGCATTTCACATTCTGTTACAACCCAATCATAGAAAGGACGTTGATCTTCAAATTCCAACGAACAAAGGGAGTGTGTTATAGCTTCAATAGCATCTTCTAATGGATGAGCGAAAGTATACATCGGATAGATACACCATTTATCCCCTGTATTATGATGATGAGTGTGAGAAATACGGTAGATCACCGGATCACGCAAGTTTATATTAGGTGACGACATATCAATTTTGGCACGTAATACTTTTGCACCATCACTAAATTCGCCTGCGCGCATCCCTTCAAACATAGCCAAATTCTCTTCCACACTACGATCGCGATAAGGACTATTACTCCCAGGTTCCGTCAATGTTCCACGAGTCTCCCGAATTTGATCGGCACTGAGATCATCAATGTAGGCTTTGCCTTTCTTGATCAAGATGACTGCACGATCATACATCTCATCGAAATAGTCTGAGGCGAAACGTAACTCGTCCCACTCATATCCGAGCCACTTCACATCTTCCTGAATGGATTTCACATATTCTGTATCCTCTTTAATCGGGTTGGTATCATCGAATCGTAGATTCGTCTTCCCGCCAAACTCAGCTGCTAAAGTAAAGCTAATCCAGATCGCTTTAGCATGTCCGATATGTAAATACCCGTTAGGTTCTGGTGGAAAACGCGTCAAAATTTCCTTCACCTTACCGGATTTCAGATCATCCGTAATAATAGTCTTAATAAAATTGGGAGGTGTACTTGGGTTCTCCATTACAATCAACCTTTCATCCTTGAGTTTTCTGTCTCGTCCTTTATACACTAGCTTCATACAAATATACCTGTTATATGCGTATTGTTCAATCATGACACCTTGATACATTCCTTGAAAGCATATGCTAAGAGCGGTCGAATTCATTCTTCGATCACGAAGTATTGACTTCCTATTACAATAGGTACCCCATCAGAATATCATCTACATACCTTCCGCCCACATGGAATTCGTTAACAAGCCGACCTTCTCTAACAAATCCACATTTATCATAAAACTCCAAAGCAGCCGAATTAGAAGCCAGAACTCGCAAACTAAGCTTCTTCATCCCCTGTTCAGTTGCCCATTCCTTTACCGTTTCCATCAGCCTTGTTCCAACTCCCCCATGCTGATATTGTGGGTGAACGGCTATATTAATCTCATATACATGGCGATTACTTTTAATCAATGTGGGATAGCGAAAGCCAACATAACCACAAAGTCTTTGATCAATGAAGGCTACAAACTGCGAACCAGGTTGGCAATGTCGTAGGAAGTCCTCGCGAGAAGTCCAATTTAATGGTTCCGGAGAGCTATAATCATCCCATACAACAGCGTCTAAATCCATAATCTGCTGCGCATCTTTCATTTCTGAAAGGCGGATCGTTAACATTTGTTCATTAAGCTTCATCTTTTTCACCTCTTTTCAAAACCTTACTTCCGAAACTAGACCGCTACTGGCCAGCATCTCAAAATTATTATCGTTGATTCTATCATAAGTCCCCTGCATTTATTGTGCAAAGTCTAAAACAAGTACCATATCTACAACTATTTCATCGCCGTCACTATCCTCGCTAACGTCAACATCGATCATTCAGTATCCGTCTCAGACGAATTATAAGAAATAGGGTATCCAATCTCTTCTATTTAAATAAAAGAACTACAGTATAAGCTCAATTTCATACTGTAGTCCTTTTATTATGTGTTCCCTAAGCATGCTTACGCAGTGCATTTACTTGTGAAGATTGAACTTTATGTGCTACTGGGACTACTTGAGGATCACGTAGATAGGCCACCCAATACGCAAGAGCAACGAAAATTGCCCCACCGGTTAAATTACCTAGCCACACAGGAACGAAATTCATTACATATTCTCCCCAAGAATAGTAACCTGCAAAGATAGCCGCCGGGATCAGGAACATATTCGCGACAACGTGTTGAAAGCCTATAGCCACAAAAGCCATCGTCGGGAACCAAATTCCCATGATTTTCCCACTCATACTATCCGCTCCATAGGACAGCCATACAGCTAATGCCACTAACCAGTTACAACCGATCCCCGAAACAAATGCCTGAAGGAATGTCACGTCTAACTTGTGCCCTGCCATTTCCACCACTTTCTCTAAATACATGCCCGTTTCCGTTAAACCAACGATATGTCCGAAGAAGTAAGCAACGAATACAGCTCCTATAAAGTTACTCAATGTGATCAATATAAGGTTCTTAAATGTCTCTCTTGTAGAAATCTTCTTCGCTATACGCGCTAAAGGCACTGCCATCATATTCCCCGTTAGTAATTCCCCACCAGCTAAAAGTACAAGTATGAGTCCTACAGGAAACACCGCTGCTCCAATCAAATTAGAAAGAGAACTCCATTCTTCTGAAGTTCCTGCAGTAACACGAATATCCAGTAAATATCCTAGCGCAATAAAGGCGCCTCCCAAGAAACCAAGAACAAGTACCGTCGAAAGTCGATTATGTGCCTTCTTCGTCCCGCTCTCTACTGTTACTTCAGCAATTTGCTGAGGTTTATAATAGGTCATGATCCTATCCCCTATTCCTTTTGATGTTAAAGTGATATATCAAGTCCATTAGTTAAAATTTAAAATGAAAATAAGTTAATGATAAATGATTTGTTAATCATATCATTTCTGAAATACCATTAAAATGATCTAAGTTACAGAAAATTATGAAACTTGCATTCGCAGGGTTCGTTCCATCTTTTTCATCTATATTTATAACTGTCTATTGTAAGGAAAAAAATGGGATGCACTATGCGTGAAAAAAAATCACGGGATCCCTTATATATTCACGTATTTTCCATATTTAAATTTACTTAAATTTGTGATATATCTAATAGTTACTACTCATAAGCCATGATTAAATAGGAGTTAATGATATTTCATAATTATAGAGGAGAGAATACGTCATGAAGACAAAAAACCGCTGGTTAATTGCCTGCTCTGCAATTGCCATACATTTATCCATTGGTTCTACTTATGCCTACAGTGTATTTAAAAATCCGCTGTCTGAAAAATTAGGTTGGGAAGGGACACAGGTTGCCTTCTCATTTACAATTGCCATATTCTTCTTAGGTTTATCTGCTGCAACCTTTGGTCAATTTGTTGAAAAGAAGGGCCCAAAAGTGTCAGCCATGCTCGCAGCTTGTTTATTCACTGCAGGTCTGATTGGTAGTGGAATTGCAATATCTGCTGGATCTCTAATCGGATTCTATTTGACCTATGGAGTACTTGGCGGAATGGGATTAGGGATTGGGTATATCTCTCCCGTGTCTACCTTAGTTAAATGGTTCCCAGATAGAAGAGGATTAGCTACAGGTATGGCTGTTATGGGTTTTGGAGCAGGCGCCTTAATTGCAAGTCCTGTTGCAGCTAAATTAATCGTGTCGGTAGGTCTTTCTAACACTTTCTTTATCTTGGGGGCATGTTACGCCGTCCTTATGTTCTTAGGAGCATCTTACATTAGTAAGCCACCAGAAGGCTGGATGCCAGATTCAATGAAACAAGCAGTAAAGGAAAAGCCGATTGTCGTCAAACAGGATCTAGCTCAATTGACAGCAACGGAATCGATCAAGACTTCTCGCTTTTGGTTACTATGGTTTATGATGTTCGTTAATATATCAGCAGGTATTATGCTTATATCCGTCGCTTCTCCTATGGCTCAGAATAAAGTGAGTATGACACCCATCGCAGCTGCTGCAATGGTTGGAATTATGGGGTTATTTAACGGTGGAGGCCGAATTGCATGGGCCGCACTTTCCGACTATTTAGGCCGATCAAACATATTTGTAGCATTCTTTGCAGTTCAACTTATTGCATTTCTCATTCTTCCTAACGTATCCAATCAGTTCGCCTTTGAAGCCTTAATATTCCTGATCATTACTATGTATGGCGGTGGATTCTCCATGCTACCTGCCTTTATCGGTGATCTGTTCGGAACGAAGCAACTGAGTGCAATACATGGTTATCTTCTCACTGCCTGGTCTATGGCTGGAATTGCAGGACCGCTAGTTGTAGCTTATATTTTCGACACAACGAACAGCTATAATCAAGCCTTCTATATATTTGCAATCATGCTAGGTTTTGCTCTATTCGCTTCAATAGCAATGAAATTAAATATTCATAAAATCCAAGCCGGTAAACTAGATCAACCGAAACAAACGACTAAGGCATCTGCCTAATAACCGAACGGATAACGAATATATAAAAAAGCGCCCTGGTGATAGTAAATGACCAGGGCGCTTTTGTTTGACTACGTACTTTGCTATACGTCGTAGTTAACAATATAGTGTTGCATGTCTGAATTATAATGACCCACGCTGTATTCAATTAACCTGCCATTGGCATCGTAGGAATAACGTAGACGTTTGAGCATCGCTGTTCCTGCTGGAACAGACAGCCATTCTTCTATCTCAGCGGTTGCAGCTGCAACAGTGAAATGATCTCCTTCTCAAAAGCGTGTCGATGACTGCCGTAGCTACAAGCGGTATCTGCTGCAATAGCGTTAGGGCGAACGTGATGACCATTCGCATGAAACGAGTCGACTAGCCACACATTGCGGTTGTCCCCCCACAGACCCATTTGTCTGGCTTGAGCCAAAATATGATGATGGCAGGCCAATAATAACTCAGAGCCCATCCGTTCTCGGTCAAGTCCAATCGCGCTATGGTCAAACCCAATAAACCGGACAGGAAGGCCTAAGAAACGTTTGTTAAACAAATCGCCAATGAAACGCTCTTTCATCTCCCGGTCAGAAAGATTGTAATAACGGTGCGCAAATGCGATCGGCAAAGCTGAAATCGAGCAGTTGTTCCGCGTGACTCCATCTGGAATGAACAGGCAAAACCGAATACACCTCAATATCTCCAAATGAGAGCTGCTCAACCAGCTGTAATTAATCGACAGTCTCATAAGTACATCTAAAATCAACCCACTCCCTCTTAAGCTAACTTTAGTTGCATGGAGTACATCTAAAATCAACCCAATCCCTTTGATGCTAACTTTAGGTGCATGGAGTACATCTAAATTACTGGAAACTCCACTTTTCAGCGTTATCGCCATTTTTAACTGTCCTTTTTACAACTAATTCTCCCTTTTCCTACTCTCCCTACTAATTAAGTGCACTTTATGCATCTATTTGAGCCTCAGCTTCACTACCTTCATGCGTGAAGCATTATTCGTCCCTCTATGTCTATCCCACTGAATGACATCCAGAATTTAAGATCTTTCATGGAGTATGGATCGAATTTGATGGATGTGATATCGGCTATGCAAGTCATTTCAACACTTTATATAGACTTTTAAAAATCATAAAAGGTAGAGCGGGATGTGCTCCAAAATACTTATACTTTCTAAGTATGTTTAACAAAAAAACAGTAAGCCAAGGGCAATCCCTTTGACTTACTGTTTTTAAAAATATCAACCTTTTCATATCATTCTTAGACTAAAGCAGTATCTTTCTGAGCGATAGCAGGCAATGCCTGTAAACCTGCGGTGTTCAAGAAATTCCAAGGCTTGTTATAATGCGGTTGGAAGAAGAAATCAATAAATCCAAGCTGATCAATGGTCATTCGGTTCTGGATGCATACCGAGATCGTATTAATCGATTGTGTCAGATCTACCTTCGACATCAGTTGGGCACCTAGAATACGACGCGAATCTTTTTCAAATACAACCTTCAAGGTTACATTCTCTGCATCAGGCATGAAATCCGGACGGTATTGATCGGTAATGGTCACCGTCTCTACTTGCAAGCCTTCTTCTTTGGCAGCTAATTCCGTCAACCCAGTAGCAGCGATGTTATCTTCATAAATTTTAATACCCGATGTACCCTGCGTTCCCATATAAGGAATGGTCTGTGCCATCAAGTTGCGAGCAACGAGCGTCCCCATCCGTACAGCATTCGTAGCTAGTGGTATATAGGCACTCTTACCAGTTGGGTTGTAACGAATCGCACAACTATCTCCCGCGGCGTAGACGTCCTTCTTGCTCGTCTGCATATAGTCATCAACGATGATCGCGCCGTTTGGAAGCATATCCACTTGCCCTTTCAGCAACTCCGTATTTGGACGGAAGCCTATGCACAGGATGACAAGGTCTGTCTCATACTCCCCTTGCGTTGTAATAACTTTATTCACATGACCATTCTTTCCTTCAAAAGCAGTCACCGTCTGGTTCAATGCAAGCTTGATGCCTTTATTCTGGAATGTCTCTTGAATAGCATCTGTGAATTCAGGATCCAAATATTTGTTAAGAATACGGTCGACACCGTCAATCAATGTCACTTCTTTACCATTCATTTGAAAAGCTTCTACGAGCTCGACTCCAATATAACCTGCACCGACAACCGTTATACGTTTAGCTTGACTTGCTTTTTCGATAATCGTATTCGAGTGGTTATAGTTTTTACAAAGTAATATATTGTCCAACTCAATTCCTTCAAGCTTCGGAATAATCGGCCATGATCCCGTCGTCATAATTAATTTATCGTAAGTATCTTCAAATTGTTCACCACTGACCAAGTTGAGTACTGTGAGTTTCTTATTATCCGTATCTATACCTGTCACTTCATGACGCATATTTGTGTTGACTCCAAGCGTGGCTAATTGATCTGGGGAAGAGTAGAACAGTCCATGTGGATCTTTCACGACACCACCTACATATAACGCTATTCCACACGACAAGAAAGATATATTATCATTACGCTCATATACGGTAATTTCAGCTTCTGGGTATAATTGAGCGGTGTTTACAATGGCTGCGGTTCCGGCATGTGTACATCCTACGACGACTACTTTCATTATTTATTCCTCCTCCAAAATGGGGTGATCTATTTTTTATGTTGTGAAATGTTTCACTTGATACTCCTTATTATAGTGTGATATTTTTCACATTGCAATAGAGTTTGATAAAGTTTTCACATTGTTCACATTTTCGACTTTACCACAACCACACCTTTTGCAGGATTAAAATAGAGGATTCCTTGTTCCAATGCGCCTTACCAGTGATTATTGTCATATCCAGAGTGTGAAACGTCTTTCACAGCAAACGCCTTTTATATAACGGATTGTTAAGCCATGAGCGACCGGATTTGAGCATCTGTTATGTTATTAACCTATACTCTAGAATTTGCTTTAGGCTCGAAACTTATGCATGGCTTACCTGATGAGGACAAAACCGTCTGGCTGGGCATACTATTCGTTTTAAATCCGAATGCTCTGCACCCTTTAGGGTATTGAGGATCCCATGTAACATAGAAATGCTGACATTTCATACAATTGATACGTTCATTCTCAGTCATTTAAATTCTCCATTTTGTAAGATGAATCTATTATACCACTAGGTACAACGGAGCCTATTATACAAGCGGTTAATTGGGTACAATTAACATAGAATATAATTAGAGGGGAAGTAGATTATATGAAAATCAAATACCATGGACATTCATGCGTTCAAATTTTTACAGGGGGAAAATCCCTAATTATTGATCCATTCCTACGTGGCAACGAAATGGCCGTTACAACACCAGAAGAGATTAAGACCGATGCCGTGTTATTAACACATGCACATATGGATCATATTCTAGACGCAGAACCGATTGCCAAAGCAAATGATATTCCAGTGGTGGCTAATGTAGAACTCGCAACGTATATGTCCTGGAAAGGTGTACGAACGATTGATATGAACATTGGAGGTACCATTGATCTAGGATTTGCTAAAGCAAAAATGATTCAAGCTTTTCACAGTTCAGGTATCGTATTAGATGACGAACAACGGATTATGTATGCAGGAATGCCAGGTGGCTATATTATATCCGCAGAAGGCCTTACGATTCTTCATGCAGGCGACACGAGTCTCTTCGGGGATATGCGAATGTTCGGGGAACGTTATGACATTGATGTGGTCTTTATCCCCATCGGAGATAGATATACTATGGGTGTTGAAGACGCTCTACAAGCTGCGGAGTGGTATAACGCCAAGATGACGGTACCTATCCATTACAATACCTTCCCGCTTATTCAGCAGGATTCTCACGCATTCGTTGATTTACTTAAGGGTAAAGGATTACGCGGACAAGTTCTTACTCCTGGTGAACAAATTGAGGTTTCGAGCAACGGTAATCTATTGTAGGGCCTATGTCCCTACCTCCCGCCCCCTCACTTCACTAGCCGTCACCAATAGTTGTCAATTGTACACCTAAATTTGGTGAAATCCCGCTAATGTTAATTTTAGTTGCATGGAGTACATTTAATTACTGGAAAACTATCACTTATCACCATTTCCCTTATTCTAAATGTACTTTTGCAACTACTCCTCTCTAACCCATCTTTACCTCTGAAATAAGTGCTCTTTCTGCAACTACTCCATCCTCATCTGTCTATCTGGAATTTGAGATCACGAATATGACTTATACTTTCTCGTATATGATAAGAAAAAAGGCTTATATCCCCAGGCACTTCCTAGGATATAAACCTTTCATTTATGAAACAGATTGATTACCAAGTCCTGTCGTATCTGGCTTGACAACCCATCATATACTAATCTCAGAACAATCCGTTAATAACACCCTGCTCATCCAAGGCGATCTGCTCAGCTGCAGGTGACTTAGGTAGGCCTGGCATGGTCACGATGTTCCCCGTATGAACGACGACAAACCCTGCTCCGGCTGATAAGGAGATATCTCTAATATGGATCGTAAACCCTTCAGGTGCTCCCAGTAAGCGCGGCTGATCCGAGAAGGAATACGGTGTCTTCGCCATACATACAGGTAAGTTCCCGTACCCCAGTCGATCTATCTCCGCAAGACCCCGCTGAGCGGCTGGTGAGTAAGAAACATCTTGTCCACGATAGATCTCCTTCACCACCTTCTCAATCTTCGCACGAATATTTAATTCCAGTTCATATAGTGGTGCAAAGGTCGTCATCTCACGGTCCAGAATCTCAACCAACTTCTCCGCTAACTTCCGTCCACCTACACTTCCTTCTGCCCATACCGTGGAGGTCTCTACCATTACCCCAAGCTTGCAACAACGCTCCTTCACTAGTTCTATTTCCTCGGATGTATCTTCTGCATATTGATTAATAGCAACCATGACAGGAACTCCGAATTTGCTAAGGTTCTCGATATGTCTCTCCATATTGACTAGCCCTAACTTGAGCGCATCTGAATTTGCATAGTCTAACTCTCTATTCGGAACTCCGCCATTATACTTAAGTGCCTTCACTGTAACGACAAGTACTGCTGCTGCCGGAGCAAGACCCGCTTGACGACATTTGATATCAAAAAACTTCTCAGCACCTAGATCAGCTCCAAATCCAGCCTCTGTTACAATAATTCGGGCTAACTTCAAAGCTAATCGGGTTCCGACTACGCTGCTACAACCATGAGCTATATTGGCAAAAGGTCCCCCATGCACCATCACCGGAGTGCCCTCTAATGTCTGCACAAGATTCGGCTTAATCGCTTCCTTGAGCAGAACGACCATCGCTTCGACCGCTCCCAACTGATCCGCTGTCACAGCCTCTCCCTCTTCGTTATAACCAATTAACATTCTACCGAGTCTACCCCTAAGATCAGACAAATCTTCACTCAGACAAAGAATGGCCATCACTTCCGAAGCCGTCGTAATAAGAAAACCAGCTTCTCTCGCATTTCCGTTCCCGCTTCCAAGCCCAGTCACGATACTACGTAAGCTCCGATCATTCATATCCATCGCTCGTTTCCAAACAATCCGCCCTGGATTCAAGCGGAGGACATTCCCATGAAACAGGTGATTATCAATCATCGCGGACAACAAATTATGCGCCGATGTCACAGCATGAATATCCCCTGTGAAATGAAGATTGATATCATCTGCTGGGACGATCTGGGCTTTGCCACTCCCCGTTGCTCCACCCTTCATTCCAAAACATGGACCGAGCGAAGGCTCTCTAAGCGAAGCGATCGTTGGCTCTCCTATCGCATTCAATGCCTGTGTTAGTCCTATCGTAGTTAATGTCTTTCCTTCACCTGCAGGTGTCGGATTCATAGCAGTCACAAGGACTAACTTACCATCTGAGCGATTCTTTACTTCTTCCCAAAGTGAGGGGTTTATTTTACATTTATATTTACCGTATAGTTCCAGATGGTCTTCTGCAATACCCATAGCTTGGGCAACTTCAATAATAGGCTTCATGCTGTTTTCGTAACCTCCAATAATCATTTCACTCATATATTTGATAAATCACATAACCATTATTGTACCCGAATAGTTCATGATATTATATATTATAACTCTCAATTCACATCTATTCTGTGCAAGAAAGGGGCCCAACGGTAAGATACCGTTAGGCCCCATATATGTGTCTACCTTATTCTCTAAACCTGTTAAAGTAATTTTTCAATATCCTGGGTCATCGTTTCTGGCAATGTCTTCGGTTCGAAGCGTCCAACTACTTTCCCCTCACGGTTC
Source organism: Paenibacillus sp. Y859 (assembly GCF_056786405.1). Lineage (NCBI taxonomy): Bacteria > Bacillati > Bacillota > Bacilli > Caryophanales > Paenibacillaceae > Paenibacillus > Paenibacillus sp. Y859. Next base: position 40,069 of record NZ_JBXCIZ010000007.1, on the reverse strand, counting down.
ACTAAGAATTTAGTAAAGTTCCATTGAATATGGGCATCTTCACCCTCACCTGGTTGTTGTTCTTTCAAGTACTGAAATAGTGGATGTGTTCCTTCACCATTGACGTCCACCTTAGCGAAGATTGGGAAAGTTACACCAAAGTTCACCTGACAAAAATCTGCTGCCTCTTCACTGGTTCCTGGTTCCTGAGTCCCGAACTGATTACATGGGAATCCTAGAATTTCCAACCCTTGTTCATGGTACTCTGTGTACAACTTTTCAAGATCTCCATACTGTGGCGTTAATCCACACTTACTAGCTGTATTAGCGATAATGAGAACTTTACCTTTATATCGCTCCAATGACACCTCTTTGTTCGCAGGAGTAACTGCTGAAAACTCGTAAACTGACATATTGGGTACCCTCGCTTTCGTGAAATGAACAAATTGAACTTTACCTATTCAATCTATCCTTTTCATCATATAGGAAAAAAGCCATATTCCCAAATGAATGAGTCATATGACTTACGAGAATATTAACGGGATGCTACCGCCGCTTCGATTTCTGCCTTCTTAACCTCTCTTTGTTCACGGGTAAGTTTAGGACACACGTAGCAATAGGTGCACTCACCAATCCGATACGCTTGACAACATGCAGGTCTAATCCAATATGGCTCAGATGGGTTATACGGGTTATCAATCTCTCTAAACTTCATCTCGAAGGGATTCCGTTTACGTTTAAAAGTCTCTGGTGACATCTCGTTTCTTATGTACAGATAATCCTCATCAATACGGAGTTGATCTACCTCATCTGTTACCATAGAATGCATCTTCTGTGTAAAACTCCACAACGTCAGAGGCAATTGCCCCCATAGCTGACCCAACGGAGCACTTCCTGCATTCGCCATACTCTCCATCAATGGAGTGACTGTAGTGCCATAGAATCTCTCTAATGTAAGGTTACGAAAGCGTTCATGCTGACCTGCATCAGGCACATATTCTGTAGCATCATTTAGTTGAAAGCAAATGTTGGCATATCCATTCCTCATCAGAATGTGAACCGTTAAATTCTCTATGGATAAATCGACTTGTCTACTACACAAGGAAACCATATATTGTTGGGCCATTGTCAATCCTCTAATCCAATTTGCAAAAAAGGTTGCAGCGGCATTTAAATCCTGCGCTTTAATTATATCTCCATAAGTTTCCAGGAAAAGACGAGCCACACTAGGATCCGTGAGCTCCACAGCAGACTTCGTGAGTACAACTTCAGGAGGAGCAATCGTTGTAATGTTTCCATGCTGCTCAAGTAATGTATAGTCGATCTGCAACACATTTATCCCCTCCTATTAGAGATACCTTACAAATCCAGTTCATTTAGTTACCTGAAGCTTTGCGAATGTCATTCGTGCGAAGATCATCCTTCAATATTTCTGTCTTTTGAAGAGTGGAACGGTTCATATGCTCAGCTCCCATCGACTGACCAACAAGTGCATATGGAAGACAAAGTGGAAGCCCTGAGCGTGGATCCACAACAATATCAGCTTCAATTCCGAATACCTCTCGCAATACATCTGCTGTCATGACCTCTACAGGCGAGCCAGATGCCACCGCTTTACCCTGCTTAATAGCAATCATATGATGGGCATATCGAGAAGCATGATTTAAATCATGCACAACCATCACTATCGTACGTTTGGCTGTACGGTTCAAATCCTCCAATAAGTGAAGTACTTCCAACTGGTGAGCCATATCTAGAAATGTTGTCGGTTCATCTAAAAATAATATATCCGTATCTTGAGCCAATGACATCGCAATCCATGCACGTTGACGTTGACCACCTGACAAGTGATCAATCGGACGATCATGAAATTCAGTCATCCCAGTCACTTCTATAGCCCATTGAACCATTTCCTTATCTTCTGGCTTAAGAGAACCGAACCCCTTCTGATATGGGAATCGACCAAAGGATATAAGTTCCGCTACGGTCAGACCCTCTGGAGCCGTTGGATTCTGCGGTAGAATAGCCATTTGCTTAGCAACTTCTCGTGTAGACTGTTTATGAATAGACTTACCATCTAGCAGAACACTTCCACCCTTAGGTTGCATGATCCGCGCCATGGCTTTAAGTATCGTTGATTTACCTGAGCCGTTGGCCCCGACAAGTGCTGTAATTTGCCCATCGGGAATTTGTATGTTCAAATCCTCTACAATGGTGCGATGCTCATATGCTATTTCCAATTGAACTGTATTTAGACGAAACAACTCTTCACCCTCTTCTTCCAAGGATATATCACTCAAAATATTTGATTCAAACATTTAACTTTCAATAACTATATGATATTGAGAATCATTATCGAAGTCAAGGTTTATTATATTAGTTACATACGAAGCGATAGATGACGATATATAATAAGTAAGACTACATCATTTGTATGGAATCATTCTCTCATCTTATTACAATACGGAGGAACTAACTTGGCAAATATTATCGTGGTTGATGATGCTTTATTTATGCGAATGATACTTAAGGAAATCATCTTGAATATGGGACACACTGTCATTGCAGAAGCAGAAGATGGATATGAAGCTATTCTGAAATATTCTGAACTGCGTCCAGACCTAGTCACAATGGATATCAACATGCCTAAAATGAGCGGGGTCTCGGCACTCAAGGAAATCATTAATATTGATCCAAAAGCTAATATCCTGATCTGCTCTGCGCTAGGTCAACAGTCAATGATTACCGAAGCCATACGGGCAGGTGCCAAAGACTTTATCGTCAAACCTATTGAGGAACAGCGTGTCATAGGAGCTATTCAAAAGATTCTTAACGGTTAAGAGCTTGTTCGAAAAGTTGACCTTTCAAACAAGCTCGTTATGTGAAATTCCTTATCTTTAAGCCGTAGCTGCTCCTCTAACACATCATGTGATGACGCGAAGTTTTCACCTCATCCAAGATGTCGTAGTAGTAAGCATTATCAACTTTGTCGTAACCATAAAGAAGAACACCAGTCGGTGCCCTCGATGAAAGAGTTCTTATGGTGGTGGAATTAGAATGGACACATCCATAGTTATGGGTGGCATATGAACCTTTAGCTTCATCCACCCCCTACTTTTGTTCTATTCTGAGGGGCTTCTACTTCCCTATAAATCATCAACACCAACACTACTCATTGGTACCTCTTGCCTCCTTCAATCACCAATACTACTCATAGCCACCTCCTGCCTTCTTCAATCACCAATAGTTGTATAAAGAACACTTAAATTGGGCCAAATTCCCCTGGGACTAACTTTAGTTGCATTAGTACATCTAGTTACTGAAGAATTAGCACTTTTCATCGTATCCCCCACTTTTAACTGTTGTTTATGCAACTATTTCTCCCTCCCTTACATTTCCTTCTGAATTAAGTGTACTGTAGGCATCTATTAGACAGTATGGTTAACTATGAAGGGATTGGACCATTGAAAAGTTATATATGCTGGGATGTAAAGTCAAAAAAAGGAGAGAGGGAATCGAATCCCTCTCTCCTTCAATTAGGTTGGTACCTATTTCTTACGCGAATAGCCTTTACTTCCGCCACCACTGGAGCTTCGGCTAGAAGAACGCCCCGCCGATGAACCGTAGCCCCCGCGTGCTGCTCCGCCACGCGTTTCACTGCCGCGTGCTGCTCCGCCACGCGTTTCACTGCCGCGTGCTGCGCCGCCACGCGTTTCACTACCGCGTGCTGCTCCGCCACGCGATTCACTACCGCGTGCTGCGCCGCCACGCGATTCACTACCGCGTGCTGCGCCGCCACGCGTTTCACTACCGCGTGCTGCGCCGCCACGCGTTTCACTACCGCGTGCCGCTCCGCCACGCGATTCACTACCGCGTGCTGCGCCGCCACGCGTTTCACTACCGCGTGCTGCTCCGCCACGCGATTCACTACCGCGTGCTGCGCCGCCACGCGTTTCACTACCGCGTGCTGCTCCGCCACGCGATTCACTACCGCGTGCTGCTCCGCCACGCGATTCACTACTGCGTGCTGCTCCGCCACGCGATTCGCTGCCGCGTGTTGCTCCGCCAATGCCCGCTCCGCCACTGCCGGCTTCGCCTCGTCGTCCAGTTCCACCGAGGGATTTGCCTCCGCGACCACCAGACTTACCGCGGGAACTAAGTTCGCCGTCGCGGCCACCTTTAGGTTTTTTCCCAGAGGAATTGAATGTGCTCATTTTCTTGAATTCAATCTTGCCATCATTATTCTCATAACGTAGCTTTTCAATATTATGATGAATTTCGAGCTCAATACGCTGAACTTCTGGCTTATCCTTAGGGTCCGCTAACGTAATAGCAAGCCCCTTATCTCCTGCTCGGCCTGTACGACCAATCCGGTGAATATAGCTATCAACATCATGAGGAATATCATAGTTAAATACATGTGAAATACCTTCAACATCCAATCCGCGTGCCGCTACATCTGTTGCAACTAGAATGTGTAACTTTGCCTCACGGAATTTACGCATCACGGATTCTCTTTTTGCTTGTGAAAGATCGCCATGAAGCTCGTCCGAATTATATCCTTTGTCTCGCAGTGCCGTATTCAGTATCTTCGCACGACGTTTCGTACGACAGAACACCAGCGCCAAATAAGGATTATATTCATTAATCATAGTGATCAACGCATCTTGCTTGTTGCGGTCAGAACACTCGATAACCACTTGACGAATATTCTCGAGCGGCACCAGTGAATTCTCACCTTTAATAATAATATCTTCGGCATCCGTCGTATAAGCGCCAGCAATTCTTTTGATTTCAGAAGGCATCGTTGCTGAGAACAGCATCGTTTGGCGGCGATATGGGAGTGCTTGGATCAGCGTCTCAACATCGTTCAAGAAACCCATATGGAGCATTTGATCCGCTTCATCCAATACTAGCATTTTCACTCCACCAAGATCCAACGTACCGCGTCCTAGATGGTCCAACAAACGTCCCGGCGTACCTATGATGAGATGGCGTCCGCCCTCAAGCTTACGTAGCTGTTTCTCAACATCTTGTCCTCCATAAACTGCAAGGATTTTAACTTCTGTATGCCTAGTTAGCTTCCGTGCTTCTTCCGTAATTTGCAGTGCCAACTCCCGTGTTGGAGCCACAATCAGAGCTTGTGGAAATTGACGATCCGGATCAATCTTCATCAATATTGGCAACAAGAATGCTAGTGTCTTTCCTGTTCCCGTACGAGCTCGAGCGATGACATCTCTTCCTGCTAGTAGCAACGGAATCGCTTCATGTTGTACTGGTGTTGGTTCTGTTATACCTTGATTCTGAATAAGCTTATCTAACTCTGCCGTAATGCCTAACTTTTGAAATTTGGGCAAACTCTTCACCTCGTTCTATTTATTTTTAAACGAACTCTTCTTACTGTTCTTTATAAGTTACAACATATACAGATCACTTTCACAATTAGAAACGGCTGTGACTTCCTTATGGAGGAAGTTCAAAAAGTCATCTTTTGATCCCGAAGTATAATAAGAGGCGTATTCGACACCTTCATCCAATCTTCTCGGTGCTGAAAACCTAACTCTTTGAACTCGAACCTATATTAAGAAGTTTATACTTCCGATGCTAGCGATACTTCGTATCACTTTTTATATTGAACTTAACCCCCATTGTAACACGCTAGCACTCAAGTAGAAACGGCTTTGCCGTCATTTAAGACGACAAGGCCGTTTTCAATTAAACTTGAACTATAATATGGCTAATCACCCAACAAGTATTAACCTAAAATCTCCCTGATTTGATTATTCCATACAGCAACCATAGAAACATAAATAAAGCAACGGTGAACCCAATCCCAATCACAGGAAATTGCCACAATATCGACGATTGATTATTCATAGCAGCACCGATAATGAGTCCAGCCATAATAATACTGAATGCAAGTAAAACGATACTTATAGATAGCCTATTACTAACTTGATCAAGCTTATGCATCAACGCTTGAAGTTCAGGCACACTAATCTCAAGCTTCAATTTGCCTTTACTAATAAGAGATGACAATTGGCGAGCTTGTCCAGGAAGATCCAATACCCCTTCAAGCAAACCGCCTAATCCCCCAAATAATTTCTTCCTTAAGTTCTCTGTACTAAAGCGTTCCTTCGCAAGTTTCCTCCCAAAAGGTTCCGCCATATCAATAATACTTAAAGATGGGTCCAAACTTTCTACAACACCCTCTAGCGTCAGTAATGCCTTTCCAAGAAGTGTAAGGTCTGGAGGTATGATTATCTGATGTTGTCTAGCTACGCCAAATAGATCATTTAACGCCTTCCCCATACTGATCTCCGCAAAAGGGATGTCATAATATGTTTCTTGCAATCGATCCAGGTCCGCTCGTAAAGCTGCTATCTCTCCCTCATCTGGAAATAAGCCCAGTTTGAGAATAGCACGAACCATACCCTCACTATTTTTACGCATCAATGCAATAATTAGAGCAGATAGATGCTCCTTCATCTCTGTACTTATCCGACCAACCATTCCGAAATCAATGAAGGCAATACTCCCATTCTTCCTAACTAAAATGTTACCTGGATGAGGATCACCATGAAAGAAACCCTCTATAAAAATCTGATGGAGCATTCCATTGGTAATACGTTCAGCGATCTCCTTCAGAACATAGCCTTTGTCTAGAAGTTCATCCTTATTCCTTACCATAATACCATCTATATATTCCATCGTAAGTACCCGCGAAGATGTAAGCTCCCAATAGATTTGAGGAATGTAGATATGGCGATCATTCTGGAATTGCAGTGCTATTTTCTCTGTATTTCGTGCTTCTTGACTGTAATCCAGCTCAGCCATCATAGACTTAGATAATTCCTGTACGATGCGGGTCAATTGATATTGCTTCGCCCATTCCCAGCGCTTCTCAATTACGATAGCTAGATCACTAATAATATCAAGATCCCGGCTAACCATTTTCACAACACCTGGGCGCTGTATTTTAATAGCTACGGCTTCTCCACTTCTAAGCTTGCCCAAATGAACTTGTCCAATGGAAGCAGCTGCAATCGCTGTATCCTCGAACCAAGAGAAGGCCTCATCAATCGTTGTATCTAATTCTTGACTAAGTATTCCCTTGGCCGTTTCTGATGAAAAAGAAGGAACCTGAGCTTGCAGCTTCACCAGCTCCTGAATGATCGGATCTGGAAGTAGGTCAGCTCGTGTACTTGCCAATTGACCCAACTTAATAAAGGTCGGCCCCAAATCCTCTAAAACATGCCGAATCCTCTCTCCTAGCGTCTTAGTCTCCAACGATTCATGTGTAATCCAGCGCCGTGGGAGCGTAAGGAATTGGAATAGTTCAATTTCCTCCACCATATAACCAAAACCATGGCGTATCAACGCCATGGCAATTTCTCGATAACGTCCGGTATGTCTAATACGTATAGCCATTATTCAGCCTTCGGTGATTCCAGCTCCGCAATTCGGTTCTCCAAGGCAGCAATCCGTTGCTCTAAACCAGCCACATCACTCTCTGTAGGTACATGAAGTTCTTTCAGAATACGGTCTACCTGCTCATGTATGACGTTTTTGATCTGACCTTGTTCTTCCTCTCCCCGTTCAATAAGTCGGTTCACCAACGCCTTCGACTCATCGGGTGCAAGTTCACCACGGGTTACAAGTTCTTCTACGATCTTCTCAACCTTCTCCTTGCTCACCACAGTTAGACCCAAACCTAAAGATATAGCTTTCTTAAATAGATCACTCATAACTTATTACCTCCCGATGGCTACTAACAGCCTTATTATACTCTGAAAAGACTTCCTACTATAAAGGATGTTCAAAAAATCAGCTTTTGATCACGACGTATACCAAGAAGTGTACTCGACATCGAAGATTGAATTCAGCCGGTCCTAGCGTATGCTTTCGAAGTATGTTTCCTCCGGAAACATTTCAGGTGCTCACGTAGGTACTGCCTACGCTCCGCTCCTCACTCCCTATCTTCATTCAATCTTCTCGGTGCTGAAAATCTAACTTTTTGAACTCTCACTAAAAATAAGGATGTTCAAAAAGTCAGATTGTGATCACGTTGTATAACAAGAAGCGTATTCGACATCGAATATTACCAAGAAGTGTACTCGGCCTTAACGAGAAGTCCACTCGGCTGCTTGAAGAATAAACTTCCGTAATTCAGGTTGTTTAAATGTAGGTTCATGGTGTCCAGGCATCAAGAATGTTACACGTCCTAGCCCGTAAGTAAGGCTCCATGCTGCTGGGTACCATTGGTCATCCATCTGATACTCTAATAGAATCTGCTTCTCCGTAAATGGATTGAATTCAAATTGATGAGGTTCTTCTTCTATTGTAAAAGGTTCTATTCCTTCTATAATTGTATGGTCATTTCCACTTGTGCGGAAAGTAAGAGATTGATATGGCGGGTGTCCGGTGAACTTCCCACCTATTAATTGAGCTAATTCGAAACGCCCATCAATAGATATGCCATTATGGATAACGAATAGACCTCCACCTTGACTAACATAAGACAGTAACCCAGCTGTTTGCTTAGGAGAGACTTTCTCATCCCATAGATCAATATAGGAAATGCAAAGATCGAATTGCTTAATATTGCTGTCCAATAACATATTCTTATTCTCACTGCATTGAACCGTCATCACATCGTTTAATATATGGCTAATCTGCGCATCCACCCCTTGTAGCGGATGAAACTTAGGATGTGTATAATCCCCAAGCAATAAACATTTTTTCGTTGTATTCATATTCATTTATTCCTCCTTAATTATTACCAGGAAAGTGATTGTCCCTTATAGTCCACAAAAACAGCACGCTCTCCTTTAAATTCATCATTTCTTAATAGAAGCTCCATAATATGCGATGCAGACTGAACTGGTGTTAATTCGCCTTGTTGATCGAGCTTCCCGTTCATATACGTCTGCACCCAGCCCAGATGAATGACATGCACCTGCCCACCTACATCCCTGATTCCATTATGGATCAATTGAGATTGCATATTCAATGCCGACTTGGACATGCAATAGGCAAACCAGCTATTCCGTTTAACATAACCAACTGAAGCGTATCTGGATATTGCTCCTTCAGTTTATCTAGGCATTTCATTTCTCCGAGATATTTACCTGCAAATACGTGCATCCCACGCTCCAACAATTCCCTAACCAGACTTAGACCTACACCTCTGTCTGCTCCAGTTACACACACCGTTGTTACCATTCTCGTTACCCTACTTAATCTAAATTAAGATGACTAAGCGGCTGTGCAGCGAAGTAACGTCCCAGTGCTACCATCATACTACCCATACGCTCTTCTTCCGGAATGACAACACGTTCAATTCCTTCGTCCAGTAGCGCTTGAGCTGTAACCTTACCTACGGCCACGGCCACAACAGGTCCTTCGAACGCCTTCCGCATTGCGGTCATTCCATCATGTTCACGAGCATACGCCATTAAGAAATGAAACTGTGGTGCACTAGTGAAGGTCACAGCATCCACATTGGCCTGCACAATATCTTCAAAGAGTTGCTCTAATTGACGTTCTTCTGGTGGCACATGACGATATGGTAATAATGATGTCGTTGTTGCTCCCTGCTCTTCTAGCCACTTCGTAAGCTTTGGTGCGGATTCACCGTGTAGCTGTAGAATGACACTAGCCCCTTCAAGATGATGCGGTTTAAATGAACGAATCAGGCCTGCACTACTTCCATCATCATCTCTAACCGTAATCATTAGATCGCGTTTTTTCAAAGCATTCGCCGTCTTGTAACCACGAGCAGCTATGGATGATTTCGATAGTATTTCAAGAAACTCGTCTGCTACTCCCATATTCTCTGCCATATTAAATAGTGCTTCGAGACCTGTCCCCGTCGTGAAGATAACCCACTGCGGTGGATGCTCTATCCATGAAGTGATTCCCTCGCGAAGCTTCTCATCATCCAGATATACCGTTCCTTGCGCAGGACGAAGAAGCGATGATCCTCCCATGTTCTCCACTAATTTCGCCATTTCAGAAACTTTACGAGAAGCAGCTATGGCAATAACTTTGCCCTGCATATTCTGAGCCATTTATATTGTCTCCTTATCATCTCTAGTGAAAGTTACATTGTTCTATACGTCGCTACATGATTACCGATACACCATTATGTGTTTAATTATACCATCTTTATCCTCGCGTGTTTATTATTTCATAGAAAGACACTCTAGGATAAATTATGACAAATTTCTAATTGAGTTAATACACCAAAAAGAAAAAAGCGCTCCTTTTGAATTGGTTGCGAATGCTTCCATTTACCAAAGAGAACGTTTTTTTATGTTGTTTTCAATCAACAACTTAAGAGCGCACTCCGATAATTAATCGGGGGCGCTCTTGAGTTGTTCTGTATAGACTTTCGTTCGATCTATTTACATGACGGGTGACCCGTCATGTTTATTCTATCGTTTATTTAGGATCTATGATCAGAATCCACTGGAACATCCCCATCATGATTCGGGGTCATGTCCGTATCTTTCTTCTTACCTTTTCCACGCAGAAATTTAAATAATCCACCGATAGCAACTACTACTATAATCCCAAACTTCTTGAGAAATACGACAAGCATAGCAATTAATCCTGCCTTCTTCGCCACGACTAATCCAGCTCCACCCACAATGAGTCCGCTAAGTCCCATTTCAGCCAATTTATCAGTCGACTTATCATAGTCTGCGTAACCCTGACCTGAATTCACCGAAAAGTTGGATAATACGATATTCTCAAATGACTTACGATCCTCAGCCAAGTGTTCAGGATCCGATACGAGGACAGCAGAGATATAGCCTTCTCTCGTCAATATACGAACATTGTAATTGATAATTGTCTCATTATTATTATCATGAGCAAGAAGTGACCATTTCAAACTATGTAGATTGTCATCATAGGTCGGTGGAACGTCCCAACGATCTACGAATAAGTGGTTTGCTTCTTCTTTTTCCTTATTGGCTTCTTTCGTTCCGTCCTTATAACTTTGGAGCAATGCATCCGCGTCGATATCGTTCTTCTCGTCATCAGCAATATGGCCAACATCATCATAATCAAAGAACACGGCCCATGTTTCATTCTCATCCAATGGAAAAACAGATCCAATCTCCTTGTAACTTGGGACTCCACCGTAGGATAGCTCATTAGCCACCGTATCATCTTTGTCTAGAAATATCAGACCCGGCTGTAATGTAAGTGTTGCTATCGTGCCAAGTTCTACTTCTTGCCCTGTGCCCTCTACCCAATTAATTTCTGTACTTTCCGCATGAACTACACTTGTAACACTCATCATGACGCTTAATACCATCATGAAAGCCAATGCCATGTTAAAGCCTGTTCGAACTGCCGTTCTAAATCTTCCATCTCTACGATTTCTCACCAATAATCTCCCCTAGTTATTATTTACCAACAGTAACTAAATATCGGTGAGAATAACCTAATATTGAATAGATTTGAAATATTTCCTCCTTAAGACCTATGAAAAGGGGGACTTTCTATGCCATCACAACTTGCTTGTACCCTAACCTCTCTCTATCGAGTAGCGAATAATCATAAAGGGGGCCTTCGTACATTATTTCAAAAGCTGGATGACATAGAAAGTCGTTAGGCGTTACTAGTGTTGACGGTCGCTCCCATAGATGAAGCCCTATATTTCTAAGTATTTCGGCCACGAATTGTGAGCAGAAATAGGCATTCTTCGCCTCTAAGTTACGATTCATCAGTACACCTATTAATCCAATGAGATTATATCGATATGCTTGCTTCTCCTTCTGAAAGGCCCGAACAATTCGAATCGCATCAATATATTGCTCCTTCGACACCTGTAATCGGAGCAGTGCACAGCGAGTACTAGGAAAGTGACGGAAGGTTCCCTCATAGACATCCTCTTCGACAAAGCCTCCAGCCCAAGGATTGTTTGGACGCTTGCGTCCGAAGCTGAACAACTCTTTCAGTTCTAAGTCCAGTGCGAAAGATGCATGATTATAAGGAGCTGCTGTAAATTTCTTAATCAACGTTGTGAACATGGTACCGGTATCGGTCAACAATACATATACGCTACTCTCCGCATGTTTATCCTCTATATTTCTGATTATTCTGTCCACCTCATCGTAGTCATTCTTCATTTATCCAGTGTATCAAAAGGATATCTTAGATATAACTGTCCGAGGTCTAGCTCGATACTGGACTTTAGTCTCAGGACAATACAGAAAGCCCTTGTAACGATACGCTTTCATGTATCATTACAAGGGCCTTTAAATTGATATATTATATTTGGACTCGCACTTTACGCTAGTATTTGCTCAACTCGCGTAAGCACATCTTCCGATAATGTAATACCCGAAGCTTTCACATTCTGCACTACTTGCTCGGGGCGACTTGCCCCAACCAAGGCGCTAGATACGTTATCCTGACGAAGTATCCAAGCGAGCGCTAACTGGCCGACTTGTATACCTAGTTCCTTCGCTATGATCTCAAGTTGTTGAACTTTGGCAATCCGTACATCACTGATCTTATCCTCATTCCATCCAAGCTTAGCAGCACGACTATTCTCTGGAATGTTACCTGCAGAACTATATTTTCCCGTCAATAAGCCTTGTGCTAATGGTGAGTATACGACTTGTCCGATACCCTTCTTCTCACCGAGTGGAATAATCTCCTTCTCGATCTCGCGCTCGAACATATTGTAAAGGGGTTGATTCACAACGATACGGTCTAGCAAATAACGGTCAGCTACAGCAAGTGCTGCTTCCATCTGCGCCGCCGTCCATTGACTCACACCAACATAAAGCACTTTACCTTGACGCACTAAGTCATCTAGTGCACGTAATGTTTCTTCTATTGGAGTCTCTGGATGAAAGCGGTGACAATAATAGATATCAATATAATCTGTATCTAGACGCTTCAGACTCGCATGACATTGCTCCATAATATGTTTACGGGATAACCCTGAATCATTAGGTCCATCTCCCATAGTACCAAATACTTTCGTAGCCAATACATATGATTCTCGAGGATATGCCTTAAGCGTTGGGCCTAGTAACTGTTCCGCCGCTCCACGTTCATATACATTAGCCGTATCGAAGAAGTTGACCCCTGCATCATATGCTGCTTGAATCGCCTTAACGGCATTCTCTTGTTCCACATATCCACCGTAAGTTAACCAACTGCCCAGACTGATCTCACTGACCTTCAATCCGCTTGCTCCAAGTCTCCGGTATTTCATGATCGTCTTATCCTCCTCTAAACATATGTTATAGTCGTTCTGTGGTACAACCTTATTGTAAACATTCCGCATGTGCTTTGGAAGGTATACTCAAAATCAAAGAGATAAGTCGAATCTCAATTGCTCCACCTTTACTGATGCTGGATACACGTGATTCAAATCTAGAAACACTATCTTCACAAAACTCAACTTTCCTTATATTTTTAATAACAGTAATAATTAACCAATATTAAGGCACACTAATTCCCAAACACTACATCATTTGGAGGGGCCTAATGTGAATAACCCAACACCATCTACACAACAATTACCTCAATATCCTGAGTCTCTATGGAGAGTCTCAACAGAAGTGCCCAGTTTCCCCCGATTAAATGAAGATATCACCGTGGATGTAGCGATTGTAGGAGCTGGGATTGCAGGGATCACTACAGCCTATTTGTTATCTAAAGAAGGATTCAAAGTCGCTGTATTGGATGCAGGCCAAATATTACAAGGTACTACTGGACATACGACTGCTAAAGTTACTGCGCAGCACGGCTTGATTTATGACGAATTAATACAACATCTCGGAGAAGCTCAAGCCTCCAAATACTATCAGGCTAACCATGATGCCCTCGAATGGATTGCACGGACTGTGAAGGAGCTTAATATAGACTGTGAATGGCAACAGGAGGATGCCTATTTATATGCGGAAAGTAGTCAGGCGATTGCCAAGCTTAAGAAAGAGTTTAAAGCATATGAGAAACTAGGTATTCCTGGTCAGTGGAAAGATAATGTACCTGTCCCGCTTCATATAAAGGGAGCGATTCAACTACCCGGACAAGCCCAGTTCCATCCTTTAGCTTATTTAAAAGCTTTAGTGGATGCTATTATCAAAGCAGGTGGAGTTATTTATGAGAACACAACCGTGAGTAAACGGTTAGAAGGGGAACGTCCCTTCACTCTCTCAACCCTTCACGGAGATCACAACATTACTTGTCAACATATCGTCTCAGCCTCCCACTTTCCATTCAGTGATGGGGGCGGACTCTTCTTCTCACGTCTGCATGCGGAACGATCTTATGTGATTGCTATGAAACCACAGACACCTTTTGCAGGCGGGATGTATATCAGCGTCGATGAGCCAACGCGTTCTGTCAGATCCGCCTCATGGAATGGAGAACAACTCGTTCTCGTTGGCGGAGAAAGCCATAAGACTGGACAGGGGATTTGCACCTACCGCCATTATGAGAATTTAGAGGAGTTCGGCGCAAAGTTGTTAGGGAATCAAGGAATCCCTTTCCGTTGGTCTACGCAAGACTTGGTCACACTCGATAAAGTACCCTATATTGGTCAGATCACATCGAAAGATGAGGGTATTTATGTAGCAACTGGGTTTGCTAAGTGGGGAATGACAACCAGCGCCGTAGCCGCTAGGATCATTACTGATCAAATTCTAGGAAAGGATAACCGCTTTTCTGATCTTTTCACCCCTTCACGCTTCAACGCTAATCCTAGTGTTAAGAATCTCGTCGTTCAGAATGCCAATGTGGCCAAAGAAATGCTAACGGGTAAGATAGGTATTGTCTTCACTAAAGTAGATGAACTCGAGAATGATACTGGCTCTGTCGTTACGCATGATGGAAAAAGAGCTGGCGCCTACCGCGACTCCGAAGGCCTACTGCATCTCGTAGACACCACATGCACACATATGGGCTGCGAAGTAGAATGGAACGAAGGCGAACGCACCTGGGATTGTCCTTGCCACGGTTCTAGATTCGGCTATGATGGAAATGTATTAGAGGGTCCAGCGCAAGAAGCACTGAAGAAGTTGGATTAGAACATATTATTCAGATTTGCACAACTCGCTTAAGGTATGCCATGTAGTTTATAAATGACAAACCCGCTCAATTTCCCGTATGATAACCTGTCTAACGGGTTATTCTAAGTATGTCGTAGCAACAATAAGGTTGGAAAGGGAGGGCATCCTATTGGAACATCAAACAGAAGATCAAGTTCGAAATAAAGAAAACAAAGACGGAGATTCTCTTGCGGAAAGAAAGAAAATGGAGAATGGCGTTGATATTGAACCGCAAGCAGATGATTGGGTCGCCAAACCTGTAGCCTATAGCGAAACGGAATCAAAAAAGGACTAAAATGTGAATTTACAAAGAGAAACGGCTGTGCATACCTAAGGAAAAGTATGCACAGCCGTTTCTTTGAAAATCACCCATAGCATAGGGATCTTTTACTGTTTCAATAACTTATCGTCTATTGACTAAGCTCCTCTTGACGCTCAATCTCTGTGTACTTCCCAGGCCAGAAAGCGACGCGTCCACACAGCTTAGTGATCGCGGGAACTAAGAATGGGCGCACAATGAATGTATCTAGAAGTACCCCTATAGCCGTGACGATTCCAAACTGTACTAATGCTTGAATCGGTAATGATGCTAACACTGCAAATGTACCCGCTAAAATGATACCTGCAGAAGTAATAACAGAACTGGTCTCGCCTACCCCTTCTTTAATCGCTTGCTTCAGAGGCAAATGTCTGCTCTTCTTCCAGATGCTTGAAATCATAAAGATATTATAATCCTCACCCAGAGCTACCAGAAATACAAAAGAGTAAAGAGGGATTGCGCCTTGTATGGCATCCGCGCCAAGACCATAGTGAATAATAATCCAACCTAAGCCTAACGCTGAGAAATAGGATAGAATGACCGTTCCCACCAAATAGATGGTTGCTACAATAGAGCGCAAGTAGACCAATAGTAATAAGCTAATTAGTCCAATCACGACAGGTATAACCACTCGCGTATCTCGGTCAGTCATTACTTTAGTATCGTACTGTGTAGCGGTCTGTCCACTAATCCACACTTGATCTACAGGAGCATCGATACCTGAATCCTTCAGAGCTTGCTCTGCTACTATACGTAAATCTGGAATGTGATTCATAGCTTCTGAGGAGTATGGGTTCATACTCAACTCTATATCATAACCAACGATGTTTGGATTCTGCGCTCCTCGTGCTGATTCAGACACGACAGCTACGTATGGAAGTGCAACTAACTTTTCACCTAGGTTATCTTCCTTCCCCTCCGTATCCACCATGATTTTCACTGGAGCTAGCTCACCTGGTGTAAACTTGTCACCTATTAAATCAAAGCCTTCTCTTGAAGCCATATCTTTCGGAAAAGTAGACATAAGATCATACGTCGTTCTTACTTGAGTTGAAAAGGTAGCCAATCCTCCGAGCAGTACAACAGTAACGATTACAACCGTCCAAGGCTTGCTGACAACCAGCCGACCTATTCGGCTATCATGATCAGCCTTACGGATAGGTATTGGTTGACCTTTCTTGCGAGCACGTTCCACCTCCATTTCTGAAGTACGTGGAATGAATGGATAGAATGAGGTGCGTCCTAAGATAGCAAGTAATGCAGGTACTAATGTTAGACTCGCTACACCCATAATTAGAATAGAGACACTGAATGGTATAGCGAAGCGGTGGTAAGCGCCATACTCAGCCAGAAGAAGAGCAAACAAAGCAAGAACGACCGTAAACCCACTCATAGCAATGGCTCCTGAGGCATCCGTGATGGACTTCAACAATGCCTTCCCCTTGCTCTCTTCATGCTTTAGCACTTGGCGGAAGCGCGAGATAAGGAATAGACAATAATCCGTTCCTGCACCGAATAGCAGTACGGTCATGATCGATATCGCTTGTGAATCTACAACAATCCAGCCTTTACTTGCCATGAACCCAAGGATAGGACTAGTCAGACCGTAAGCAAACCCAACAGCAATCAATGGAATCAATGCAAGGACAGGAGAACGATATATAAGAAGTAGGAAGAATAGCACTAGAATGACCGTCCCCAACATGAGCTTAAAGTCAGCATTCTTGAACAATCCTACTGCATCAATTGAAATACCGACAGGACCTGTGACCCGAGCCCTTAGTTGACTCCCTTCATCTTGACTTACAGCGAATGGATCACTTCCCATTTCATCCGTCGCCTGCGCCTTGATCTGTTCCACTCCTTCCTTTAATTGATCACTTTCCACCCCTTTACTGAACAAAACCGGTGTAACTAGGGTGCTCTGATCTTCGGAAAGAAGTGTCTTCAATGCAGGCAGTGGCATCTTATCAAAAGGTGGAACACTATCTTGATACGGCAATGGGGTGGATCCCCATAATGCATATAGATGTTGCACCTTTACGATATCCTCGTCTGTCATACCTCCTTCACGATGCCATACGAGAAGAGCTGGTATTCCAGATCCGCCTGGGAATTCCCGATTTGCTATTTCCTCTGCTTGAACAGAGGCAACATGTTCCTTCAAATTAGGAGAGTTGTTAATCTCCTCACTACCGACACTAGGCCATGCAATGGTAAGTACTCCTACGACCATAATCCAGACCAAGAGTGTAACCCACTTACTTCGTTTGCCCGTAACCCATCTACCGTATCCTAAATGCTGTTTCATGTATGATCCTCCTTGAATCCTTTTTTTAAAAAGTATGTAATGTATGACGGTTCCCTGTATAATCGATATAATTATATATACCGGTTGGTTAATTATCAATCTAATTTTGTGGAGGGTGTCGTATACATGATGAATGCACCAAAGACCAAACGCTCACCAGGTCGGCCAAAACTTAAAGAAGACGATTCACCTATAGATCAGATGATTCTACGTACCGCTTCCAGACTATTCATGGATTACGGTTATGAGGCGGTCTCCCTGCAGCAGATTTCCAAAGCATGTGGTGTAACGAAGGCTTCCATTTATTATTACTTTGAGAATAAAGCCCAATTATTCACGGCATCTGTTGCCGCCATGATGATACAAGCAAGGATTCAGACGCAACGCATTATGGAACAGGATGCTCCACTCATGGACAGATTACGTCATTTAGCTGAAGCGAAATTAGCCAATCCTCACGGAGAATTTGGAACCATTATGCATGAAGCTCGGTCTTCACTATCACCAGAACAACTTCAAGAAATAATGTCCTCTGAGGAAGCTATTCACGGCGTACTTATTTCCAGCTTCCAACAAGCGATGGATCGTGGAGAAATCCGCACGGGCAATACCCCATTTCTTGCCTATACCTTCTCCTCACTACTGATGCTGGGAAATCGTGAAGCAACGGAAGACTATAACCATTCCTATGCTAATTTAGCCCAAGAAATTATTGATTTATTCTGGAATGGCGTTGCAGCTAAATAACACAATCATTCATCCACGTTTCCTATACTGGTAATTTCCCCCTTGAATATTCACTCAATAGGCACCTTAAGAGTAGGCGCGCATATGTTATATAAGCCTAATCTTAAGGGAGAGAATGCGTAGATGTTATCATATCATGATCAAGTTCGAGCAACAGCAGACGCACAGCTGATTCGATATCTCCTGACGTCACTGAATGGAGAATATAGTTCTATTACCTGCTACGAGAAGTTAGCTGCATGTTCACCAACCGAGGAAATTAGGAAGAGAATTCTGGAGATACGTCAAGATGAGATCAAACACTTTCAACAATTTGCGCATCTTTACACATGCTTAACGGGTTGTATACCTGCACCCAAGTTAACCGAAGTTTGTGCATCCGAATTTAGAGCAGGTGTGAAAGCTTCGTTTAAGGACGAACAGAACACCGTCGATTATTACCTTAAGATATCTGACCAAGTACGAGATCCGTACGTGAAAGAACTATTCAGACGTACGGCTGCGGATGAACAGAATCATGCTGTCTGGTTTTTGTCTTTTCTATGCTAACAAGCCTGATCAATTTCACCACGTCATAAACATTACACAAGAAAAATGCCTTTTGGCGTCTTTGGTCAAGAAGCTTATGTGGTGGATTAGTAGTAATGAACTATGGGCTGTATCCCCTTCTCTTGTTCTACTTTCTAGGCTTTACTATCACCATTCCCTCCGTTCACCTGCAGAACGTACAGCTAATGACTCACAAACTCTCCCTTTTCGCTGTTCTTCCATTTTGAATTATAGCACTTATTTCTCGCCCCCCCATTCTGCTAATTTTAGTGTTGTTTAGACTCATATTCGCCGACGGTAGATTTCTAACGGAAGCCACAGACCTTATTCTACGAAAAAACACCACAATGAAATTTTAACGGAAATACAGGCCTCTATATGCACATTAACAGCTCAAATCCGAAGGAAAAGCCCAAATAAGGTCGCTCACTTCCGTTAGAATTCCAAAAGTGACGATTTAGGCAAAATAGAGGCTGCTATTTCCGTTAGAAAATATACGTGGTTACTCTCCATGATGCCACTACAAGCGGTGCCTCCATAGAAATTTATACAACATTAAAAAGCGGGCAATCCTTCGGTTCTCCCAAAAACATATAAATTCTTATATATAAATTAAGAAGAGTACTTCACTGCTTCCAGTGCGTACTCTTCTTTGTTGTGTAACAATTAATAGCAGGTATTGTTTACCCTACGTCTTGTTGAATGCCTTTTGAAAATTGACTGTTATACAGGTCTGCATAGAAGCCATCCCGCTCCAGTAACTCTTCATGGTTACCCTTCTCAATGACACTACCATGATTCATAACTAGAATAAGATCGGCATCTTTTATCGTAGATAAACGGTGCGCGATGACGAAGCTCGTTCTACCCTTCATCATCTCATTCATCGCCTTCTGAATGTAAATCTCGGTACGCGTATCCACGCTACTCGTCGCTTCATCCAGTATAAGAATCGATGGATTGGCTAGAATGGCTCTGGCAATAGTGAGAAGCTGCTTCTGCCCTTGTGATATATTCGAAGCTTCTTCATTTAGAATCGTCTCATAACCATCTGGAAGGGTGCGAATGAAATGATCCGCATGAGCTGCCTTCGAGGCTTGAATAACATCTTCTGCTGTCGCATTCTCACGACCATAAGCAATATTTTCCCTGATCGTTCCATTAAAGAGCCAAGTATCTTGTAGCACCATGCCGAACTTACTACGCAGATCGCCGCGTTTCATGTCAGCAATATTCACACCATCGATCTTAATATCGCCGCCATTTAGCTCATAGAAGCGCATTAGAAGATTGATAAGTGTTGTCTTCCCTGCTCCGGTCGGACCTACAATAGCAATTGTCTGGCCTGGTCTGACATCAATATTCATATCCTCAATCAAGATCGAATCTTCCTTGTATCCAAACTTCACATGATTGAATTGAACAGCACCCTGTGGATATTGAATCGTCTTCGCATTCTGAAGCTCAGGTACTTCTTCTTCTTCATCCAATAACTCGAATACACGTTCAGCAGATGCTATCGTAGATTGAATGACATTAGCAATATTAGCTGTTTGCGCAATCGGCATCGAGAACTGTCTTGTGTATTGAATGAAGGCTTGAACATCCCCGATGGTAATACTCTTATTAGTAACGAATATTCCCCCAACGACACATACCAACACATAACCCAGATTACTCACTAGGCTCATTAACGGCATGATCATTCCAGATAGGAATTGTGCCTTCCAACCTGACTGATATAATTTCTCGTTAATGTCATCGAATTCCTTCATCGACTGTTCTTCGCGCCCAAAAGCTTTGACAATCTTATGTCCCGTGTACATTTCTTCCACATGTCCGTTAAGATCACCTAGTGACTTCTGTTGGCCCATGAAGTGTTTCTGTGATCTGGATGCCACACCTTTGACGACTAGTACGCTAAGCGGTAACGTTATAATCGTAATTAACGTTAGCCATGGACTAATGGTCAACATCATGATAACAACCCCAATAATCGTCACGACAGATGTAATCAGTTGCGTTAAGCTCTGTTGCAGCGTCGTACTTATATTATCGACATCATTCGTAGCCCTGCTCAGTATTTCACCATGTGTCTTAGAATCGAAATACTTGAGTGGTAAGCGAGACAGCTTACTATTAATCTGTGTCCGCATATCAAGTACAACCTTCTGTGCCACGCCAGCCATTAGATACTGCTGTGCATAGCTGAATAGCGCACTAATGATATAGAATCCAGCCAATATAAGCAATATCTGTGTAATATAATCGAAATCAATGGCCGCTCCGGGAACATCATTCATCATTCCCATAATACCTTCAAATAGTTTCGTTGTTGCTTTCCCCAGAATCTTCGGGCTCACGATACTAAATAATGTACTTAGAATAGCCATCAAAAGAATAAATATTAATATAACTTTACGTGGAGCCAAATAACGAATTAATCTCTTCAAAGACCCCTTAAAGTCTTTGGCCTTCTCACCAGGGATGACCACTCCAGGCGGTCCTCCAGGATGTCCTCCTCCAGATCTACGGGGAGGCTTATGTTCTCTCTGATTCTCACTCATGCGCTTTCCTCCTCTGACAACTGTGAGGATACAATCTCACGGTAGACATCACAAGTATCCATCAAGTCACGATGTGTACCTATTCCGACGATAGAGCCTTCATCCAATACGATAATACGATCTGCATCCATCACTGTGCTCACACGCTGTGCAACCAATAATACGGTAGCATCCATTGTAATCTCCTTGAGTGATGCACGAAGCTTGGAATCGGTCTTGAAATCAAGGGCAGAGAAACTGTCATCAAATACATAGACCTCTGGCTTACGCACCAATGCACGCGCAATGGATAGTCTTTGCTTCTGTCCTCCAGAGACATTATTGCCCCCTTGGGAAATTTTCGATTGGAATCCGTCTTTCATCTCTGCTATGAATTCTGTCGCCTGAGCTATATCAGCCGCATATTGAATTTCCGCATCAGTGGCATCTTCCTTACCATAGCGAATATTATCGGCGACGGTCCCCGTAAATAGAACTGACTTCTGTGGTACGAAACCAATCTTCTCTCGTAATTGTTCCTGGGTAAGTTCTCGAACATCGACACCATCAATCAGTACTTTACCACTCCCCACATCATAGAATCGCGGAATTAGACTAAGTAATGTTGATTTGCCCGATCCAGTTCCTCCAATGATCGCTGTAGTCTCACCCGGTCCAGCTTCAAAGGTAATGTTAGCAATCGCTGGCTGTTCGGCACCCGGATAACTAAAACTTACATCCTCGAATCTAAGGAAGCCATGTTGACTATTCGCTTGCTTGGGCTGTGCAGGATCATTGATTTCTGGAACCATATCCAATACCTCATTAATCCGTATCGCGGAAGCAGAAGCCCGTGGAACGATAACAAAGATGACCGATAGCATAATAAGGGAGAACATAATTTGCATCGCATATTGAATGAACGCCATTAAGGAACCCACCTGCATTTCACCATTGCTGATACGAATTCCACCGAACCACACGATCGCAATCGTTGCGAAGTTCATAACAAGCATCATAATCGGCATCATCGCCGCCATAATCTTATTCACTTTAATAGCTGTATCTGTTAAATCTACATTGGCATCGTTGAAGCGCTTCGTCTCATAATCCGTACGATTAAATGAACGAATAACTCGCATTCCTGTGAGATTCTCGCGTAAAACGCGATTCAACGTATCTAATTTAACCTGCATTACTTTGAATAGTGGGAGTCCCTTCAACGCTATAATCGCTATAGCACCAATTAATACAGGAATAACAACCACAATAACGAGAGAAAGCTTAGCATCTCGATTGACTGCCATGATGATCCCACCAATACACATCAGTGGTGCACTAACCATCATTCTCAGTAACATCATTAGGACCTGCTGAACTTGGTTAATATCATTGGTTGTACGTGTGATTAGCGAAGCGGTTCCGATCTTATCGAACTCCTGCAAAGAGAAGTTCTGTACATGACCGAATACTTTATTACGTAGTCGTTGGCCGAAGCCCACCGCTACACGTGAGGAGTAATAACTTGCTACAATGGAACATATCGCTCCTACCGCAGTGATCAGTAGCATGATACCACCGATTTTCCAAATGTATGGGATATCTTCGTTTATAATTCCCTTATCCACGATATCTGCCATCAAGGTAGGTAAATACAGATCAGATAGGGATTGAATAAAGATCAGTATAAGTACTAGAGCGATAGGCAGCCGATAGGGGCTCAGACCTTTAAATAATTTCAACATATATTATCATCCCCACTCTGAATCAAGTTCGTATCTTTCTGTTCATAAAACTGATAAGCCTTAATCAGAAGATCTGCCAGCTGGTTGCTGTCTTCTTCTCCTAAGTGATTGATTAATTCATTAAAAGAAGCCTCTGTTACCTCCATCGCCTTCTGAATTACTAATTCCCCTTCAACACTCAGCTTAACCCGAACAACTCTGCGATCATTCTGATCAGCAGTTCGTTCTATCCATCCTTTGGCCTTCAACGCGTTCAATGATTGGGTAATTGTCGGAGAAGTCACTCCCATCATTTCACTGATCTCAGACACCTTCAGACCCTCTGCATTGGACTTGGATGACTTCTTGACATAGAACATCAGAATCATTTCGCTACGTCTGACACCATCAATCATACGTTGTTTGAACTGCGCCTTATTGAACCTCTTCATCGCTTCGAATAACTTTTGTGCAATTAAATTTTCCATTATGAAAGGCCATACTCCCCCTTGTTGTCATAATACATAGGTTACCTATTAATTAGGCTACCTATGTATTATAATTCCATCTAAAGTGCTATGTCAAACATGACATGAGTTCTCAGATAAGAACTGGATCACTATCCTTTATTTCTATTTAGTATCAGGACTTCTCCTTGAAAATATCCTGCGTAAAATGGATCCATTCCTGTGCAGCAAAAGACTGATAGCGTTCCTTACGCCAGATCATCCCGAGCTGCCATGGAATGGTCGGATTAACAAGCGGTACAATACGAATCCGAGATTGATCTACTTCTCGACATATCGTCTCAGGCAGAAGGGCTATCCCTAGATTCGCAGCTACCATTCCACTAATTAAATCCCATTGCGAACTTTCATAAACAACATGTGGCTGGAACCCCAATCGAACACATTCTGTAATAATCCGATCATGCATCGCGAAGTCTTCCCTGAACAATACGAAAGGCTCCGATTCAAGAGCGGATAAGGATACACTCTCCCTGTCAGCTAGGGCATGTGTTGGGTGAACAAGTAGCATTAACTTCTCCTGTACAAAAGAAAACGAATGAAATAACTTGTCATCCGTTGGCAATACGGTCACACCGATATCTAGTAGCCCGCTCTCAACGTCGAGTTCTACTTTCTTGGCACCGTCTTCAAAGATTTGAATCGTTACATCGGGATATTGTTCATGGAACTGACCGATTACCTCTGGAAAGAAACTGGAACCAACCATCGGTGGCAAGCCAATCCGAATATGACCTTTCTTCAGATTTTGTAGATCCTGTAGCTCTGATGAAAGGTTCTGAAAAGATTTCACAATATGGCGTCCTTGTTCATACATAATCTTTCCCGCATCCGTTAGTTCAATCTTTTTACTTGCACGATCAAATAATACGATATGAAACTCCTCTTCCATATTCTTAATCGTCTTACTGATCGTTGGTTGAGTTATGTAAAGCGCTTCTGCTGCTTTCGTAAAACTCTTATGACGGGCTACTGCCATAAAATACTGCAATTGTCGTATATCCATGCTGTGTTGCCCTCCCTCTCACTCTATTGTATGAGCATTTGATGCCCCATCATCTGATGAATTATGAAGCTTGGCGATACTTAGCTTTATGATCTTCCATAGCTAAATGGAATGATATCCATTCCTTATATTCATTTTACCTATGAAAGAATGTGATGTAAAATTTTCATAACGAATGAAAGGAGCGGAACATGATGAGAAATATGCTAAAGGGAATCATTCAAGTCGGGGCTTTAATGGGCTTCTCCATACTGATGAATCAACTAACACAATGGCTTCAATGGAGTGTACCTGGGAGCATCTTGGGTATCTTAGTGATCTTCATTCTGTTGGAGACGCACATTATTCGCCTAGAATGGATCGACATTGGCGCTACTTGGTTGCTTGCTGAGCTACTACTATTCTTCATCCCCGCCGCAGTTGGTGTTATGAAATACATTCCGATGCTGCAAAGTAATGGCATTCAGATATTGCTTGTTGTCATCATTAGTACATTTATCGTCATGGTTAGCACCGGCCTTATGGCAAGCAGGATATCTAATAGGAAGGAGCGACGTATATCATGATAATTGGAATGCTGTATCTCATACTAACCCTCGGCGTTTATTATACGACTAAATATATGTATAAGAAGTGGTCTAAAGTGTACTTATCGCCATTATTAATAACACCCTTGGTTCTCGTTGTCTTCCTACTATCTGCGAGGATCCCTTATGAATCCTATAATATGGGTGGTCAATGGCTCAGCGATTTACTGCAACCGGCAACTGTAGCATTTGCTGTCCCTTTATATAAACATTTTAAGGTATTAAAAAAGCACGCCATCGAAATTATCGCCAGCGTACTCTTCGGATCTATCGTAGCTATGATCTCATCGGTCTATCTTGCGAAATGGATGCATCTAAGCAGCTCACTTGTGACAAGTCTTATTCCGCGATCGATTACGACACCCATTGCCATTAATGTGTCTGAAGTCATCGGTGGTGTCCCTAATATAACTGCCGTATTCGTTATTATGACAGGGCTTCTTGGAACGATCATCGGACCCTCTGTTCTAAAAATTTTCCACTTTGACAATGAGGTTGCAAGAGGTATTCTGCTTGGTACCAGTGCCCATGGAATGGGTACATCAAAAGCATTTGAGCTTAGCTCGCTCAGTGGTACTATTTCTAGTATCTCCATGATTCTCGCTGCCCTGTTCACCTTGGGAATGGCCCCCTACATGATGACCATATTACTACATTGATAACGTGGCTCACGTTCTAATATTGTATCCTTATTGGTAATCCTGTATTGGCAGATTCTAATGCAGCATAGGCGACCAATTGCGTCTTGAATGCATCAGCATAATCAGAACGGATCTGAGAGGAATCACCTGTGCGTAGTGCGTTAATAAACGTCTCACTCTCCAACACATAAGGATTCGTGGGATTATTATATTCTGTAGTAACATTCGGTGTCACCACCTTCAACCGGCTAGGATTCCAGTCTAGCAGACCTTCACCTGTGTAGAATGTAATACCCGATGAGCCTACGTTGCCTGGTAGAATACAAGTATTAGATACGTTAGCAATCACTCCATTAGCGAGCTTCAGCGTTACTGTACCAACGTCGGAAACGCCTACATTATCATGTTGCTCGTGCATCACACGGTTGCCATACATCGCATATACTTCTTCAACTTCTCCTAAACAGTACCGCAGAATATCAACAATATGTGTTGTCTGCTCTATGAATTGTCCACCTGATCCTTCCTGTTGTCTCCACCACGCCACGCCAGGCATGCCGCCCATCCATTGCCCCAAAGCCATACCCACTTTTTGTTCAGTAAGTAATTGTTTCATTTGAGCGACGGTTTCATTATAACGGTGTTGATATCCGACAGAAGTTAGTAACGACTTCTCTTCAATCTGTCTCAGTAAACGACGGGGTAATTCTGAATTAATCCCAATAGGTTTCTCCACCAAAAAGGGTACTCCCCGTTCAATTAACTTCTCTTCAATCTCCCCATGTGCCATTGGAGGAACACAAATGTACACAGCATCCAACCGCTCCGTTTCCAACATAACCGTAACATCCTCATAACCCGTTGCTCCATAGTGTATTGCCATTCGCTCTCCCTTCTCTAGGCTACTACCGCACACGGCCTGAAGCTTAATCCCTTCCATAGCGATTAGATTATCTGCATGAACTTGGGAGAACCAACCCGTTCCAATAATACCTATCCGTAATTGTTGCATAACTCCTCTTCCCTTCGAGGTAATTTAATGTATAGAGGTTGTTCAAAAAGTCGACTTTTTGAACTCGAACATATAGCGTGCAAGATTATATTAGTAGTATGCCAATCCCTCCTTCTAAATTCAAGTTTACCAGAACGGTTCTAAACCTATCCCCTCCATTCTTCAGGCAGTAACTCCTGATATTGGCGCTGCAAGAACCGATCATCCACCAGCATGAGAATGCCTGTGTCTTGTTCAGAGCGAATGAGCCTTCCGCCAGCTTGCTGTACTTTGTTCATACCTGGATATACATAAGCGTAGTCATAACCATTCTTCCCAATACGATTGAAGTAGTCTTTCATTAGATCCCGCTCCATCCCTATCTGAGGAACACCTACACCTACAACTGCAACACCATTCAATCGATCTCCTTGTAGATCAATACCTTCGGAGAAGATACCTCCTAGCACAGCAAATCCTACGAGAGTATCAGGATTATCAGATCGAAAGCTTGCTAAGAATGCCTCCCTTTCCTCTTCAGCCATCCCCGTTCCTTGCACAATCGTAGCTACATCCAAGTTCTCAGAGTGAAATTGAGCATATACATCCTGTAAATATTGATAAGACGGCAAGAAGATCAGATAATTCCCTCGACGTTCCCGAACCATCTGACTTAATAAGCTTACCAATGGCTCTTGGGTGCTCTCGCGATCCCGAAATCTTGTCGAGAGAGACTCAATTCGAACATCTAATTGTTCCCGATGGAATGGCGATGCCACGCTCAAACTGTAATCATCTTCTCCCGCCCCGAGCATATCTCTGTAATAATGCAGAGGAGACAACGTGGCAGAGAAAAATATCGTTGAGCGGAAACCTTTTCCCGCTTGAGCTAGCAAGAATGAAGGATCCATACAGAACATTCTGATGGACATCCCATTTCGGATCACTTCTGCATAAGTCACATAGCGTTCATCATATAGTTTAGAAATCCGAATCATATGTTGCGCAGCAAAATATGTATTCAACAACAGTTGACGCGATTCATCCTCTCCATGTCCGATCCCTTGAAGTTCTTGCTCAGCCTCTTGAACAAAGAGGTCTAACTTATTCATCAGGTCCTCAGGAAGCTCTTTCCACAATTTACGCTTTATCTCGCCACACTCTTTTTTTAAAGCAATGAAATATTGATTGACAGCACGAGACGTCTCATGAATACGATTGTTCTTACCTTTGTAGCCTCTTTGTAGCTCGAGAAATTCTGCCTTACCTAGCGTTGCAGAGAACATTTCCCTCCCGCGATCAACCAAATTATGAGCTTCATCCACTAGTAATACAGTCTTCTTCTTCCGTTCTTCGAATAATCGTTTCAGAGATACACGGGGATCGAAGACATAATTGTAATCACATATGACCGCATCGGCCACATAAGCAGCATCCAGCGAGAACTCAAAGGGACATAGTTGATGCTTGCGAGCATAATGCTCAATTACGGTCCTATCCATCAAGGTCTCATTCGACAGCATATCCATCATTCCTACGTTAATGCGATCGTAATAGCCATCTGCAAATGGACAGTCTTCCTTCTTGCAAGAGACCGTTTCTTGGAAACATATTTTATCCTTTGCCGTCAAGGTCACCGTTTGTAAGTTCAGTCCCTTTGACTGCATCAAGCTTAGTGCCTGTTCCGCGGCTGTGCGGGTCGTCGTTCTAGCCGTTAAGTAAAATATATGTTGCAGTAGCCCTTCTCCAATCGCCTTTACCGATGGAAACAAGGTCGATACCGTCTTCCCGATACCCGTAGGCGCCTTCACAAAGAGCTTCTGACCCTCCTTGACGGTCTGGTACACTGCACCTGCTAACTTCCGTTGCCCTTCACGGTAACAATCAAAGGGGAACGGCATAGAACGAATACTATCATCCCTCCGACGGATATGTTCCAACTTTAAAGAAGCAAAGGGGTTATAACTGGCCAAAACATCCAATACAAATGACTCCAACTCAGTAAAAGTAAGCGATTTCCTAAACTGTTTCACCTCACTCGTAACCACTTGAATATATGTTAATTGAATATTCATTTGACTAAGTCCCTGTTCTTTCGCTACCATATAAGCATAGATCTGCGCTTGAGCCCAGTGAACTGGATAGCCTTCTTCCATAAAATTTATGTCCGAAGAGGTCGACTTGATCTCATCCACCATCCAACCATCCTCCAAGAGGATTAGACCGTCACACCTTCCTTCAATCAGGTATAGAATATCCGCGTATAACATTTCTGTCTTGAGAGTTACTTCTTTCAGATCACCTTCTTCATACATTCCCTGCATTTGTTGATGTATTCTAGTTCCTTCATGGAGCGCAGCCACACCTCTGAATCCTGATTCAATGTCTCCGCTGCTATACACATATTCCACCAAAGGTCGGACGGAAATTTTCACCTGTCTGAGTTCATCATTATGCTCCAACAATAGGATCACCCGTTCTCATATTTTGTTGTATCATACCATGAATATAGTTGTGCAGTTACATCCTTTTTAGGGTCGTATAAACAAAACCCGCATATGGTAATAAAAAATTAAAATGTGTATTTATTGCTCAAAAGTGTTGTAGTGGCGCTTAAAAAGTGTATAATTTCACTATCCAATAGAGAATATAAACTATAAGAGAAGAGGTTAATATTATGACATTTTTAAGAGTTAACGAACCAACTGAGGCCGTCGCAAAGCAATATGTGAACAAGATTTTTGAATCGGTACAAAAACGCAATCCTAATGAACTGGAATTCCATCAAGCGGTTAAGGAAATATTGGAATCTTTAGTTCCCGCATTAGCTAAACAACCAAAATATATGGAGACTGGCATCTTAGAAAGACTCGTGGAGCCAGAAAGACTCATCATGTTCCGAGTACCTTGGGTAGATGATCAAGGCAAGGTTAGAGTTAACCGTGGTTATCGCGTACAGTTTAATAGCGCCATTGGACCTTACAAAGGGGGACTTCGTTTTCACCCTTCTGTCAATTCCAGCATCATTAAATTTCTAGGATTTGAACAAATATTCAAGAACTCTCTTACAGGTCAACCTATCGGTGGGGGTAAGGGTGGATCAGATTTTAATCCTAAAGAGAAATCAGATGGCGAGATCATGAGATTTACACAAAGCTTCATGACGGAACTTTATAAATATATCGGTCCAGATACCGATGTTCCTGCTGGGGATATCGGAGTTGGAGCCAGAGAAATCGGTTATATGTTCGGGCAATACAAGAGAATCCACGGTGGCAATCAAGCAGGTGTTCTTACAGGTAAAGGAATTCATTACGGTGGTAGCTTAGCACGCCCAGAAGCAACTGGCTATGGTACTGTGTATTTCGTAAATGAGATGCTGCAAGCCCAAGATCAAACACTAGAAGGTAGTACGGTTGTCGTATCTGGTTCAGGTAATGTAGCGATCTACGCGATTGAGAAAGCGACTCAGTTCGGAGCAAAGGTTGTTGCATGTAGTGATTCTAATGGATATGTCTATGACCCTGATGGTATCCAATACGAAACCGTTCAAAGACTGAAGGAAGTAGAAAGAAAACGTATCAGTGAATACGTCAAGGAACATCCTAATGCTACTTACCATCCCGGTTGCGAAGGTATTTGGTCCCTTCCATGTGATATTGCCCTCCCTTGTGCTACACAGAATGAGATTGATGAGGATGCAGCTAGATTGCTTGTGAAGAATGGCGTCAAGGCCGTTGCTGAAGGTGCTAACATGCCATCCACATTGGCAGCTATCGATGTATTCCTTGAGAATGGTGTTCTCTTCGGTCCTGCAAAGGCAGCTAATGCTGGTGGCGTAGCCGTCTCTTCACTGGAAATGTCCCAAAACAGTATGAGATTAGCTTGGACCTTTGAAGAAGTCGATGCGAAGCTTCACGAAATTATGATTAATATTCATAAGAGATGCGCTGAAGCTGCTGATACCAATGGATATCCCGGAAACCTAGTGGTTGGTGCGAATATTGCCGGATTCACTAAAGTCGCTGATGCTATGTTGGATCAAGGCATCATTTAATGACCGATACAATAAATGTATAGAGTGCAACTTATACTTTCTTACATTTTCAAATAATGCATCCCATCATCAGCGAGTAGCTGGTGTACGGGATGCATTTTTGACATCTATCTTATCAGGGAGCATAATAATATAGAGTTTCTTTATTAGGTGATTTGTAATTATATACTACATTTGGTTATTTATTTTTTGGAAGGAAGTTATTTATATGTCTTGGTCAGCATTATCCAAAGGTCTTCTAAAGAAACCTTTCGTACTATTCTCTATTATTTTATTGCTGAAAGGTTATTTAACATGGGCTGTAACCTTTAGCGATCCACTTCCGTGGAAGCTACTTCTCACCGAGCTCCCATTCATTTGGATCTTATTCAGTCTGGTCGAATGGTTCGCTAGCAAACGTAAATTCACCTATTATATGATTATCAATTTAGTTGTCACTGCCATATACTTTGCGGTCATCATGTATTATAAATATTATGGTGTCATTGTGACTTATCATGCGCTGGAACAGGTCAATCAAGTCACTGCAGTAAGTAACAGTGTCTTCTCACTGCTTGCGCCTTATTATTTGTTTATCTTTACTGATATTATTCTTTTTTTTCTATTATCTTTTCGCAACAAGAAGTTCAAAACCTGGAAGTTGCACATTTCAATCAAGCGGAGAAATAAAGTTGTCTCGATACTATTTGTTGTATCGTTAGTAGTATGTCTGTTCAACGTTCTCCCCAATCGTGCGAGTATGAATGAAATTACCCAAGCTCAAGAGATGGGGATTCTTAGTTATGAAGCCTATACAATTCTTGCAAAAGATAATACCGAATGGATTCCAAATAGCGACATCTCCCAAGGGGTCATTGATCAGTTAAAAGGAACTAGTATACCTGCAACTCCTGCATACTGGCAGACGGCTCAAGGAAAGAATGTCATTATTATTCAAATGGAGTCTTTCCAGAACTTCCTGATGAACCTAACCATTGATGGACAGGAAATCACACCGAATATGAATAAACTTGCCCAAGATAGCCTTTACTTCCCTAACTTTTACCAACAGGTAGGGCAAGGCAATACTTCTGATGCCGAGTTTGTTGTGAATACGTCCTTCTATATTCCACCAAAAGGGGCTGCCTCACAGGTCTATTCCAACAAGTCATTACCGAGCCTCCCTAAGCTTTTGAAGGAGCTCGGATACCAAAGCGCAACATTCCACACGAATAATGTAGAGTTCTGGAATCGTAAAGAACTATATGCTGCACTTGGGTTCGATCATTATTATGCCCAACCTTTCTTCGAGGATGAGGATGTTATTTTCTTCGGATCTTCAGATGAAGTTCTATACACCAAAACGGCAGGAAAACTTCAAGAAATGGATGAATCGCCAGATCCTTTCTACGCTCAAATCATTTCAATGACGGCACATCATCCATTCACGATCCCAGAAGACAAGTACCAAATGACATTACCGGAACGCTATGAGGGTACGTTCGTTGGTGATTATATTCGTTCACAGAATTACGCAGATTATGCACTTGGCTTGTTCATCGAGGATCTAAAGAAGAATGGTGTATGGGATAACAGCTTAATCGTGACTTACGGAGACCATATGGGCCTACCTTTGTATTCCCTAGATCGCCGCGATAAAGAACTAATGCAAGAAATCTATGAGCACGAGTATAGTTATGCAGATATGATGAATATTCCACTCATTATTAGCGGTAATGACATCGTATCACCTGCCGTTCTAACGCCATTGGGTGGACAAATAGACGTGTTGCCTACGATCGCCAATCTGGTTGGGGCACCACTTGACCATCAGATTCACTTCGGACAGGATTTATTGAACCACGATTATAATTTATTACCTGAAAGATACTACCTCCCTAGTGGTTCTTTCATGAGTGACAAAGCCTTGTTCCTGCCAGGTAACGGATATGAGGATGGAACCCACTATCCATTCGTTGGAGAGAACGGGAACTCCAAGGGGGCAACGGAAGCCGAATACGAACGAGCATTGAAGCTTCTACACCTATCAGATAGCTATGTAAGCCAGCTACCCGATCGACAACCGGAATAACCGAGTACCACCAGTACAAATTTCAGAGGATGTCTTGCAGCTATGAATATGGTTGTAAGATATCCTCTTTTTGTTATACGTCTCAATTAACATTTAACTTGTTATTATAACAAAATGATAACTTAATAATAACTAAACGCTTCCATTTTCAATAGATATAAGCTTGAAGGATATAATTTATTTACATTATTCAAGATTATGTCTTGATATTTAGGACAAATAGGATTATAAATAAGATAGCAAATAAATATAACACAACACTAACAAATTCGGATTCTTGTTAGCTTAAAAAGGAGATTACACGATGAAGACTCTTAGGTTAACTGGAATTTGGAAACTTCAAGATAATCATGAACTTATCCCTCAGGAGGTTCAAGTCCCAGGGTCCGTTTATAATGATCTACTTCAAGCAGAAATTATTGAAGACCCTTACTATCGTGACAACGAAAAGAATGCTAAAGATATCATGAACCGAGAGTATCGATATTCTCGCAACTTTGACGTATCAGATGATCTATTCCAAAGTGATCGCTTAGAATTAGTATGTGAAGGGCTCGACACATTAGCTACCATTCATATCAATGGGCATTTCATTGCCGATACCGATAATATGCACCGTACTTATGTGCTCAACATTAAGCCTTTCATCCAACTCGGGACAAATGAAATTTCTATTCTGTTCCATAATACGTTAGATTATATCGCTGAGAAACAAGAGGCATCTCATCTATGGGGCGTAGACACAACGATGGATGGCTTCCCCCATATTCGTAAAGCACATTCCAGCTACGGATGGGATTGGGGACCACAATTGCCGGATGCCGGGATTTGGCGTGATATTTATTTGAAGGCATATAATACTGCTCGGATTCAGGATGTCTACATAACCCAGCACCATACGAAGGAGCAAGTCGAACTTGAGCTACGTCTTGAGTTAGAGTCATGGAATACGCAACATTTAAATTTAGATATATGTGTAACGAATCCTGATGGAGAAACGATTACAGCACGGAATCAAGCTCAGAATGGTATCCAAACATTGACGATGATGATTGATCAACCACAACTATGGTGGCCTAATGGCTATGGCGCACAACCTCTCTATAAGGTAGTCATTGGACTTTTTGACGGAGACCTTCTAGTCGATCAGCAAGATTACACCATCGGTCTGCGGACCATTCGCGTCAGACAAGAGCCAGATGCCTGGGGTGAATCATTCGAATTCGAGATTAACGGCATATCTATATTTGCAATGGGTGCAAATTATATTCCTGAAGATAATCTATTACCTAGAACCTCTACTGCTAAGACGGAGATTCTAATTCGCGACTGTATCGAAGCGAACTTTAACTGTATTCGCATCTGGGGTGGCGGTATTTATCCGGATCAGGGTTTCTATGATCTGTGTGACCGTTATGGACTCATCGTTTGGCAGGACTTCATGTTCGCTTGTGCTGTATACGACCTGACAGATGCATTCGCTGCCAACATCAAACAAGAAGCTATCGATAATATTCAGCGCTTACGGCACCACGCTTCTCTAGGAATATGGTGTGGCAATAACGAGATTGAATCTGCCATCGTCGATTGGGGATTTCCTAAGACGGAGAAGATGAAGGAAGATTATATTAAACAATTCGAAGTTCTCCTTGCAGATGTGGCTGCAGAGTACGATCCCAACACATTCTACTGGGCTTCTTCCCCATCATCCGGCGGTAGCTTTGATCATCCAAGCGATCCGAACCGCGGTGATGCTCATTACTGGGAAGTATGGCATGGTCTAAAACCCTTTACAGAATATCGCTCTTTCCACTTTCGATTCTGTTCTGAGTTTGGATTCCAATCATTTCCAAGTGTGAAAACGATTGAGAGCTTTACTGAGCCAGAGGATCGTAATATTTTCTCCTATGTTATGGAACGTCATCAGAAAAATGATGGAGCGAACGGAAAGATCATGTACTACTTATCTCAGAACTTCAAATATCCTAAGGACTTCTCTTCCCTTGTCTACGCTTCCCAGATATTACAGGCAGAAGCGATGAAATATGGTGTAGAGCATTGGAGACGCAATCGAGGGCGCTGTATGGGAGCGATTTACTGGCAGCTGAATGACTGTTGGCCAGTTGCCTCATGGTCGAGTATCGATTACTACGGTCGCTGGAAGGCACTTCATTATTTCGCTAAACGATTCTACTCACCTATTCTTCTCTCTGCTTGCGAAGAAGGTAAGAACGTAGCCTTACACGTATCCAATGAAACGATGAACTCCTTCGATGGCACCGTATCTTGGAAACTTCGTAGCACGTCATCACATCTTAACCATCAAGGCCGACAATCAGTTGAAGCGAGTTCACTTAGCTCTACCTCTGTCGTTGAACTTGATTTCACATCACAGCTAACCGACGATGAGATGCGCTCTGCTTATTTAGAGTATCGTTTAGAAAATGTGGCTGGAGATGTGGTAAGTGAAGGCGTTCTACTATTCGCTGCCGCTAAGCATTTCCAATTGAATCCAACTATGATAGCTGCCGAATGGTCGGAACAAGAGGAAACCTTTGAACTGAAATTAACGTCACAGGAACTTGCCAAATACGTGGAGCTAGAATTTGCGAACTTGGATGTCAAATGGAGCGATAATTACTTCGACTTATGTCCTGATCAGGTGAAGACTGTCATCCTACGTAAAGATACATTGTCTTCCTCTGTTACGTTTGAGTCGCTTCAATCCGCACTTCAAATTCGTAGTGCGGTAGATATGGCGGACTAAAGTAACACTAACTAGCGTATTAGTAACGAACTACTAGAAAGAAACGGTCTGGCTGTCCTTTGAAGGGCAGCGGCCGTCTCTACATAGATATAAGGATTAGAGCATCAAGCGCAACTCTTACTATTTTAAATTTCAAATAATGTGTAGGTGGGACTCTGATGAATATTAATAACCAAGTTACAACATGGAAGTCTGATATAGAGCGAGAATTGAAAGATAACATCCTAGAATTCTGGATGAAGTATTCCTTGGATGAAGAACACGGAGGCTTCCTCGGTGAGATTACACCAGATCTACAAGTAATTGTAGGAGCGGAGAAGAGTCTCGTTCTGAACACTCGGATTCTCTGGACTTTCTCGGCTGCATATCGGATCTTTAAGAATAGCAAATACTTGAGTATGGCAGAGCGCGCTTATCAATATATTTGCGACCACTTCGTAGATAAGGAATATGACGGACTGTTCTGGATGCTTAACGCCGACGGTAGCCCTTCAGAAGACAAGAAGCAGGTCTATGGTCAGGCTTTTGCGATCTATGCCCTAGCCGAATATCACCGAGCTACTGGACATCAGGAATCTTTGGCAAATGCCATTCAATTGTTTCATATTGTTGAGAAACATAGTTATGACCCTATTCATCAAGGCTACTTCGAAGCCCTTTCTCGCAACTGGACCGTCACCGATGACTTAAGTCTAAGTGATAAAGATCTGAACGAGAAAAAATCGATGAATACCCATCTACATGTTATGGAGGCTTATACCAATTTATTCCGCATATGGCCATCCCCCATTCTTCGTGATCAGCTTCATGAATTAATTGAAGTGACACTTGATCGTATCGTTAATCCCGCTACGAATCACTTCCATCTATTCTTCGATGAGGAATGGCATGTGAAATCCGATCATATCTCGTATGGTCATGATATTGAAGGCAGTTGGTTGCTATTAGAAGCAGCCGAAGTTCTAGGAGATGCCGTTCTTCTGAAACGCACGAAGAAGGTAGCCATTGCGATGGCCGAAGTCACCTATGCCGAAGGTATAGATCCCGATGGTGGTATTCTGAATGAATCTTCTGCTGGAGAGTTTATAGACACCAATAAAGATTGGTGGCCACAGGCAGAGGCAATGGTCGGATTCTATAATGCTTTTCAAATGACGGGTGATACGAAGTTCGAGCAAGCCGCCCTCCACTCTTGGTCTTTCATTCAGGAATATATCGTTGACCACGAGCATGGTGAATGGTTCTGGAGTGTCAATCGCGAAGGCGTTCCCAACCTAGAGCAATCCAAGGTTAGCGCTTGGAAATGCCCTTATCATAATGGGAGAGCTTGTATGGAGATGTTAGAGCGATTGAAGTAGTCGCGTAAAGAATGGTGTAGGATGACCGCTACGGTGGCGGATTGTCCTTACGATCGCTGTTGCCCTCAGATTTCTTGATTGTATACCACCTAAAGCGGTTGAAATCCGAGGGCAAAGCATATGCTTCCGAAGTAGCTTTCCTGCGGAAAGCTTGTAGGCGAGCGCTAACGCTTCTTCAGGACAATTCCGACACCTTCGCTACTTCGAACAACATCCATTGTTTACTACGAGCAAATACTGATTATAGTAATGCTCAAAAACTTAAGTACATGCTTCCGATGCTAGCTTTCTCGAAGTATATCAGGAAGTATCGCTCGAAAACTTTTAGGAGGTTAACAATCTATGGATTCGTTATTTAATACACGCAAACAACAACTTACAGGGCGCTATGATGCATTAATCAACCGCAAGAATGAGAAGGTTCCCTTGGGGAATGGGATATATGATCGATATCAGCACCCTGTGCTGACGGCAGATCATTCCCCGTTAATATGGAAATATGATTTCAATCCTGAGACCAATCCATATTTCATGGAACGCCTCGGTATTAATGGTGTGTTCAACTCAGGTGCTATTCATCTCAATGGGAAGTTCTATTTAGTCGCACGTGTTGAAGGTGTGGATCGTAAGTCGTTCTTCGCTGTAGCTGAGAGTGATAACGGAGTTGATGGCTTCCGCTTCTGGGATCACCCTGTTGTTCTGCCTGAGACAGAGGTTCCAGATATCAATGTCTATGACATGCGCCTTGTACAGCACGAAGACGGTTGGATCTACGGGTTGTTCTGCACAGAACGCAAAGATCCGGATGCACCGAGAGGCGACCTATCCAGTGCAACTGCTCAATGTGGAATTGCACGTACGAAGGATCTCATCACCTGGGAACGTTTAGCCGATCTCAAGACACCTTCTGCTCAACAGCGCAATGTTGTTGTTCATCCTGAATTTGTTGAAGGTAAATATGCCTTCTATACTCGCCCACAAGATGGCTTTATTGACACTGGATCAGGTGGCGGGATCGGCTTCGGATTGTCAGCTTCCATCGAGAATGCTGTCATTGAGGAAGAGATTATTATCGACGAAAGATACTATCATACGATTAAGGAAGTCAAGAATGGTCAAGGCCCTGCTCCAATTAAGACCGACAAGGGCTGGTTGCATATCGCTCATGGCGTAAGGAATACAGCGGCTGGCCTCCGTTATGTGCTCTACGTCTTCTTGTCTGATCTAGCTAAGCCACAAGTGGTTACCCATCGTCCAGGAGGCCATTTCATTGCCCCTGATGGTGAGGAGCGTGTCGGTGACGTATCCAACGTTGTATTCTCCAACGGCGTTATCGCTCTGGATAATGGCGAAGTGTACATCTACTATGCTTCCTCCGATACAAGACTTCATGTCGCTACAACGACGGTGGATCAATTGCTAGACTACGTCATCAACACGC
Organism: Paenibacillus sp. Y859; assembly: GCF_056786405.1. Lineage (NCBI taxonomy): Bacteria > Bacillati > Bacillota > Bacilli > Caryophanales > Paenibacillaceae > Paenibacillus > Paenibacillus sp. Y859. Next base: position 1,362 of record NZ_JBXCIZ010000007.1, on the reverse strand, counting down.
CCGAGGATCCTTACCGTTCTTACGCTTGCGTTCAGCAACGTATTGAATTGGTGAATCGTAATTTGAAAGTATAAGACCTTAAGTATATAGTGATGAAAAAGAGTCGACAGCTTCCCGGTACGAACGGAGAAGACGTCGACTCTTTATTATTCGATAGGCTTGTCAGAGCACCGGAAGGCATACCTCCAATGAACAATCGGCCTTTTCTTGTCCTAATTCGTTATGTGTATGTCCTATACTTTGGAGGATATTGAATTGCTCAAGGCGAATGTATACTCAGAATGTCACTATTTCATGCTAAACGCTATTTAATATCTACTGCCACTATCGATCCAATGTCTATTAGATCAAGCGACTTCAGCCTTAGAACACGAACATCAGCTTCGTCTATCACCTTACGGAGGAGGATTAAAGCGAATTCGCCTATCCCGCTGTATGAGTGGGATAGGCGAGTTCGTGGATTAGGAGTTATCCGAAAACCTCGGTATTTAAAATCTATAAGAAAATTAAAATTATCTTGTTTGGTATCTTGTTTGGTAATGTAACTGAGGTATTACAATACTAGCTTTTTTAACAACTTATGAATTCTTCACATAAAATCAAATAATAAATTATTACAAATACTGAATGTGAATAGATTTAATCAAAAAAATAGTTGAAGTAGCACCAAAAAAGATTGATAAATAAGGAGCTGATTATTATGAATACTTGGATAAATAAGTATCATGATTGGAAAAAGAGACATCCACAATTGGTTATCTATTATCTGGTAACTTTTGTTGCCCTTTTACTTTTATTACTATTTAACTCTTCTGTTAAAGTAGGAGAAGTTATTGGAAATATTATTTGGGGGTGATTAATAATCAAAGAAGATTCACCCTAATAAAAACCACAATCAACCTATTAAGAACTGAAGAACTCCGGGAAAACTATTAATTATTTGGCTTTAAAATTATTATCCAATTGATTTATAGGCAGATGTTAAAGGGCTATGAGATTTTTGAAGGAAGACGAGGTCATCGGATAACACAGCATTCCTACATCGTCGCCTTTGCTCCTCGGTCGCCAAGTTGAATTTCGGAGGAGTTAATTCAGGCGACACATTCAACCAGCTAAGTCTGACGACCCGTTCCCTTCAGTCACTTAAGCTGCTTGAACGTCAGGAATGCCAAACGTTATCGGAAAGCCCTGTGAATCATATGAATAACAAAATCAATCAAAGAAACAGTAGAGGAGGAAATTGATGGAAGAGAATAAAATACAAGCAGTGTTTATCGATCGGGATGGAACAATTGGAGGAACCGATGAAGTACTTTATCCGGGTTCATTTGAATTGTTTAAGTATACTCATGAAGCTTTAAA